>VGGL01000005.1 GCA_016868575.1 Bacteroidota bacterium
TTCACAGCGGCGCCAGGTACATTGCCATCAGCCACCGCAACAGCATTGAAATATGGTCTGCTGCCCCCGTTAACCTGGTGTCAACGCCGATTCTCTACGATTTCTCCCTGCAGTCCACCTCGGCTTACGGCAACAACCTGTGTCATGTAGATCCCAGCGTGTATGCCATCTTCTGCGGGGATGCCAACAAGGACGGGGTTGTCGACAGTATGGATATGGGAGATATTGACAACGCCTCCGGCGCTTTCATGATGGGATATCTGATAACCGACATCAACGGCGATGGCGTCATCGATTCCAATGATTTGGCTCCGACCGAGAACAATGCGAGCAATTTTATTATTGTCATAACTCCTTAAAGTATTAACACATTCAACAAAACGCAACAATCCTAACAACATGAAAAAAAGTATCTTATTCGTAGTCATTATGGCCTTCATCCTGGTCATGGGCGCTCAGGCACAACAAGCAACTGTCAAATCGTCCAAACAACCTGTTAATGAGCAGGTTGATACCCGTGTGGACAATATGCGGTACTGGATGAAAAAAGCTGCAGAAGGATTGACGCCCTACAATCCGCAGGTTCCTATCGAGCCTGCCATTTACAGGGGAACCAAGATCACGGTCAATGGTGTGAAAACAACGAACTCACCCGATATTCCTGTCACCAATCTTACCAATGTCACGGAGAGTGAGAATTCGGTTTTTGTCGATCCCAATAATGCGCAGTATCTTTTAAATTCCAATAACTCCACTTCCTGGAGCGGAGGATCAGTTGGAGATCTTTACGGAGCCAACTTTTTTCAATCTGCGAATGGCGGAACAACCTGGGGAGGATCGCCATTAGGAGCAGGTGGGGCCAATTCCGGAGATCCCACAACAGCTATCAGTCTTTCCGGTCGTCAATATGTTAATTATATCAGTGATCCGGGCGGACAGGGAGTGTCTTACTCAGATAATGGCGTTAACTGGACAGCGGCGACCATTGCACCCAATCCAGGATCATTGGCTGACAAGAACCACATGTGGATCGACAATAAGTCCACCAGTCCCAATGAAGGGAATCTTTACTGTGCCTGGACTGACTTTGGGGGAACTGACGACACGGAAATAAAAATTTCGCGATCGACCAATGATGGCGTTACATGGAGTTCACCATTGAACATCAGTGCTGCAATCAATGCAGGGAGCCACAACCAGGGCGTTAACGTCCAGACAGGTCCCAATGGAGAAGTTTATGTTGCCTGGGCTGTATACGATGGATGGCCAACGGACGAATCGGCGATAGGTTTTGCCAAATCGACCAACGGCGGGGCTAGTTATCAGACTGCCACACGGATCATCTCAAATATCAAGGGTATCAGGACAACCGCTGTATCCAAAAACCACAGGGTTAACTCATTTCCTGTCATGGCGGTAGATATCAGCAATGGGCCAAACAGTGGTAACATCTATATTGTTTGGACCAATGTTGGGGTTCCCGGGGTGAATACCGGAACCAACAAGAGCGTCTACATGATCCGTTCAACCAATGGAGGAACTTCCTGGTCAACACCGGTCAGGGTCAATCAAGGGCCTAATACAGCCGGTAAGGAAGCGTATTTCCCCTGGATCAGCTGTGATCCGGAAACAGGGGTTCTGAGTGTGGTCTTTTATGATGACCGCAATGTTAGCAGCACTCAGTGTGAAGTGTATTCAGCCTATTCAACGGATGCCGGCAATACATGGTCGGATTTCAAGGTGAGTGATGTTGCATTCACACCGGCAGCTATTCCTGGTCTTGCCGGAGGATATATGGGTGATTACCTGGGTATTACTTCGAAAGGCGGGAAAGTATACCCCTGTTGGACTGATAACCGGGGAGGTATTTATATGACTTATGTCTCGCCTTATGAACTCGGATTAAACGCCAGTTTTTCAGCCAATGTTACCACGGTTTGTTCTGGAGGAGGGGTCATTTTCACGAACAGTTCAACGGGTAATCCGATATCCTGGAACTGGAGCTTTCCGGGAGGCACACCCAGCTCCTATAATGGCCAGAATCCCCCAACAATTACATACAGCACACCTGGAACCTATGATGTTTCGCTGACGGTTTCCGATGGAACCAACAATGATACGGAAACCAAAACCGGGTACATTACCGTTAAGAATGTCATCGCCGATTTTACAGGGACTCCAACTACCCTGGTTGTCGGAAATTCAGTGACTTTCACAGACAATTCATCCTGTAATCCAACAACCTGGACGTGGTCTTTCCCGGGAGGTACCCCCTCCTCCTATGTTGGTCAGACACCGCCTGCCATCACTTATAATACTGTCGGAACTTATGATGTAACCCTTACCGTTACGAAGCCGGGATCAACTGATACCAGAACCAGGACAGGTTACATCACCGTGTCGCCACCGGAATTCAATATGACCAATGGAAATGTTACCACCTGCACCGGCAATTTCTATGATTCAGGCGGTCCGACCGGCAGTTACCAGAACGGTGAGAACTTCACCATGACATTCAATCCTTCCACCCCCGGGAGCATGGTACGTTTCAATTTCACCTCATTCAGCACAGAATCTGGATATGATTATCTCCGGATATATAATGGGACAAGTACTGCGGCTCCTCTTATCGGAACATATCATGGGACCACCGGACCAGGCATTGTTACGGCATCCAATACCTCCGGAGCCCTCACCTTCAACTTTACTTCCGATGTCAGCGTTATCTCAACCGGATGGGTGGCAAGCATCGATTGCTATTCCTCGACCAATCCTCCCGTAGCCGATTTCTCTGCTTCCAATCTTACCCCTGGAGTTGGCATAACCGTGACCTTCACCGATCTTTCTACCAATGTGCCTACCTCCTGGAATTGGGTCTTTACCCCCAACACAGTGACCTATGTAAACGGGACCAATGCCAATTCCCAGAACCCACAGGTGCAATTCAATGCTATCGGACTTTATACCGTTTCCCTTACTGCCACCAATGCATATGGTTCAGATAATGAAACAAAGACAAACTACATCTCTGCCGGTGCCCCGGAATATATCATCTCCAATGGAACCGTGACTACCTGTACCGGAAACTTCTATGATTCAGGCGGATCATCAGGAAACTACCTGAACAATGAGAGTTACACCGAAACTTTTTATCCGGCCACGTCTGGTAACTCCATCCGGTTTACTTTCAATACTTTCAACACCGAGTCAGGGTATGATTTCCTGAGAATATACAATGGCATCAACACCTCGGCTCCGTTGATCGGAAGTTACTCCGGCACAACCAGTCCGGGTGTTGTAACAGCTTCGAATGGATCAGGTGCATTGACCTTCTATTGGACATCGGATGGAAGTGTTGTTTCCTCCGGTTGGTCTGCCAGCATCGCCTGTATCGCACCTTCCTTGCCTCCCGTTGCTGATTTCTCAGCTTCTTCGGTCTCACCAGGTATCGGACAAAGCGTTATCCTCACTGACCTCTCTACCAACACACCCACTTCCTGGAGTTGGACCATCACCCCAAATACCTACACCTTTGTGAACGGAACCAACGCCAATTCACAAAATCCAGAAGTTCAATTTTCAGCGTTGGGAAGCTACACGGTATCCCTCACTGCGACAAATGCATTTGGTTCAGATACTGAAACCAAGACCAACTATATTACCGTGGGCAATCCGGAATACATCATTGCAAATGGGACGGTAACTACCTGTAGTGGGAATTTTTATGACACCGGAGGATCAAGTGGAAGCTATCAGAATAATGAAACCATTACGGAAACTTTTTATCCCTCCACCTCAGGAAACATGATCCGGTTTACATTCAATTCATTCTCTACGGAGTCCGGGTATGATTATTTACGTATCTATAATGGAACCAGTACTTCCGCACCTTTGATCGGTTCCTATTCGGGTACAACAAGCCCAGGGGTTGTAACCGCATCAAATACTTCGGGCGCGTTGACCTTTTATTGGACCTCTGATTATAGTGTTACCTATACTGGATGGTCGGCTGCCATTTCCTGTTATAACCCTTCAATACCTCCTGTAGCTGACTTTTCGGCGAGCAATGTGAACCCTGGCATCAATACAGACGTTACCTTCACTGATCTGACAACCGGTGGACCTACAAGCTGGACCTGGGGTTTCACGCCAAATACTGTTGTTTATACGAATGGAACAAATGCCAATTCACAGAATCCGGTGGTTCAGTTTACTGGAACAGGGCTTTATACCGTTTCATTGACGGCAACAAATGCTTTCGGAACAGATACAGAGACAAAAACAGATTACATCGATGCCGAGCTTTGCTCCTATTGTAGCTCAACATCCAATAATGCTACCGAAGAGTGGATCGGCAACGTGACATTCAATACGATCAACAATACAACGACAGGCACAGCAGGATATGAGAATTTCACCACCATTTCCACGGATGTCAGTCAAGGAGTGCTTTATAACCTTTCTGTAACCTGTGATCAGACCGCTACCTTCACAGAAAATTGCTGGGCTTTCATCGACTGGAACCAGGATTGCGATTTCACGGATGCCAATGAATCGTTTGATCTGGGTCAGGTAATTGGACCTGGAACCATGTCCTTGGATATTACCATTCCGACCGAGGCACTCACAGGTACAACACGGATGAGGATATCCCTGAAATATTACTCAGATCCGACCCCATGCGAAACATTCGCCTATGGACAGGTAGAAGATTATTCGCTGAATATCCAGGTTGGAAATTATCTTACTGTTTTGCCGGCCGTCCGCTATGTTGGAGAAGTTGCCGGAAATACAACTTTTGATGTTACCTCGAACACCAACTGGACTGCTTCGAGTAACCAGACCTGGTGTACCGTAACTCCGGGCGGTTCAGGAAACGCAACAATTACGGCTGACTACCTGGCAAATAATCAGGTTGCCCAAAGGGATGCTGAAATCACAGTATCTGCATCAGGTGTTTCACCGGTTGTCGTCTCTGTTGTGCAGGATGGCATTGCCCTCATCACACTCAACCTGAAGATCTACCTCGAAGGTTTATATATCGGCGAAGGACTCATGCACAAGGCACAGAATGAATCTGGAGATCAGTTCCCAGGAAGTACTGCCGATCAGATTTCGGTTGCACTTCATGATGCCACTGCCCCATATGGGATCATTGGATCACCTTACACCGGAAACCTCGATGTGAACGGAACCTGCCAGATCACCATTCCTTCTATTCACAGCGGGAATTACTTCATTGTGATCAAGCACCGGAACAGCATTGAAACATGGACTGCCGGTCCCGTCAATCTGATCTCAACGCCTATCCTGTATGATATGTCAACTTCGGCGGCTTCAGCCTATGGAAATAACCTGATATTCGTTTCATCAAACGTTTTTGCAATCTATTGTGGCGACGAAAACCAGGACGGAGCTGTTGATTCAGGCGACATGGGAGATATTGACAATGATGCCGGCTCCTTTATGATGGGCTACCTTGTAACCGATATCAATGGGGATGGGTCCATTGATTCCAATGACCTTGGGCTTACGGATAATAATAGTTCAAACTTCGTAGGGACTATTCAACCCTGATGATGTAGCCTTTCAGGGACAACTAACGGCAATCCCTGTCATTCCCTGAGAGGCAGGCCAATTTTCCCGTTAAACGCTGTGAAATACATTATATAATGATTTCACAGCGTTTTTATTTATTGCGTATTTTTACATAAAAATATGATCCCTATGAAAGCAAAGCATTTCCTGTTCATTGGATTGATCCTGTCGATGGTCTTTTCCGGTTGCTCGAAAGATGATTCCAGCATCAACATTTTTTCTGTGAATGATGATATCGCCCTTGGGAACCAGGTTGATCAGGAGATCCTGTCGGATCCCCAGCAATTTCCGGTTCTTGATTCGGTGCAATACGCCACCGCATACCAGCATCTTTACCGGATACGAAACACGATCCTTGCTTCCGGACAACTGACCTACGGCAGCCGGTTTCAATGGAAGTGCAGGATTATCCGGAACGATACGACCATCAATGCGTTTTGCCTTCCGGGAGGAAATATGTATTTCTACTCGGGTATCATCAAGCTGTTGAACAATGAGGCAGAATTTGCCGGTGTGATGGCCCACGAGATGGCCCATGCCGATCGAAGGCATTCGACCGACCAACTCACCCTGGTTTATGGGATTGACATTCTGCTGGGCATCGTGCTGGGGCAGAATCCATCACAGATCGCTGAAATTGCCGCCGGTCTTGCCTCGGGGTTGTCCACCCTCGCCTTCTCCCGAGGCAATGAATACGAAGCTGACAAGTATGCTGTCAGGTATATGTATGCTACCGAATATGATGCTGCCAGTCTGGGAGACTTCTTCGAGATCATGGGTAACCAACCGCATCCGCCAACTTTCCTGAGTACGCATCCATCACCGGAAGACCGGTTAGCGAAGATCAACGAGGAGTTTATGGCTCAGGGTGGCGTTCACGGACAAGTATTCGAAACACGCTACGGAGAGTTCAAATCATCCCTGCCCTGAGTAAGGGAATCGACTGCTTTAAGCCAGGGAGCAAAGGAGTATCCTGGTTCAGATATTTTCCCTATTGAAATTTCTATTACTTTTGTGTATGATTTTATTCATATTTGCGTAATTTTGTAAATATTTTTAAACAAAAATGAAATATCGGAAATTATATGCAGATATCCAGCCATACTTCCATCATAAGAATGCGATCGTTGTGACTGGGATGCGTCAGGTTGGGAAAACAACATTATTGCGACAGATATTTGACTCCCTGGAGACGGATAGTAAACTTTGGTTTGATCTGGATAATCCACTTGATCAATTGATTTTCGAGCATACTGATTTCCGTTCAATCCATGCGAACCTGAAAAGGTTAACCAAAGGAGACCGGCTCTATGTATTCATTGATGAAATTCAGAACTATCCGAAGATTACAAGTGTCATCAAGTATTTGATTGATCATTTTGGCGTCAAGTTCTTTCTGACCGGTTCTTCATCATTTTATCTGAGAAATCTCTTCCCAGAATCGTTAAGCGGCCGAAAGTTCCTATTCCAATTATCGACTTTGAGTTTTAGTGAGTTATTGTATTTTCATGACAGGATTACTTATGATGAATTGATCCATCATCCGCCATTACTATCTCTTTCTACAGCAGATCTTCATGCCTATCACTCGCTTGACAATGAATTTCGGGAGTTTCTTGAATATGGTGGATTTCCGGAAGTAGTCACAACCGAAAGTCCTGAAACAAAGAAGCTGATCCTTAAGAATATTTTTACCTCCTTTTTTGAAAAAGATATTCGAATACTGTCGGACTACAAGGATATGCGTGAATTGCGTGATTTGATTTTACTGCTTGTTCCCAAGGTCGGATCCCTGCTCGATATCACCCGGATCTCTTCGGAACTCGGTGTTCAACGAGGGAAGCTATATCATTATCTTGAGTTGTTACAAGGACTATTTCTGCTCCATTTGCTACCCAGATATTCAAAGGGAATTGATCGCTCTGTTGCCGGTGGGAAAAAAGTATATTTTACAGATCAGGGACTGTTAAACTATATCGGTAAGGTCAATGAATCCCAATTGCTTGAGAATACGGTGATTAACCAATTAAAAGAATACGGCCGGGTCTCCTTTTTCAATTACAGGAATACAGCTGAAATAGATGCCATACTTGATGGAAAAATGGCTTTTGAGGTTAAGATGACAGGGACCGAATCAGACTTGACCAGGCTTGAAAAGGTCGCCAGGAAACTGGGCCTTACAGAACAATTTGTAATAAGTTTGAACTACCGTAAAAATGAGTGGTTTCTCTTCCCACATTTTATCTGACGATGCCGTTAACCTTCCTGTTTTCATTGTCTTTTTTTCTACTTTTACGCCACTATTGAAGATGTATGGGTAAGCTATATGACCGGCTTGCGGAAGATGTTCGTTTTCAGGAGGGGTTGAAATCATGCATCAATTGTGGAACATGCACAGCGATCTGTCCTGCGGCGGAGTTTTATAACTATCAGCCCCGGAATATCGCTGTTATCCTTCAAAGCCGTGATGATGAACAGATAGAAACTTTGCTAAAAAGCGAATCCATCTGGTATTGTGGAGAATGCATGTCGTGCAAGACCCGGTGCCCGCGGGGAAATGCTCCGGGATTACTGATCACGGTGCTTCGATCGGTATCACAGGATCTCGGTTATTTCACAGAATCAGAAAAAGGAAGGCAGCAACTGGCCATCAAAAGAACGATAGGTGATTGGATCCTTAAACATGGTTACTGCCTGTATCCGTCTGGCATTCTTCCGGATGCACATCCGGAACAAGGTCCCATCTGGGAATGGGAGTTCAGTCATATTGATGATGTGATGGACCGGCTTGGAGCGAACCTGAACAGACCAGGTACAGGTGTTCTAAGAAGGATCCCGCAGGAATCGATTGATGAGATCAAAAAGATATTTGATGTGACGGGGGGTACAAAACGGTTTGAACTTATCGAGCAATTCTCAAGGGAAAAAGCTGAAGAGATGGGTATGGAACTCGATGAAACCAATGAGAACGAATACTTTAACTATATCTATACAACAGATAACGGTCAACACCTGGCTCCATGAAGAAGGAAGGTAAAGAGTACATCTGGAAAGACTACCAGAAAGAAATCGCTGAAGACAAGTATTTTTACGTCAGGAGTTGTGTCCGGCAGAATTTTTTCCCCGGATCAGAATGGGCATTTCAAAAGATCCTTAGAGAAGAGTTGAAAAAGGATCTTTTCGAGAATGCTGCCCATACCTCATGTACAGGTATTGGATACCACACTGAAATAGTCCCGTTCGAAACCATGATGACTGTTGTAGCCAGACAATTTGCCCTGATGACGGAAGCAGGGTATGAGCACTTCGTTTCTTCCTGCATCACCTCCTTTGGCATCTATTCAGAGATCCTTGAAACCTGGGAGCATTTCCCCGAAACGGAAGCCAGGGCGCACCAGTACCTGAAAGAGGCCACCGGCAGGGACTTCATCAAACCGAAAAACCTGGCACATACCGGCGATATCATCTACAAATTCAGAAAAGAAATAGTTGCAAAGGGAAAGTACCGCCTGGTTCATCATCAAACCGGTGAACCATTGAAGATCGTCGAGCACATCGGTTGTCACTATTCCAAGATGTTTCCACACCGTGGGATTGGCGGCGCAGAGTACCCCTATGTGCTGGTAGGGATGATTGAAGATTGGGGCGGCAAAGTTGTGGATTATCCTGAACGGAGACATTGTTGCGGATTTGGTTTCCGCCAATACATTGTCCGGGCTAACCGGGGTTACTCCATTGCGTGTTCCCGCAAGAAGTTCGAATCGATGGAGCCTTACCATCCGGATGCCATTCTCACCAACTGCCCGGGTTGCCCCATGTTCCTTGATCGCTGGCAATATGCTATCAGCGAGATGGAAGGGAAAACATATGGTGAGAACGGACATGGGATTCCGGTGCTGACGTATGAGGAACTTGCCGGACTTGTGCTGGGTTATGATCCCTGGGATCTGGGTTTGCAGGTACACCAGGTTCCTGTTGAGCCTTTGCTTGATAAAATCGGCATCCCTTACGATCCTTCGAAAAAATTCCTTGGAAAAGATGGCAGGGATCTGGGTCGCCCCGAAGCGCCTCATTTCCTCAAGTTCTACAAAGAGTCATGAGACAGGTAGTGATCATTGGTGGCGGAGTTGCCGGGCTGGAAGCTGCCGGGTTCCTTGGAAAAATGGGACACCAGGTCGTATTGCTGGAAAAAGAAAAGGCTGTTGGCGGCCATGTGGGCAAATGGGACAGGCTCTTTCCAAACCGGCGTCAGGGATCGGAGGTAATGGATTTCATCCGGAAGAAAATGGATGAAAAAGTCTCGATAATCACGGAAGCCGGGATCAAATCTATCGACACTTCTCCTGACGGCTACGCTGTTGTATTGACCAATGGAGAAGCGATCCGCGCGGATGCCATCCTGCTCGCCACCGGATTTGAGTTATTTGATGCCCGGAAAAAAGAAGAATACGGCTATGGTATCTACGACAATGTGATCACATCTGCCGACCTGGAGCGGATATTCAGGGAAGAAGGAAAGATCACCACGGCTGATGGCCAGGCACCGCAGAAGGTTGCATTTGTCCACTGTGTAGGCTCCCGGGACGAGAAAGCGGGAAATGTTTACTGCTCCAAGGTTTGTTGTGTGACCGGTGTCAAGCAGGCCATTGAAGTGAAAGAGATGATGCCAGCTGCCAAAGTTTACAGTTTCTATATGGACATCAGGATGTTCGACCGGCATTTTGAAGAACTCTATATCGAGGCACAGCAACAAGGGATCACCTTTATCCGGGGACGTCTTTCAGAGGTCTACGAAGACCAGGGAAAAGTTCAGTGCAAAGTCGAAGATACCCTCACCGGCAAACCGATGAAGGTGACCGTCGACTTGCTGGTGCTTTTGGTTGGTTTCATGCCTTCTCCCGAAACAAAGCGCCTGGCTGGTATGCTGAAAATCAATATCGGTTCGGATGGTTTCGTGCTTCCAATCGACGGGCATATAAGTCAAAATGAGACCGGTGTTCCCGGTATTTTTCTTGCCGGCGCAGTCACAGGACCGAAATGTATTGCCACCACCCTCTCCGATGCCCGCTCTGCCGCCCTGCAGATCGATCAGTACCTGAAGACCAAGTAACCCGGGGGCTATGAAGAAGGATAAGTGGGGATATGGCATCCATCCTGACCGGCAGATCGACCTGGACAACGCAAACCTGTCATTGCTGGAACTGGTGAGGCAGTCAGAACCATCTTACAACCTCTGCATCGCCTGTGGAAGCTGTGCCGCCACCTGTACGGCAGGAAATCTGACGACTATCAGTCTCCGCCGGATCAATATATATCTGCAACGCGGGATGATCAAGGAACTCCGGGAAGAGATCCGGCGATGCATGCTCTGTGGAAAGTGTTATCTGGCCTGCCCGAGAGGGGTAAACACAAGACATGTCATCATCGCCATTCATGAGGCATTAAAAGCGACAGGGTATGAGGAATTATGACCCATTCGTCCTTCCCTTCATGCTGGGGTTCCTGTTCCTGGTGGTTCTCATCATTTACAAGTTCGCCCAGTGGCTGATTCGCCTGAACATGCGCGAGAAGGTCCTTTTCCGGCATGGCATGCTGAGCCGGAAGTTTCTCCATGCCGGCAATGAGGTATTCATGGAAAGCCTGATTCACCGGAAGATGTTCAAAGCCAATCCTTTGCTGGGATATATGCACATGAGCCTCGCCTTTGGGTGGTTTCTGCTAATCGTCCTGGGAAATGTCGAATCCCGCCTCCATACCGGGGCACATCTCAACATGCCCTATTTTCCTATCTTCCTGAAGTTTTTTGTGACTGAAAAAGAGACCATCCCGTTCTATGGCGGCTTTACCAACCTGATGGATTTTCTGCTGCTCATGGTTCTCTCCGGTGTATTTCTGGCGCTGATCAAGAGGATGACCTCCCGGATTTTCGGCATGCGCCGGACGACAAATCTGAAGGTCGGGGACAAGATCGCACTGATCACCCTATGGTTGATCTTTCCGCTCCGTCTTTTTGCCGAAAGCCTTACGGCAGCGCAACATCACAATGGAGGATTCATGACAGAAAATGTCGGGCAATTCCTGGCTGCTTTTCTGCCGACAGATCAGTTATCCTATCCAGCCTGGTGGCTCTATTCCATCTCCCTTGGCGCATTCTTCGTTGCAGTCCCTTTTTCAAGGTATATGCACATCCCTGCGGAAATATTGCTGATCTACCTCCGGCATTTTGGGATCCATTCCACCAAGGTCTATTCTTCTTTCTCGGAACTGGAGGTCTACTCCTGTTCACGATGCGGTGTTTGTATTGACAAATGCCAGCTTCATACAGCGGATATACACTTCAATACGCCAACTTATTTTTTCCGCGCCATCCGGGAGAGATCGCTCTCTGGCGATTTGACCGATGCCTGTCTGTTGTGTGACCGGTGCACGGCCGCTTGCCCCGTGGAGATCAACACAACAGCCATCCGGATCGCAAAAAGGGCAACATTTTCAACTTCTTTTAAGTCTGATTTTTCCTACCTTCCCGCCAACCATACCCGGCGTAAAGCTGACGTGGCCTACTTTGCCGGCTGCATGACACATCTTACACCGGCAATCAGAAAGGCGATGATCGCCATCCTGGAACATGCAAAGGTCAAATACCACTTCATCGACGAGCAAGGGATCTGTTGCGGTCGGCCGCTGATGATGACCGGCAGGCTGGAAGAAGCCCAGCAACTGGTCCGGAAAAACGAGGCGCTGATCAAGGGCAGTGGAGCCAGGATATTGCTGCTGTCCTGTCCAATCTGCCTGAAAGCTTTCCGGGAAGACTACCACCTCGATATCCGGATCATGCATCATTCGGAATATATCTGTGAGCTGATGGACCGGCAAATACTCCAAATTCCCGCCGGCACACAACTGTTTTCCTTCCATGATCCCTGTGAGTTGGGAAGGGGTTCGGGAATATTTGATCAACCCAGAAAGATTCTGTCTGAAGCCGGAAAACTGGTCAAATCTAAGTTTGAAAAAGAAAACTCTTTCTGCTGCGGAGGAAGTCTGGGCCATACTTCGTTATCACAGGCTCAACGGAATATAATCACGCAGGAAGTTGTTAACGAACTTACCAAAAACAACCCCGATTCCCTGGTTACCGCATGTCCGCTCTGTAAAAAAACATTCACCCGCTGGTCGGAGGTGCCGGTGAAGGATATTGCTGAGATTGTTGCCGAAGTAATTTCATTAGGCTCTACACAGTCAGACAGGGAACAAAATACAAACTCACTGGGAATAAAAGTACATGAAAAGCAAAAAAGGAAGTAATAGATCAAGTCCATTATTAGACATTATTGCTTTAATCTAAGGAGTTTATCTCGGTTTGTCTAATAGAAATCAAGTTCAACATCTGGTTTTCTTCGTATTTTTGCATTAACTCAATTAACATATGGAAGAAAAAGAGAAGGAATATATTGATTATGAGAGAAGTATTAATCATTGGATCGAAAGTTCCGACAGAGATTTTCAAACAATGAGTAATCTTTTTAACTCGAAGGATTATAGTTGGTCTCTTTTTTTGGGTCACCTTGTGATTGAGAAACTTCTCAAGGCAATAGTAGTCAAGGCAACCCGTCAATACCCCAAACCCATACATGACCTCAGCAGATTGGCCATTCTTGGTCAACTCAACTGTTCAAATGAACAACTTGATTTGCTCGATACAATTACCACATTCAACATCAACACAAGATATGAGGATTACAAACTTGAGTTTTATCAACGTTGTACAAAAGACTTTGCTGAAACATGGATCAGCCATATAAAAGAACTCAGGAAATGGATAAAATCTCAACTATAAACCTGCTGATTGAATACCTTAAAGCCGTTCCCAAGGAAAAATATCATTTATCCAGGGCGTTTCTTTTTGGATCTTATGCCAGAGATAATCAGCATGAGGACAGTGATATTGATCTCGCCATTGTAATAAAGAATTTGAGAGATCCCTTTTCAGCTCAGCTTGAATTGATGAGGCTCAGACGTAAATTCGATCTTCGAATTGAACCCCATCCTTTTAGTGAAAGTGATTTTACTGCCCAAAATCCAGTTGTCTCTGAGATATTAAAATATGGCCAGGAGATTCCAATTGTTTGACCATTATCTCAGGACCCAAACCAGACTTTGAATTTCGTCACCTTGTCGATGCTGACAAAAACCTCACCCTGTGGAGGGGGGTACAACTCGACTTTCAACTTGCTTTTGGGATAAACGAACACATTCCGGATGGCTTTGTGGTTGACCAGGAATTGCCTGTTGATGCGGAAAAAGCGTTTGGGATCCATCCGTTCTGTTAATTGATCCAGACTGTAGTCAATGGGGTATTCCATCTTGTCAGGGGCAACGAGGAAGGTAATGCCGGCATTGGCATAGAAAATGGCAAAGCTGAGATCGTCTTCGAGGTGGATATCGAGGAAGATCAGGTCGGGTTCCTGGTGTTGATGGAACCATTCCACTGTTTCGGCCACTGATGGTAGCTTTGCCAGCACCTGGATAGCCGGGTCGTATTTCTGTAACATTTTCTCGAGGTGATCGGCAGAAAAACGCTCATCCGCGATTAGGTTGTTCCAAACTTGACCGGGATCATGGTTCCGGGCTGACCAATGATCTCCCCGGGAAGTAATGTCGTAGGGAGTTCCAGGTAATGTTCGAACTGTCCACCAGCGCTTAGGTGTGGGAGTCCTGCACTCCGGGCTTCCCGGATCATGTATTTCACCCTTTTTGCCTCCAGGGATGCTTGCTGAACCGATTTATTTTGATCCACGGCCATCTTCAGCAATTCTGGTAACGAAAAGCTAACGGTGTCAACAGCTTGTCCCAAAGCAACCATACCCGAAAGAAAAACACAGCTTAAGATGCAGAGAAATATGCGTGAAGTCATTTGCTGGAAATTTTCTGCAAATGAACAAGGGTTTCAAGTACCCCGGAAGAAAAGATCGCCGAATAACAGAAAAAGGGGGATGAACGGCGGGTAAAAGAAAACGAACTATTTTCCGGCCACAGCCATCATCCGGTCACCCAAAACACCAAACCACCTTGTCAGGTAGTAATTGGGATACTGAAAAGCCAGCTTGATCATGTTTTCCAGCATGGAATGACGCAAGGTTATGGTTTTGGGATGCTTGGTGGATTGATCAATTTTCACCTTTGAGAATCCGGCTTGATGGAACATCCGATCAAGGGTGCGAGGCATGAATTCGGTGAGGTGGTAAGGCGGGATGGTCATGGTTTTTTGGTTACCCGTCAGCCGGTAGAGCGTGAATGCCAGTCGGGTAGAAATAAGGTTCAAGGTACCAGGGACCTTGGTGATGACAACCCCATCAGGTTTCAGGATGCGATGAATGATTTGCAGGGCTTCGAGGGGTTGGGTGAGATGTTCCAGGATATCACCCATGAAAACAATGTCAAACTCATTTTCATGTAACTCGTGGCCAATCAGATCTTCGGAGAAAGGTTTGGAAATGATGTCAATGCCGAATTTCTCCCGGCCATAGCCGGCAGCAAACTCGGAAATTTCAACTCCCCTGACCTCAAATCCATGGTTTTGTAGCCGATGGAGAAAGGCCCCTGTCGCGCAACCGATCTCGAGAAATTTTCCATGGTCTTTGTGTTTCTTGATGAATTCGATCATGCTGGTGTTATCCGCCACCGCAGTTGCCGAGAGATAGTCGCGGGTCATGTGGTGGGTCTGGCCATCAGCTCCGGTGAAGTAGTCAGCGACATACATCTCCCTGATTTCTTCCGGTTCAGGGCGAGGAAAAATGGAGATCAGGCCACAATCATTGCATCGCATTCCCCAGAGAAACCTGTCTTTGAAACGATACCTGAACGGGATTCGTTTCAGTCGATCAGAGCTGCAGAGGGGGCAAATGAAAGCCGGAGTTAGTTTACCCATTGAGGTACAAAAATCAGAAATAGTTTTCATATAGCGTCTTACTGAATAACTGAATGTATTGTAGATCTCACTGATTCTCCATCCCCATTCCACAGCAACAACCGTTTGCGGCTTTCCTCAACCCAACCACACTGTTCGTTCTTCTCAGATCAAAAAAAAACCAGATTTTGTATTATCTATATTACATTTTATATTATTTTTGCATAATATATATGACAAAAAATGGATAAGTTGTATCAATATTCCGCATCGAGAATAAATTCGGTAAATCTAACCCGGAAAAGATATCTATGGGATAAGATCAATTGGAACAATCGTTTGATCGTGCTGACAGGAGCCAGGGGAACAGGAAAAACAACCATGCTCTTGCAATATATCAAAGAGAACCTCCATGGAAATTCCGGAGATGTGATTTACGTAAGCATGGACGATCTGTATTTCTCGAAAAACAGGATTGTTTATTTTGCCGATGATTTTGTAAAACGGGGAGGAAAATATCTTTTTTTGGATGAAATCCATAAATACCGGAACTGGCCACAGGAGATCAAGAATATCTATGACTATTTTTCAGATTTGAAAGTTGTGATCACGGGTTCGGCAGCTTTGAATATCTACCAGGGTACTGCTGATCTCAGCAGGAGAGCGGTTCTCTACCATTTACATGGTCTTTCATTCAGAGAATTTATAGGATTCAAATATAATAAACCGTTCCCGGTTCTACCACTCGAAGAAGTATTGCATCATCCGGATGATTACATTAAGGGAATCTTAAAGGAGTTAAAACCAATAAAACTATTCGAGGAGTATATTCAGAAAGGATATTATCCATATTTTATAGAAGACGAATCCACCTATTTTGACCGACTGAAGCAGACGGTCAATCATGTGCTTGAAGTCGACCTTCCTTCGGTCGAAAACATTGATTACAATTCAGTTCATCATCTCCGTGTCCTGCTATCTGTTATCTCAGAGATTGTCCCCTTCAAGCCAAACATCATCAAACTTAGCAAACAGCTTGGCATTAGCAGAGATACCCTGTTAAAGTATTTGAATCTCCTTGCCCGGGTAGACTTGCTCCTGCTGTTGCAATCAGAAACAAGGGGAATCAGCAGACTCAATAAACCGCAAAAAATTTACCTTAATAACCCCAATCTGATGTTTGCATTAAATGATTCGCTTGATAATAAAGGATCTTTAAGGGAAACATTCCTGATGAATCAGTTAAAAGGAAATTATCAGGTTGCCTATGATGATAAAGGAGATTTTCGAGTCTCCAGCAATTATATTATAGAGGTCGGAGGAAAGAATAAAACGCGAAAACAAGTTTCCGGGATTGAAAATGCCTATATCGCCGCAGATAATATTGAATATGCTTTTCAGAAAACAATTCCGCTATGGTTGTTTGGGTTTCTTTATTAAATATAGCCGAATGATTCATTAGGTTTATCTTTGAAAAATGATCGTTACATCTAAATTAACCGGAGCATTTTTCCTTCTTAGGAAATATAGCGTACTATTCCGGTTTGCAAGATGGTTCCTATTGATCAACTTCCTCCTCTCCTTTCAGCCAACTCATTCCCAATGCCTCGGCAAAAATCTGGCCTTCCGTTCAGGCGAGATCATGCAGTTTGATGCTTACTACAACTGGGGCTTGCTCCGGGTGAAGGCCGGAAAAGCGGAATTTACCACCGCGATGGAAGAGAAGGATGGCGAAAGCCTTTTTCACATCAAAGCAACGGCGCATTCCCTTTCTTCCTGGGACTGGTTTTTCAAAGTGCGGGATACTTATGAAACCTGGGTTGACACTTGCCGGCTGTATCCCAGGGAATTCATCCAGCAAACCTCCGAAGGCGGATATCAGGCATACAATCGCTTCGCGTTTGACAGAAATCTGCGGTCGGTTAAAACCTTCCATTCTGAAAAAGGAAAAGAACTTAAAGAAACTACACTTCAAACTGAAAAACCTGCCTTCGATGTTATGAGTGCAGCCTATGCCGCCCGATCCATCGACTATTCCAAAATGAGTCCAGGCGATAAGATCCCCATCAACATCATCCTGAACAATGAGATTTTTACCCTCTATTACAGATACCTCGGCAAGGAGGTGGTCAAGAATATCGATGGACACCATTATCGCTGTCTCAAGTTCTCAGCCATGGCGGTCGAAGGAACCATCTTCAAAGGGGGCGAGGACCTCTTTGTGTGGGTTTCGGATGATCAGAACCACGTCCCGGTCAAGGCTGAATCAAAAATCCTGGTCGGATCTGTAAATGTTTTCCTGACCAAGGCTAAAAACTTGCGGTATAAGGTGACGTGTATCGTTGACTGAACATGATCTTTTATACTTTTGCTGATAAGGAGCACATCATTAAATCCATTACATATGATCAGAAAATCGTTGATGTTACTGCTGGCAGTGACCGCAGCCATCCTCATCGCCTCGTGCGACAGTTCAAAGAAAGATGAAACACCGGTCATCGGCAAGCCGGAGATCAAGATCAACAGCGACCGGATGACACCGGAGGTGCTCTGGTCTTTCGGACGGGTTACCGAACCGGCCATCTCCCCCGACAACCAGGCCATTCTGTTTGGGATCACCTATTATGACATCGCCCAAAACAAAGGAAACCGGGAGTTATATTCAATGCCCGTTGCCGGCGGTGAGATCACCCGGCTCACAACCACTCCCAAAGGTGAGAACAATGCCATCTGGCGACCGGACGGAAAAAAAATCGGTTTTGTTTATATTGATGATAATGACGTTCCTCAAATATGGGAGATGAATCCCGATGGTTCAGGAAGGATTCGGATATCGGCAGTTCCTGAAGGAGTCACCGGATTTTCCTATGCCCCAGATCAGCAAAAGATCCTCTACACCAGTGAAGTCAAGCTCGACAGCACGGCGCAGGATATCAATAAAGACCTTCCCCTTTCAACCGGCAAAATATTTTCTGACCTGATGTACCGGCACTGGGATTCATGGGTGGAGACCTACAGTCACATTTTCATTGCTGATTATGATGGTAAACAGATCAACAATCCCATCGATATCATGAAAGATGAAAAGTGGGAAAGTCCCATCCGGCCTTTTGGCGGCATGGAACAGATCACCTGGAGCCCCGACAGCAAATCAGTTGTTTACGCCAGCCGGAAAAAGCAGGGGAAAGAATATGCTGTGTCTACCAACTCCGATTTATATCAGTATCAACTTGAAACGGGTAAAACCACGAATCTCACTGTAGGGATGAATGGCTATGACCTGAACCCGGTCTTTTCACCCGATGGCTCAAAACTGGCCTGGGAATGCATGGAACGTGACGGCTACGAATCGGACAAGATCAGGTTGTTTGTGATGGATGTGGCTTCAAAAGAAAAAACCGACTACTCCGCCAACTTTGACCAAAACGCCGAACGCCTTGCATGGGGTGATGATAATACCATCTGGTTCATCAGCGATTACCAAGCAACTGATGATATCTATAAACTACTCCTCTCTACCAAAGAGATCACCGGGCTCACCAAAGGGATCCACAACTTCACCGGGGTCTTCCCTGCCGGTGACAAGCTGATCGCCACCCAGGTCTCCATGTCGAAACCTGCAGAGATCTATGCCGTTGATCCTGCCACAGGCGCTGAAAGCCAGCTCACCTTTGTGAACAAGGAGACACTTGACCAACTGGCATTGGGCGAAGTGCGTCAGCGTTGGGTGAAGACCACCGACAACAAACAAATGCATGTATGGATGATCTACCCTCCCCATTTCGATTCCACCAAAAAATATCCGGCGCTGCTTTATTGTGAAGGGGGTCCTCAAAGTACCGTATCTCAGTTCTGGTCGTACCGTTGGAACTTCCAAATGATGGCCGCCAACGATTATATCATTGTCGCTCCAAACCGCCGGGGATTGCCCGGTTTTGGCAGGGAGTGGAATGAGCAGATCAGTGGGGATTATGGCGGACAGAACATGAAAGATTACCTCACAGCCATCGATGCCTTGAGCAAGGAACCTTACATCGATGCCAACCGGCTGGGCGCAGTTGGAGCAAGTTACGGTGGTTTCTCCGTTTTCTGGCTCGCAGGCAATCACCAGAAGAGATTTAAGGCTTTCATCGCCCACGACGGGATGTTCAACCTCGAAGCGCAGTATCTTGAAACCGAAGAGATGTGGTTCGTCAACTGGGACCTTGGCGGGCCCTTCTGGGATAAAACAAATGCCATTGCCCAAAGGACTTACTCCACTTCCCCCCATAAGTATGTGCAGAACTGGGATACCCCCATCCTGGTCATCCATGGTGCCAATGATTACCGGATCGCCTTTACCCAGGGGATGAGCGCTTTCAATGCGGCCATTCTCCGGGGGGTTCCTGCTGAGTTCCTCTATTTCCCGGATGAAAATCACTGGGTGCTGAAACCCCAGAACGGCATTCTCTGGCAGCGTACCTTCTACCGGTGGCTTGACCGGTGGCTGAAATAACCAAACTACCTGTTGTTTCGATCATGAACGAACAAATTGCTCGGGCGGCTGAAATCCTTCAAGCATCAAAATTCACAACGGCCTATACCGGCGCAGGTATCTCCGTGGAGAGCGGTATTCCCCCTTTCCGCGGAGATGGCGGACTGTGGAGCAAATATCCGCCCGAATCACTGGATATTGACTATTTCCTGAGAGATCCTGAAGGATCGTGGAAAGTGATCCGGGAGATATTCTTTGATTTCTTCAAGCAAACAAAATACAATCAAGCCCACTTTCTCCTGGCAGAGATGCAGAAACATGGCCTCATACACCGCATCATCACCCAAAATATCGACAACCTCCACCAGGAAGCCGGTAGCACCCAAGTCTTTGAGTTTCACGGCAACTCAAAATCCCTGATTTGCCTGGTGTGTCTTCAGGCCTATCATGCCAGCGAGGTCGACCTGTCGGTTTTGCCTCCACGGTGCTCCTGCGGCGGGCTGCTGAAGCCCGATTTCGTCTTCTTCGGCGAACCCATCCCCATGGATCCGCTGAATGCGGCTCATGAAGCCGCCCGATTGTCAGATGTTTTCCTCATCATTGGCACCACCGGGGAAGTCATGCCGGCAAACATGATCCCTCCCATGGCCAAAGCAAACGGGGCTAAAATCATTGAGATTAACCCGGAAGAGTCGAATTATACCCGAAAAATCACCGATGTCTTCCTGAAGGGAAAAGCAACAACGATGATGCAAGCCTTGTATGATGCGTTATTTTCCCCGCCCCTGGAGAATAATTAAGGCGGTGTAGATCAGGATTTTGAAATCCATGGCCAGGGACATATTCTCGATGTACAGCAGGTCGTAGTTCAGCCTTTCGAGCATCTGATCAACATTCTCAGCGTAACCGTATTTGACTTGTCCCCACGATGTAATGCCGGGCTTAACCTTATGCAGCAACTTGTAATGCGGGGCACGCCGAACGATCTGGTCAATGAAGAACTGTCGTTCAGGACGAGGGCCCACGATGCTCATATCGCCTTTCAATACCGTGAAGAATTGGGGAATTTCATCCAGGCGAACTTTACGGAGAAACTTACCGAAGGGGGTTATCCGGCTGTCGTTTTTGGATGAGAGCTGCGGAACGCCACCTTCGGCATTTTTATACATGGTTCTAAACTTGTGCATCACAAAGGGCCTGCCTCTCAGTCCGATCCGTTGCTGGCTGTAAATAATGGTACCTTCAGAAGTCATCTTGATCCGTATAGCCACAAAGATCATGACCGGTGATAACAGGATGATTGCAATGACTGAAAATACAATATCGATCACTCGCTTCAGCGACATTTGCCAGGCCGGCATCAGGTCGGGCGATATGGATATCATGGGCGCCGTGAAAATGGAGGTGGTCTTCACCGTTCCCATAATGATATCTTGCACGTCAGGCATAATCTTGATGACCACATCGGTGTCGATCAGGCGGTTGATGATATTCTGAATGGTGTTATGTTCCGAACGTTCGATGGCAATAATTACCTCCTCAACCTTGTGCTGGTCGATGATCTCCTTGAGCTGGTCAATATTGCCCAGGTGAGGCAGGTATTCCGACAACTTATACTCATTATAGCCCACAGCGTTTACGAAGCCGATAAAGGAATTACCTGAAGAAAGCTCCTGACCGATGATATCGCGGTAGGCTTTAATCGCATTTCCGTTGCTTCCGATGATGATCGTGGGAAAACCGATCTTTCCATGATGTATCCTGATGGCCGTTATGGTAGTAATGATGAACCTGACCGAAGCGGTAAAGAACAAGTGGATAAAGAACAGGGCCAGGAAGAACTGAAGATAGGTTTTATTGGTCTTGATTACGTCATCCAGGATGAGGGTGAAAAAGATGATGGTCACGCCAAGGAAAGTGATCAGGATCGTTTGACTCAATTCACGGAGTCGCGATTTATGGTATATCTTGCGATAGGTGCCGATCATCACATACAGAATCAGCCAGAATACCGGGATAATGGTGATGCCGAGGTAGAGGTTTGGATCACCGAAGATGATTTCGATGTGTGAAAAGATCGTCGGATCAACCGTGTATTTCCTGTAGATGAAAAAGATGGTCCAGGCCACTACCGCAGAGATCAGATCTGCAATAACATATTTGGCTACCTGTAGTCTTTTATTCACCATCGGGATGTCGACTTATCGTGTTGATCTATCTGGTTACCAGTTTAATATTGTCAAAGTAGATTTTTGCTTCTGAGGTTCCATCATCCTTAAAACCACCAAAGAATACCTTGTACTCAAGGGCCGTTGGAAAGGAGGCTACCGCCAGGGACAGGTCCACGTATATTTTTTTCCAGACACCATTTGTCTTATTCACGACCATCACTGGATGCTGTTGCACCGAACTCAGGCTTTGGGCAAATATGCCGATTGTAAAAGCCTGTTCGGTATTGAAGTTCAGTTCCAGAAAAACGGGTTTATTGCGTGTCAGGATCAATCCGTCTTTGTTGGCGATCTCAAAAAAGTTCAGGGAATCAGTCAGGGTAATCATACCGGAATGAAGCCCTTCGAAAACCGGTCCCGGGGGAGTGAGTTTCACTGAAACCTTGCTGTTTCTGGTGGAATCAATCGAAACAGCGATATCTTCGAAATCTTCTATCCAGGTGAATTCGGTATTGTCGTAATACCTTACCGAAGGGGAGAAGCTAAGAATGCTGTCAGGGATCAGGACGACATCCTTGGTGAAGGGTTTGAAGAAAGGGTAAGCTGTTCGTGTGGCGCCGATCCCGTTTTTCTTGACTCCGGCATAGATGCTGAGTTCGTGTGTTCCTTCTTTCAATACCGGGAAGGTGGCCGGGAGTTCAAAAGCTCCGATGAACGTACCATCAACATAAACCCAGGCATCTGTGATATTGTAGGAGGCTGTTCCCTGGGTGGAATGATCGGTTGTGAGGAAGATGGAATCGATATGGATATAGGCGGGAATGGTCTGATCGGATTCGAACTTGTCACAACCGAGAAACATCGGGATCAATAGGGAGAATAGGAAGAGCCTGGAAAAGGGTAGAGATATTTTCATGCCATTGTTCGAAAACGATATTATAATTCCCAACGGAGATACCGTTTTAATATTGTCATTCTTTCCGCTTGATGAAAAATTAGGTCAGGTTGGCGCTGGATTCATTGATCTTGTCAATGATCCGGTAAGCTACATCCAGCGCATTGTACCCGTCGTTGATGGTTACCGGTGGGGTGGTATCGCTGATAATGGCCTGGTAGAAACTCTCCAGTTCCGTCCGGATGGCGTTGATGGGTTTGATCTCCGGTTTTTCAAACAAGATCTGCTTTTTCCCTTTTCCTTCACCCAGATCGATAACAAATGGAAATGCTCCCGAGGTGGTGGCACCCACCTCTTTCATCCTGACGATTTCGGTGGTTTTGTTCAGGAAGTCTACGGAAATGTAAGCATCCCGCTGAAAAAACCGGGACTTTCTCATATCCTTTACCGAAATCCGGCTGGCTGTGAGATTGGCTACACACCCATTGACAAATTCGATGCGTGCGTTGGCAATATCAGGGGTATCACACACCACCGATACGCCACTGGCACTGATTCTCCGAACATCTGATTTCACCACACTCAGCACGATGTCGATGTCATGGATCATCAGGTCGAGGATCACCGGGACATCTGTACCCCTGGGGTTGAACTGTGCCAGGCGGTGTGATTCGATGAACATCGGCCGGTTGAAAAAAGGCTCCACAGCCAGGAAGGCAGGATTGAATCGTTCCACATGACCTACCTGTACCTTAACATTGGCTTCTTCAGCGACCTGTATCAATTCCTTTGCTTCATCCAGGGAGGTGACGATCGGTTTTTCGATGAACACATGTCGGTTCTTCTTCAATGCTCCCGATGCACATTCAAAATGCCGGATGGTGGGCGTTACAATATCTACCACATCCACCGCATCGATCAATTCTTCCTGTGACTGGAAACGCCGGATAGAGAACTCCTTCTCCACTTTTGTTGAGATGTCGGGATCAGGATCAAAAAAACCTGCAAATTCATAAGCTTCAATTTCCTTGATGCAACGGATATGAATTTTTCCCAGGTGTCCGGCACCCAATACACCTATTCGAAGACGTTTCATGAGGATATCTCTTTTACATTGGCAAAGTTAGCGTTATTTGCCAAAATGCTTACTTTAGCAGCAGATATTTAGATGATCATTCAATATGCCGGTCAACCTGGAGGACTCTTTCAGACACAAAGGCTTACGTAAACAACTGGTAGAAACGATCCGCCGAAAAGGTATCTCCGATCCTGAAGTGTTGCGTGCCATGGAGACCATTCCCCGCCATTTCTTCTTCGATTCCTCCTTTATCTCTTTTGCATATGAAGATCAACCTTTTCCAATTGGTGAAGGACAGACGATTTCACAACCATATACCGTTGCCTTTCAATCCGAATTGCTTCGAATCAAAAAAGGGGACAAAGTGCTGGAGGTGGGGACCGGTTCCGGATACCAGGCATCCATTCTGGCCGAAATGGGCGCCAAGGTCTTCAGCATCGAACGGATCAAACCACTCTACCTCAAAGCCAAGGAAATACTTCCGAAAATGGGGTATCCGGTCAAGGTATTCTATGGAGATGGGTATAAAGGGCTGCCCGGGTTTGCACCTTTCCACAGGATCATTGTAACGGCCGGTGCACCTGACATCCCTGAACCCCTGATTGAACAGCTCAAACCCGGCGGCATCCTGGTCATCCCTGTCGGGAAAGGAGATATCCAGATCATGAAAACACTGGAAAAAGATGACAACGGACAAGTCCGGATCACCGATCATGGAACATTTCGGTTTGTCCCTCTATTGGAAAATAGATCGTAATTCAATGGTTTTATTATCTATACAAAAAAATGTGTTATGAAACGAGTATTCTTTTATTTGCCATCCTGGCATTTCTGTTTACCTGTCAATCAGAAAAGGTGAACTTTAACCAGCTTCAGAACCGAAGCGGCATCTTTTAAAAGATGAATGATCAGTATCCGTTTTCAGGATCAGTAGAGTCATTTAGTGATGGGAAGAAAGAATTTGAGGGAAACGTGAAAGACGGTCTGCGTGAAGGTCTGTGGGTTTATTACTATCCATCCGGACAGAAAAAATCGGAAGGATGTTTTAAAAATGGTGTGAAAAATGGAACCTGGAACTATTATGCGGAAAATGGTTCTTCGCTTGGAACGGAAAACTACAAAGACGGCACGCGGCTGGGCAACCAGGTGATGCCGGAAGAAGGTGATACTACTGCACCTGAAGAAGGGGTTGAATTGGTTTCTTAGCCTTTTGCTGTTAGCGTGAAAATGCCCTCAAACAGGCTGATGTTGATGGGCACTATACCTGAAACGATCAACAGCAAAACCACCTGAATGATCGCGAACAGCGTAATGAAATAATATCTGTTCTTGCCCTGAGAAAAAACCTGGGTAAACCCGGCAAAAGCCTGAACTACGATCCATACAACCAGGATTCCTGAAACGCCTGAAAAGAAGGCACCGATCACGCTCCAGAAAGACCGGTTGGCCACGCCATAATCCATCACGTACAAGTACTCCGAATAATTCCGGTACAATATCTGGTAGAGTACGAGGGCAATCACCAGTACGGCAAACAGGTGCATCAGGTAAGCGGCTTTGGCCACATATTCCATCATGCCACTCTCGTCATCTCTCCGTCGGGCAAGTCTGAGCAGAAAGATCGTTGCCAGCGCCGTGATTATGGCCACTGCAATGAAGAGCATGCCAATATCACCAGGCATCCGGTGAATAATTTCTTGTTCCATATTAACTATCGAATGAAAAGTACTTATCCCTGGTCATCAGGCCGACACATGGCCAGGTCTACTACCTGGCATACTTGAAATTGCGTCCCGGGTAAACAGCTGCATCTCCCAGTTCCTCTTCCAAACGGAGCAACTGATTGTACTTGGCGATACGCTCTGACCGGCATGCGGATCCGGTCTTGATCAACCCGGTGTTCAACGCTACAGCAAGATCAGCAATCGTCGTATCTTCTGTTTCTCCTGAGCGATGGCTGATGACGGCTGTATAGGAATGCCTGTAGGCAAAGTTCACAGTCTCGATGGTCTCGGTAACAGTTCCGATCTGGTTCAGCTTGATCAGGATCGAATTGGCCACGCCAAGCTTTACTCCCCGGCGCAATCTTTCAATATTGGTGACAAACAAATCATCCCCGACCACCTGTATCGTTTTACCGATCTCTTTGGTTAGCAGTTTCCAACCATCCCAGTCATCTTCAGCCATACCATCCTCAATGGATATGATCGGATAACGTTTGCACCAGTCTTTCCAAAAGGCGACCATATCCTTTGGCGAATATTTATTTCCGTTTGATTTACGGAGATAATAAACATTTTCTTCGGGCAGAAAATATTCCGATGCGGCCGGATCGAGTGCCAGGAAGATATCTTCACCAGGCCGGTATCCAGCCTTTTCGATCGCTTTCAGGATCATCTCCAGCGCATGTTCATTGGATTTCAGATTGGGTGCAAATCCTCCTTCATCTCCCACGTTGGTAGCATATCCTGATTTCTTCAGAACATTTTTCAGCGAGTGAAAGACTTCTACTCCCATCCGGATCGCCTCCGTAAAAGAGCCAGCACCCACCGGCATGATCATAAACTCCTGGAAGTCGATGCAGTTGTCGGCATGGGAACCTCCGTTGAGGATATTCATCATGGGGATGGGAAGGGTATTTGCTGATACGCCGCCCAGGTACCTGTAGAGTGATTGTCCTGTTTCTTTTGCTGCAGCATTGGCAACAGCCATCGAAACGCCCAGAATGGCATTGGCTCCCAGGTTTGCCTTATTGGGCGTTCCGTCAAGGTCGATCAGTTTTTTATCGATGCTGATCTGATCCTCGATGTACATTCCCTGGATTTCTTCCGCGATAACCTTGTTGACGTTCTGGATCGCTTTCAGGACGCCTTTTCCCTGGTATGTTCCTTTGTCATTATCCCGGAGTTCAATAGCTTCGTGTATGCCTGTGGAAGCGCCGGATGGAACGGCAGCCCGGCCAGCGATCCCACTCTGGGTAATGACATCCACTTCGATCGTCGGATTACCCCGGGAGTCTAAAATCTGGCGGGCATAAATCTTAAGAATGGTGCTCATGAATTACTCCTGTTTGTTTTCAGTCCCGGCTTCCGGAGCGACAGTCTCGGCTTTTGGAGTTTCTGCGGGGGCTCCAGCTTTAGGTTCATCCGCGTGTTTAACGGCAGTTGTCTTTTTCTTCGCAGTTCCGCGACGACGGCGTGTTGCCTTTTCCTTTGCTTCGGGAGCAGCCTCCAGCATATTTATGTTGTAATCAACCAGTTCGATGATCGCCATGTCGGCGTTGTCACCGGCACGTTGTCCGATTTTCAGGATGCGGGTGTAACCGCCCGGACGATTTGCGATCTTCTGCGAAATCTCACGGAACAGTTCAGAAACTGCTTTCTTATCCTGCAGATAGGTAAAAACGATCCTCCGGTTGTGGGTGGAATCATTCTTGGCCCGGTTGATCAGGGGCTCTACATAAGGCCGCAGAACCTTTGCCTTGGCCAGGGTGGTAGTGATCCGTTTATGTATGATCAGCGAAGCTGCCATATTGGACAACATTGCCTGCCGGTGCTCTTTTTTCCGACCTAAATTGTTGACTTTATCTCCGTGTCTCATCGCTGTTTATTCCTTTTCCAGTTTATACTTCGATATATTCATTCCAAACTCCAGTCCTTTTGCCCGGACCAGTTCCTCGAGTTCTGTCAGTGACTTTTTTCCGAAATTCCTGAACTTCAACAGATCATTTTTATTATAGGCTACCAGGTCGCCAAGGGTGTCGACATCAGCAGCTTTCAGGCAGTTGAGGGCCCTTACGGAAAGGTTGAGGTCGATCAGTTTGGTCTTCAGCAGTTGTCTGACATGCAATGTATTCTCATCGAATTCGTCAGAAGCTTCCTTTTCTTCTGCTTCGAGTGTGATCTTTTCATCAGAGAACAGCATAAAGTGGTGGATCAGGATATGAGCCGCCTCTTTTAATGCACTCTTTGGGGTGATCGATCCGTCGGTGGCAATTTCCAGGATCAGTTTCTCATAGTCGGTTTTCTGCTCAACGCGGGTGTTCTCAATGGTATATTTCACATTCTTGATGGGGGTGTGAATGGAATCGATAAAGATTTTCCCCGGTTGGGCATTGGCCACCTTGTTCTCTTCTGCAGGCACATATCCCCTTCCCTTGTTGATAGTGACCTCAATATTGACTCGCACCTTTTTCTCCAGGTGACAGATCAGCAGGTCAGGGTTCAATACCTGGAATACAGACAGGAACTTATTGATATCGCCTGCCTTGAATTCTTCCTGGTCACCTATGACAATATTGACCTTTTCGGATTCCTCGGTATCCAATTGCCGTTTGAAGCGAATTTGCTTCAGGTTGAGAATGATCTCGGTGACGTCTTCGATCACTCCCTTGATGGTTGAGAACTCATGATCCACGCCATCAATCTTCACCGAAGTGATGGCATATCCTTCCAGGGAAGAGAGAAGGATCCTCCGTAAGGCATTTCCGATGGTGATGCCGAAACCAGGTTCCAGCGGACGGAATTCGAACACTCCCCGGCTATCATCGGTTTCGATCATGACCACTTTTTCGGGCTTCTGAAATGCTAATATTGCCATATCATGAAAATTAATAGTGTCAAATATGCTTTTACTTGGAATACAATTCAACGATCAATTGTTCCCGGATGTTTTCAGGGATTTGGTCTCTGGATGGATAATTCATCATTTTCCCGCTCATCAGATCCTGGTCCCATTCCAACCAGGGATACTGGTTTGATCTTGAACTCAGGGCTACGGTGATCACTTCGAGGGATTTGGAGCGTTCCCGAACACCCACAATATCACCTGGGCGAAGTTCACAGGAAGGGATGTTAACCACTTTCCCGTTCACGGTGATGTGGCGATGGGAAACCAACTGGCGTGCAGCGGCCCGTGTAGGGGCAATCCCCAGGCGGAAGACCACATTATCCAGCCGGGCTTCGATGAGTTGCAGCAGCACCTCACCCGTTACGCCTTTCTTGCTGGAAGCTCTGTGGAAGATGTTCTTGAACTGGCGTTCCAGGATGCCGTATGTATACTTGGCTTTCTGCTTTTCCATGGATTGGGTGCCATATTCAGAGACTTTTGAGCGTCTTCTGGAGGTACCATGCATTCCGGGTGGATAGTTCTTTTTTTCAAAGTATTTATCGGGTCCATAGATCGGATCCTTGAACTTTCGGGCTATCTTTGATTTTGGTCCAATGTATCTTGCCATTTCGACGTTATTTTATTTTTTGTGATTCAGCAGTGATTATACCCGGCGTCTTTTCGGTGGTCTGCAACCATTATGTGGCAACGGGGTGATGTCGACGATCTCCATCACCTCAATCCCGGCTGTATGGATGGTACGGATAGCCGATTCCCTCCCTGCTCCGGGTCCACGAACAAATACCTTTACTTTTCTCAGTCCCAGATCGTGTGCAACCTTTGCACAGTCGGCCGCGGCCATCTGAGCGGCATAAGGAGTGTTTTTCTTCGAACCCTTGAAACCCATTTTCCCGGCCGATGACCAGGAGATCACCTGTCCGGCACTGTTGGTAAGGGTTACGATGATGTTGTTAAATGAAGCGTTTACGTAAGCTCTGCCAATCGCATCAATTTTCACGACCCGCTTCCTGGCGCTCTTTTCCGATTTTGCCATTGTATGATATAAATATGATCGATAATTCAGTTTTTACCCTTTGGTTGCCTTTTTCTTGTTGGCAACGGTCTTTTTCCTCCCTTTTCTGGTCCGGGCATTGTTTTTTGTGCTTTGCCCCCGAACAGGAAGTCCAACCCGGTGACGAATGCCACGGTAACTTCCGATGTCCATCAGCCGTTTGATGTTCATTTGAACCTCCGACCGGAGCGCACCCTCAACCTTGAACTTGTCGTTGATGATGGTTCTGATCTTGTTCTGTTCGTCATCATTCCAATCCTGGACTTTCTTATTCAGGTCGATGCCCGCTTCCTTCAGGATCTTCTGGGCAGAACTCCTGCCAATGCCGAAAATATAAGTCAGACCTACTTCTCCCCTTTTCTGCTTGGGAAGGTCAATTCCTGCAATTCTTGCCATATATATTGCCTTTTGATATTGTTCTTATCCTTGACGTTGTTTGTACTTGGGTTCTTTCTTGTTTATCACAAAGAGTTTACCCTTCCTCCTGACGATCTTGCAGTCGGCTGTTCTCTTCTTGATAGATGTACGGACTTTCATGCGTTTTCTTTTTTATTGATATCTGAACGTAATTCTTCCTTTTGTCAAGTCATATGGCGACATCTCAATCCGAACCTTGTCTCCGGGTAAGATTTTGATGTAATGCATCCTCATTTTCCCGGAGATATGGGCGATGATGACGTGGCCATTCTCGAGTTCAACCCGGAACATGGCATTTCCCAGTGATTCGATAACCACCCCATCTTGCTGGATTGAAGCTTGTTTTGACATTGATCCTTATATATTTGAAACCATTGTTTCTTCAATAAACCGGAAGGTTGAGAGCATTTCTGCCCGATCTTTCCGGACAACCACCGTCAGCTCAAAATGGGCTGACGGTTTTCCATCGGCAGTCCGGATCGTCCATCCATCCGAACCATGGGTGATGTTTCTTGTTCCCAGGTTGATCATGGGTTCAATGCAGAGCACCATTCCTTCGCGGAGTTTCATCCCGGTCCCCCGTTTCCCATAATTGGGAATTTCCGGTTTCTCATGCAACTCCATTCCAAGCCCGTGACCAACAAGGTCCCTGACTACCGAATAACCTTTCGTTTCAACATAGCCTTGCACCGCCCGGCTGATATCTCCTACTCTTTTTCCGGCCAGTGCCGCTTCGATTCCTCTGAACAGAGAGGCCTTGGTATGATCCAGGAGGGCTTTGATATCAGGAGCAACTTCACCCACTTCAAAAGTATAGGCTGAATCTCCATAATAGCCATTTTTCTTTGTTCCGCAATCGATCGAAACGATATCACCATTTAAAAGAACGCGTTCACCGGGTATGCCGTGAACCACTTCATCATTCACTGAGATGCACAGTGTTGCCGGATAACCCTGGTACCCTTTAAACCCGGGTACTGCTCCATGGTCCCTGATATAAGTCTCTGCGACTTGATCCAGGATACTTGTTTTCACCCCGGGCTTGATACACCTGGCTACTTCTGCCAGGGTTTTACTGACCAGGATGGCATTTTCCCTCAGGAATTCAATCTCTTGCTCGTTTTTTTCCAACGATCCAGCCATGATCCGGGGTTATCCCGTCATACCCATACTCCTTCCCTTGATCCGCCCCGACTTTGTCAATCCATCATAATGGCGCATCAGTAGATGGCTTTCGACCTGTTGCAGGGTGTCTAATACAACCCCAACAAGGATCAGCAAAGAAGTACCTCCATAAAATTGAGCAAACTGGGTATTTACACCCACCAGCCTGACCAGTGCCGGCATGATGGCTACAAAACCCAGAAAGATTGATCCCGGCAAAACAATGCGCGACATCACGCTGTCAATGAACTCTGCCGTTTTTCGACCCGGCTTAACCCCGGGAATAAAGCCGCCATTTTTCTTCATATCCTCAGCCATCTGGTTGGGATTGATGGTAATGGCGGTGTAGAAATAGGTAAACAAGATGATCAGTATAAAGAAAATAAAGTTATACCAAAAACTATTGATATCTGTGAAAGTACGGGCAATACCGCTCAGTGTTTGCGATTCTGCAAAACCGGCAATGGTGAGCGGCAGGAACATGATCGCCTGGGCAAAAATGATCGGCATCACGCCGGCAGTATTTACCTTGAGCGGGATATATTGCCGTACTCCGCCGTATTGCTTGTTTCCAACAATTCTCTTGGCGTATTGCACAGGGATCTTGCGGGTTCCCTGTACGAGCAGGATCGTGATAATAATAACCACAACCAAAATGGCAAGTTCAACAACAAAAAACACCAGACCACCGCCTTTCTGCTCCATCCGGGAGGCCAGCTCTCCGAAGAGTGCAAATGGCAGCCGGGCAATGATACCGATCATGATGATCAGAGAAATACCATTCCCGATCCCTTTGTCGGTGATCCGTTCACCCAGCCACATAACGAACATCGAACCGGCAGTTAGGATGATGATCGAAGAGATACCGAAGAAGGAAAACACCGAATGCATCGTAACATTTGGATTGAACGGAGCGATGGCTTCGGCTGGGAGCTGGGATGCAAGATTGGCAATGTATGCGGGTGACTGGAATACCAGGATTATGACCGTCAGGTAGCGGGTGATTTGGTTGATCTTCTTCCGGCCACTCTCTCCTTCCTTCTGTAAACGCTGGAAGTAAGGTATGGCCATGGTGAGGAGCTGCACAACGATGGATGCCGAAATGTACGGCATGATCCCAAGGGCAAAGATGGAGGCGTTGGCAAATGCACCGCCGCTGAACATGTTGAGCAGACCGAGCAAGCCACTTGATGACTGATTCTGCAGGCTGGCCAGCATCCCCGGGTCAATGCCCGGAAGAACAACATAAGATCCTATCCGGTAGATCAGGATGATGCCCAATGTGTACATGATCCGCTTCCGAAGTTCTTCGATCTTGTAGATGTTCCTTAATGTCTGTATGAGTTTTTTCATCCCGTTGCTGATTTTTCAGTTATAGAACAGGTCATTAGGCTTTGATGATTTGGGCAGATCCGCCGGCTGCTTCAATGGCTTTGAGTGCTGACTGGGAGAAAGCATGGGCTGTAACATCAACCTTGGCTTTCAGTTCTCCCCGACCCAGGATTTTTACCAGGTCCTTCTTACCAACCACTCCGTGTTCATACAATGTCTCGGCATTAATCGTGGCAAGACCCTTTGCATCAACCAGTTTCTGTAGTACATCCAGGTTGATCCCTTTATATTCTTTCCGGGAGATATTGGTAAATCCGAATTTTGGGAGCCGCCGTGACAAAGGCATTTGTCCGCCTTCATGTCCAACCTTCTTGGTGTAACCGCTTCTTGACCTGGCTCCCTTATGCCCTCTGGCTGATGTTCTCCCCTTCCCGGAACCTTGTCCGCGGCCAACGCGTTTGCTCTTTTTAACAGCGCCTTTTGCGGGCTTCAAATTGCTTAAATCCATGATGTAAGTATATCTTTTTGGATTGGTAATTCAAATTCATTATTCAACTTCTTCAACCCTGACCAGGTGATCCACTTTTCGGATCATTCCCAGGATCTGGGGTGATGGGTTAAGTTTAACGGAATGACCCAGCCTCCTGAGACCCAGGGCCAGCAAGGTGCGTTTCTGCCGCTCCGGTTTTCCGATCTGGCTTCTAACCTGTGTGATTTTCAATTTTTTCATCGAATGAAGTTTTGCTGGTAATTATCCCTTAAATACTTTTTCCAGACTCACGCCCCGCAATTGGGAAACAGTAAATGGATCCTTGAGTTGGAGCAGCGCATGGATGGTAGCTTTCACCACGCTGTGGGGGTTGGAGCTCCCCTTTGATTTGGCGAGCACGTCTTTCACTCCCACGCTTTCCAATACTGCGCGCATGGCGCCTCCCGCGATAACTCCCGTTCCGGGTGCTGCAGGCTTGATATAAACCAGTGCACCGCTATATTTGCCGGTTGTATCATGCGGAATGGTACCTTTCAGTACGGGCACCTTGATCAGGTTCTTCTTGGCATCATCAATCCCTTTGGAGATGGCTGCAGTAACCTCTTTGGCCTTGCCAAGACCATAGCCCACCACACCGTTTTCATTGCCAACCACTACGATGGCAGAAAAACTGAAGGCACGTCCGCCTTTGGTTACCTTGGTTACGCGCTGGATGCTGACCAGCCGGTCTTTGAATTCGATTTCGCTCGATTTTACTCTTTTGATATCTACGTTTCCCATGATTGATGTTTTAGAATTTCAGTCCTCCTTCTCTGGCAGCTTCAGCCAAGGCTTTTACCCTGCCATGATATAAATAACCATTGCGGTCGAAGACCACCGATTGAATACCTGCCTGGGTTGCCCGTTCAGCAAGTAATTTTCCGACCAGCTTGGCCTGTTCGGTTTTGTTTGCTTTAACCGCCACAATTTCCTTGACCCTGGAGGAAGCGCTCGCCAGCGTTTTTCCGGCCAGGTCATCAATGACCTGGGCATAGATTTGCTGGTTACTCCTGAAAACGGTTAGCCGGGGTCTTTCCGGAGTGCCTGAAATGATCTTGCGAATCCTTTTCCTGATTCTGGTTCTTCTGTATTCTTTTCTCGATTTAATTGCCATCCTGGTTGGTATTTAATGTTTAAGGATGATAGCTGCTTATGCAGATGCTGATTTACCGGCTTTTTTCCTGATTTCTTCTCCGGCAAAACGGATCCCTTTCTGTTTGTAGGGTTCCGGTGGTCGCAGCGAACGAATCTTGGCTGCAACCTGTCCGATCAGCTGCTTGTTGTTTGATTTGAGGGTGATCGTCGGGTTCTTTCCACGCTCGGTAACTGTTTCAACCTTCACTTCGGGAGGAAGTTCAAGGACGATATTGTGTGAATAACCCAGAGAGAGCTCAAGCAGTTGTCCGTTTGCATTGGCTTTATACCCAACGCCTACAATTTCCTGGACGATGGTATATCCTTCCGAAACCCCTTTCACCATGTTGGCCAGCAGGGCCCTGTAAAGGCCATGTATGGACCGGTCGGTCTTGTTCTCTGATTGCCGTTCAACGAACATTTGGTTCCCATCCATGCGGATGATAATTCTGGGATCAACCTGCTGTTGCAGTTCGCCAAGTTTCCCTTTCACATGAACCAGGTTCTCAGCAGAGACCGTCACCTGTACACCATCCGGGATCACGATCGGTAATTTTCCTATTCTTGACATTGTAATATGCTGTTTAACTGATGTAACAAATCACTTCCCCGCCAATTTTCTGCTGACGGGCTTCCTTGTCGGTCATCAACCCCTGGGAGGTGGAGATGACTGCGATTCCAAGGCCATTCATAACACGGGGAAGCTTGTCAGCCGGAACATATTTTCTCAAACCTGGTGAGCTCACCCGTTCCAGTTTGGTGATGGCAGGTTGTTTGGTCACCGGATGGTACTTCAACGCGATCTTGATCACGCCTGGTTTTGGTTCATCTTCCGTCTTGAAATTGAGGATATAACCTTTCTCCATCAGGATGCGGGTAAGTTCCTTTTTCATGTTCGATGCCGGTATCTCGACGATCCGGTGGTTGGCCATCACGGCATTTCTGACTCTGGTCAGATAGTCTGCAATTGGGTCTGTAACCATTTGTATTTTTCTATTTTCTTCTCTATTCTATTACCAACTCGCTTTTTTCAAACCGGGGATCATACCCTTGAGCGCCATCTCGCGGAAGTTGATCCTTGAGATTCCGAAAAGACGCATATAGCCTTTGGGACGCCCGGTGATTTTGCACCGGTTATGAAGCCGTACCGGGGATGCGTTTCTCGGCAGCCTTTGCAAGCCGACGACATCTCCTGAAGCCTTGAGTGCAGCTCTTTTATCTGCATACTTGGCTACCATACGCTCCTTTTTTTTCTCCCTTGCTTTAATCGATTCTTTTGCCATAAGATTATTGTTGATTTTTAAAGGGTAATCCAAATTTTTTCAGCAAGGCCAACGATTCGGCATCGGTCTTTGCAGTAGTGACGATCGAAACATCCAAACCGTTAATCTTGGTCACTTTGTCCATATCAATTTCCGGGAAGATGATCTGTTCCGGGATGCCCAGGGAGTAATTTCCTCGGCCATCGAAACCTTTGTCGTTGATGCCGCGAAAGTCCCTGATACGGGGGATGGCTACTGCAACCAGCCGGTCAAGAAATTCGTACATCCTGTCGCCACGCAATGTTACCCTGGCGCCAACCGGCATTCCTTTCCGGAGTTTAAAATTGGAGATGTCCTTCCTGGATTTGGTAGCAACTGCCTTCTGCCCTGCGATCATGGTCAATTCGGCAATGCCTGAATCGATCAGCTTCTTGTCGGCGATGGCATCTCCGATACCCTGGTTGATACAGATCTTGACCAGCCGTGGTACCTCCATGTTCGATTTGTAACCGAACTGCGTCATCAATACAGGAACAATTTCGTTCCTGTATTTATCCTTGAGTCTTGGTGAATAGGCCATTATTTAATTACCTCCCCTGATTTTTTGGAATAACGGATCAGTTTATTGGTTTTGGTGTCCATCTTTCTACCTGTCCGGGTTGGTTTGCTGGATGCGTCCAGAACCATGAGGTTAGAGATATGGACGGGGGCTTCTTTTTTAATAATACCGCCCTGGGGCTTCTTGGCGTTGGGTTTGGTATGCTTGGACACCAGGTTGATACCTTCAACGATGGCGGTTCCCTTCATGGGTGAAACGCGGAGTACTTTCCCTTGTTGTCCCCGGGAATTTCCGGCAATCACTTTAACCATGTCGCCCTTCTTGATGTGTGTCTTTATTTTCATGTGGAAAATATCTGTTTAAAGCACTTCCGGTGCCAGTGAAACGATTTTCATGTATTGTTTTTCTCTCAGTTCCCTGGCGACAGGTCCGAAGATACGTGTACCGATCATCTCTCCCGTTGCATTCAACAACACCACGGCATTGTCATCAAACCGGATATATGATCCATCGCTGCGACGGATCTCTTTCTTCGTCCTGACAACCACTGCTTTGGAAACAGTACCTTTTTTGATATTTCCGGATGGAATGGCATGTTTCACGGTAACAACGATGGTATCGCCCACCGATGCATAGCGTTTGCGGGTTCCGCCAAGAACCTTGATACACAGCACCTCTTTGGCGCCACTGTTATCAGCCACAGTTAGTCTGCTTTCCTGCTGTATCATAATTATCTAGCTCTTTCAATGATTTCTACCATTCTCCAGCATTTCTGCTTACTTAAGGGTCGTGTTTCCATGATTTTCACCAGGTCACCTTCCTTGGAGTCATTTTTTTCATCATGGGCCATAAAACGGGATGTCTTTTTCACAAACTTCCCATATTTGGGATGTTTGATCCTCCGTTCCACCTCCACGATAATAGATTTTTGCATGTTGGTACTGACGACAATACCTATCTTTTCTTTTCTAAGATTACGGTTTTCCATAGCCAAAGCCGGTTACTTATTTTTATTTTGTGACATTTCCTCGAGCTGGCGTCTCCTGAGTTCGGTTTCCATCCTGGCGATGGTTTTCCTGTAAGTCTGGATTTTCTTGGGATTTTCCAGGGAGGAAACGGCATGGTTCAAGCGCATTTTCACCAGTTGTTTCTTTTCTTCTTCCAGCCTTTCCAGTAACTCTTTCAGGGAGAGTTCACGTATTACCTTTTGTTCCATTTCGATGATGATTATCTATTGATTTATCCGGTGTTTCCTGTTATTCCTTATAATCCCTGCGAAGGATGAATTTTGTATTGACCGGCAATTTCTGGGCGCCCAGCCGGAGGGCTTCCTTAGCCACTTCCAGAGGAACGCCATCGGCTTCAAAAAGAATGCGGCCGGGGGTTACCGGGGCAACGAAGTATTCCGGTGCACCTTTTCCCTTACCCATTCTGACTTCAGCCGGTTTTTTGGTCACCGGTTTATCAGGAAATATTCTGATCCAGAGTTGACCTTCCCTTTTCATGTGACGGGTCACGGCCTGACGGGCGGCTTCGATCTGTCGCCCGGTGATCCAGGCTTCTTCCAGGGTTTTTATTCCAAAGGAGCCGAAGGCAAGCTGATTGCCTTTTTGGGCGAACCCCTTCATCTTGCCCTTTTGTTGTTTTCTGTACTTTGTTTTCTTCGGTTGTAACATAGCTGATGAAGAAATATATGATGATTATCCTTTTCTGTTTCTTGTTCTACCACCCCTAGGAACCCTTGGCCTTTGTTCGTTGATGGTTTTAGGTCCGGCTGTTGTTGGGAACAGGTCTGGTTTGCCATAGACTTCTCCCTTGCAGATCCAAACCTTCATTCCGATACGGCCGTAAGTTGTATGAGCTTCGGCGGTGGCATAGTCGATATCGGCACGGAACGTGTGCAGGGGGATTCTCCCCTCCTTATACTGTTCCCTTCTGGCCATTTCAGCGCCTCCCAACCTGCCGGAGATAAGCACTTTGATCCCTTCCGCCCCAATTCTCATAGTGGAAGAAATGGCCGTCTTGATGGCCCGGCGATAAGAGATCCGGCCTTCTATCTGGCTGGCAATCGCGTTGGCTACGATCACAGCATCGAGTTCCGGCCGCTTGATTTCCGAGATATTGATCTGAATCTCCTTGGTTGTCAGTTTCTTAAGCTCTTCCTTCAGCTTGTCAACCTCCGCACCGCCTTTGCCGATGATAATGCCGGGTCTGGCCGTATGGATGGTCACCGTGATGAGCTTCAGGGCACGTTCAATCACAATCTTTGAAATGCCGGCTTTAGATAATCTCGCCGACAGGTATTTCCTGATCTTTTCATCTTCGATGAGTTTCGGTGCAAAGTTTTTGCCACCATACCAGACGGAATCCCATCCACGGATGATTCCAAGCCTGTTAGCGATCGGATTCGTTTTTTGTCCCATTAATTATCTGATGATTTTTTGTTATCTTTTGTCTCTTTTTTGGCTGTTTTTTTCTTTGCAGGAGTTTTTTTCGCAGCAGCTTCCTTTTTCGCTCCGGTTGCCTTTTTGGCTGCGGCTTTAGCGGGGGCTGCTTTTTTGGTCACTTTCTTCACCGGTTTTTCGTCTTCCTGCACCGATTCAAAAGCATTTTCGGGAAGTTCAGCAGAGCGAAGATCTCCCAGGATCATGGTCACATGGTTAGACCTTTTTCTGATCCTGTGGGCCCGACCGTGGGGAGCCGGGTGGATACGTTTGAGTGTACGTCCTTCATCGACGAAAATCTCCTTGATGAACAGGCCGGCATCATCCAGTTTCTCCCCTTCGTTTTTATTCTGCCAGTTGGAGATGGCTGAGATCAGCAGCTTGCGTAATCGCTCGGCCGGTCCTTTCTCGCAATTTTTAAGTATCATCAGGGCTTTCTCAACCGATGTACCCCTCACAAGGTCAGCCACCAACCGTGTCTTTCTTGGTGAGGTTGGGCAGTTATTCAGCCGTGCCATGTAAAGCTTTTTCCGGCTCTCTTTTTTCTTCTCCGCTTTGTTGTGTATCTTGGATCCCATGTCGTTAATCGGTTACTTTACTTTTTAGCCTTGTCTTTGTTTCCAGCATGTCCCCGGAAGATGCGGGTAGGTGCAAATTCTCCCAGTCTGTGTCCAACCATGTTTTCAGTCACATAAACAGGAATGAATTTATTCCCATTGTGCACTGCGATGGTCTGCCCGACAAAATCGGGAGAGATCACGGATGCCCTTGAGTAGGTCTTAATGGCTGTTTTCTTCTTCGACTCAACCATTTCAAGAACTTTCTTCTCAAGTTTAAAATGGATAAACGGACCTTTTTTTAATGAGCGGCTCATTGTTTCAGTGGTTTATTGCTGGTTGTTATTTCTTGCGTTTTTCAATGATATACTTACTGCTCGTTTTCTTTTTGGAGCGGGTTTTATATCCCTTGGCAGGCATGCCTTTCCGGGATCTTGGATGACCACCGGAGGCACGGCCTTCACCACCTCCCATGGGATGGTCAACCGGGTTCATGGCGACGCCACGGTTTCTGGGTCTCCGGCCAAGCCATCTTTTCCTGCCGGCTTTTCCCGACATTTCCAGGTTGTGCTCAATATTGGATACCATTCCAACCGTAGCCTTGCAGGTTTGCAGGATCATCCGGGTTTCACCACTGGGAAGCTTGATGGTAGCGTACTTCCCATCCCTCGACATCAGCTGGGCATAAGAGCCGGCACTCCGTGCCATTTTGGCTCCCTGTCCCGGGCGCAGTTCGATGTTGTGGATCACCGTTCCAAAAGGTATCTCGCTCAGGTACAAGGCATTGCCTATATCCGGAGACACCCCTTTCCCGGACAAGATCTGTTGTCCGACTTTTAACCCATGCGGGGCAATGATGTAGCGTTTTTCGCCATCTGCATAAGCTACAAGTGCGATGCGGGAAGTCCTGGCCGGATCATATTCAATGGAATGAACCACAGCAGGAATGCTGTCTTTTTCCCTTTTAAAATCAATGATCCGGTACATTTGTTTATGCCCGCCACCAAGGTAGCGCATGGTCATCTTCCCTTCGTTGTTCCTTCCGCCGCTTTTTTTCAGCGGAACCAATAAACTCTTCTCCGGTTTCGTTGCTGTGATCTCTTCAAAGGAGCTGATCAGCATGAAACGCCTTCCCGGTGTTGTTGGTTTGAATTTCTTGAGCGCCATTTATTTAGATATTGCTGTAAAAATCAATAGTTTCTCCTTCGGCCAAGGTGATGATGGCCTTCTTGATTGTGTTTGTTCTGCCGGTTATGTACCCTGCTTTGGTGTAACGTGATTTGTTTTTCCCGGTAATCAGGATGGTATTCACTGACTTCACGGTAACACCATAAAGGGACTGGATTTCCGCTTTGATCTCCAGTTTATTGGCATTGCGTTGGACGATAAACCCATATTGGTTGAGCTTTTCGCTCTTTTGGGTCATCTTCTCCGTAATGATCGGTTTTACTATTACACCCATGGTAATGATGGTATTGTCTGATTATGCTTTTTCCTTATGCTGTTCTTCAATGATCCTGACCGAACCTTCTGTGATCAGGAGGTTATCGGCGTTCAGGATGTCGTAGGTGTTGATGTCGGAAGCCTGTATCACCATGACATTTTCCAGGTTCCTTGCGGAGAGGGTGATCTTTTTGTCGCTACCGGGGACTATCACCAGTGTTTTTTGGTACGTCAGTGAAAAGCCTTTCAACAAATCAATGATCTGTTTGGTTTTGGGCTGTTCGAAGGAAAAGTCCTCCACAACCTGGATTTTCTCTTCTTTTACCTTATAGCTCAGGGCAGATATCCTGGCAAGTTTCTTAAGCTTTTTGTTCAGCTTGAAACTATAATCTCTTGGGCGAGGGCCGAAGATACGAGCACCACCTCTGAATAAAGGGTTCTTGATGCTCCCTGCACGGGCGCCACCAGTTCCTTTTTGCCGTTTGAGTTTCCGGGTGCTTCCGGAAACCTCAGATTTTTCCAAAGCCTTATGGGTTCCCTGCCGTTCATTGGCCATGTGCTGCTTCACATCCAGGTAAATCGCATGATCATTTGGGGTGATACCGAACACGGAATCATCCAGGTTTACCTTCCGGTTCACCTTGGAACCACTGATATTATATACTTCTACTTCCATCTTTCAAGCAATAAATATGATCCTTTGGGACCTGGTACAGAGCCTTTTACAACCACCAGGTTCTCGTCCGGGATTAGTTTTACAATCTGAACGTTGATTTTCTTCATTCTTCTTCCGCCCATCCTGCCTGCCATTTTCAAACCTTTGGCAACTTTTGAAGGCCAGGAAGATGCGCCTACGGAGCCGGGAGCTCTGAGCCTGTCGTGCTGACCATGTGTCGATTCCCCAACACCTTTAAAGTGATGACGAACCACCACACCTTGAAATCCTTTTCCTTTCGTGGTGCCCACCACATCGATAAATTCGCCTTCTACGAATACATCTACCTTCACAACATCTCCGAAGGTTTTCTGGTGGCCGGCTTCAAACCTGGTAAATTCTGCAAGAACTTTCTTTGGTTCAATACCCGCTTTTTTGTAATGACCCAGGACGGCTTTGGTCACTTTTCTCGGCTCCACATCTTCAAATGCAAGCTGTATAGCTTCATAGCCATCATTCTCAACCGTTTTGACCTGAGTTACAACACAGGGGCCTGCTTCGATCACCGTGCATGGAATATGTTTTCCAGAGGCATCATAGATGCTGGTCATCCCTATTTTTTTTCCTATTAATCCTGACATTTGACCCTTATTTTATATTTTCACTTATCATCCATCTTGATCATACCTTGATCTCCACTTCCACCCCGCTGGGAAGTTCCAGTTTCATCAGGGCATCAATGGTTTTGGAGGTGGTGGAGTAGATATCCATTAACCGTTTGTAGGTACAAAGCTGAAACTGTTCCCTTGATTTTTTATTGACAAAGGTTGAACGCAAAACAGTAAAAATCTTTTTGTCAGTTGGCAAAGGAATGGGACCACTTACCACTGCGCCGGTTGCTTTTACCGTTTTCACGATCTTTTCTGCGGATTTGTCCACCAGGTTGTAATCGTACGACTTCAGTTTTATTCTGATTCTTTGGTTCACGTTGAATTGCTTTTTTTGTTCCTAATTATTTATAGGTACGTATCCTCGGATTTTATATAAAACATCATCCATCACCGCTTGCGGGGTGATGTCATAATGGGAAAATTCCATGGTTGATGTGGCTCTTCCGGAAGTCAATGAGCGCAAGGTAGTTACGTAGCCGAACATTTCAGCAAGTGGTACGCGGCCACTGATCACCTGCTGGTCGAGCCGGCTGTCGATGTGGTCGATCTGTCCCCTGCGGCGCGTCATATCGCCCGTAACATCTCCTACATTTTCATAAGGTGTTACCACTTCAAAACGCATAATAGGCTCCAGGAGGGTAGACTTGGCTTTCTTGCAGGCTTCACGGAAGGCGTGGCCGGCTGCAACTTCAAATGCCAGGGCATCAGAATCCACTGGATGAGTCGATCCATCCAGGAGGGTAACTTTCACACTCTCCATCGGAAATCCAACCAGGACACCATTTTGCATGGCATTGCGGATCCCTTTTTCGATGGACGCAACATATTCTTTGGGAATGTTGCCGCCTTTCACATTATTAAAGAATTGAAGTCCCTTTAATCCTTTGGATGCCGGGGCAACTTCAATGGTCAGGTCCGCAAAACGTCCTTTCCCACCGGTTTGTTTTTTATAGACCTCCTGATGTTTAACATTGTTCAGGATGGCCTCCTTGTATGCAACCTGAGGTTTCCCTTTGTTGCAATCGATATTGAATTCGCGTTTAAGCCGGTCAAGCAATACATCGAGGTGGAGTTCACCCATTCCGGAGATGATGGTCTGTCCGGTTTCTTCATCGTTCTTCAACCGGCAGGTAGGATCCTCCTCTGTCAGGCGCGTTAACGCGTTGATGAGTTTCTCAATATCTTCCTGCGTTTTCGGTTCCACAGCAATATTCAGTACCGGTTCCGGGAATTGGATATTTTCGAGCACCACCGGATGTTTAATGTCGCAAAGCGTATCTCCTGTCCGGATCTCTTTCAGCCCGACGGCTGCGCCGATCTCTCCGGCTTCAATACGTTTCAGGGGGTTTTGTTTGTTGGCATGCATCAGCATGATCCGGGAGATGCGGTCCTTTTTGTTTTTACTGGAGTTCAACACCACAGAGCCGGCTTCCAGACTCCCTGAATAGACCCTGAAAAACACCATTTTGCCTGAGAAAGGATCATTGACGATCTTGAAAGCAAGCGCACAGAAGGGCTCTTCCGGATCGGGATGGCGTTCTTCCTCTTTTTCAGTGAATGGGTTCATTCCCTTCACCGGGGGCATATCATATGGGTTCGGGAGGAAATTCACGATGGCGTTCAACAGGAACTGTACACCTATATTCTTATATGATGATCCACAGATCACCGGGGTGATCCGGTTTTCGATGGTTGCCTTACGCACCACGGAGATGAGCTCCTCAGCGGTGATCGAAGCGGGATCTTTCATGTATTTGTCGAGCAGTTCTTCCCTTTCTTCGGCAGCGCCTTCGATGAGTTTATGGCGGTATTCATTGACCGTTTCAGACAGTTCGTTCGGAACCGGGATCTCTGTATAATTGGCTCCCAGGGAGGACGAATCCCATTGAAATGCTTTGCCGGAGATCAGGTCGACCACGCCGGAGAAGGATTCTTCCTCACCGATCGGGATCTGTAAGGGGATTGGCTTGGCATGCAACCGTTCTTCGATCTGATTGACCACACTAAAAAAATCAGCCCCAAGTCGATCCATTTTATTGATGTAGGATATCCTTGGGACGTGATATTTATTGGCTTGTTTCCAGACTGTTTCGGATTGGGGTTCAACGCCGCCAACAGCACAAAAGAGTGCCACGGCTCCATCAAGCACCCGGAGGGAGCGTTCCACCTCTACGGTAAAATCTACGTGTCCGGGAGTATCTATGATGTTGATCCGGTATTTGCTCTGATCCGGATTCCAGTACACGGTTGTAGCGGCAGAGGTAATGGTGATCCCGCGCTCCTGTTCCTGCACCATCCAGTCCATGGTTGCTGTACCATCGTGGACCTCACCCATTTTATAGTTGATTCCGGTATAATACAGTATGCGCTCAGTAGTTGTGGTTTTACCCGCATCTATATGAGCCATAATGCCTATATTTCTCGTATTTAAAAGCTTATCAGACATTATTACTTCCTTCGAGAAGGCTCACCGGATCAGTATCTTAGAACCTGAAATGGGAGAAAGCCTTATTGGCTTCTGCCATTCTGTGCGTATCCTCCTTCTTTTTAAATGCAGCACCTTCTTCCTTGTAAGCGGCCATAATTTCTGAAGCCAGTTTCAAGGCCATTGATTTCTCATGGCGTTTCCGGGAGAACAGGATCAGGGATTTCATGCCCATTGACATTTTTCGGGCAGGTCTGATCTCTGTAGGGATCTGGAATGTAGCACCTCCAACCCGGCGGCTGCGAACTTCAACCGAGGGAGTGACATTGGCCAGCGCCTTTTTCCATACTTCCAATCCGTCTTCTTTGGTTTTTTCCGAAACGATATCGATGGCATCATAAAAAATCTTCGATGCATTGTTCTTCTTTCCGCTCAGCATCAGGTTATTAACGAATTTGGTAACCAGCTGATCGTTGAATCTGGGATCGGGAAGTATCAGTCTTTTTTTGGGTTTTGCTTTTCTCATGGCCGATGATGAATAATATGCTTAACCACTATGATTGTTTCTTTTCTTTCGGGCGCTTAGCGCCATATTTTGAACGGCGCTGCATACGGCCATCCACGCCGGCGGTATCCAGGGCGCCACGGATGATGTGATACCTCACACCGGGCAGATCTTTCACACGACCTCCTCTAACCAACACGATGGAGTGTTCCTGCAGATTGTGACCTTCCCCGGGAATATAGGCGTTGACTTCCTTTTGATTGGTTAATCGTACCCTTGCCACTTTCCGCATCGCAGAATTTGGCTTTTTAGGCGTGGTTGTGTACACCCGTACACACACACCCCGGCGTTGCGGGCAAGAATCAAGTGCAGGAGCTTTGCTTTTGTAAGTAAGCTTCTCTCTTCCCTTTCGTATCAACTGCTGTATCGTAGGCATAATCGCTGATTAATGATATCCAAATAAAAAGTCCAAAATTTTGGGACTGCAAAGGTAGAAATTAATTTTAAATAAAAATCAAATCCTATAATATTTTTTCATGCCAATAAGCATAAGGATGCCAAAAACAACTCTTTCGCATAAAATTACCTGCAATTTTCCTTTCACCTGCGTGATTCCGTTTTGTGATTTATGGTACTTTTGCCCCTTCATCTCTTATGAAAGATATCCTCAACGATCTCAATGAAGAACAACGTGTTGCCGTAACGGCCACGGAAGGACCTGTGATGGTCATTGCAGGCGCCGGCAGCGGTAAAACCCGCGTATTGACTTACCGCATCGCACACCTGATCAATAAAGGTATTGATCCCTTTCACGTCCTGGCGCTCACCTTTACCAATAAGGCAGCCCGGGAAATGAAAGACCGCATCATCAAACTCCTTGGCTCCTCCGAATCAGCCAACGTGTGGATGGGAACCTTCCATTCCGTATTTGCCCGTGTCCTCCGGGTGGAAGGACAGAAACTTGGATACCCATCCAATTTCACTATCTACGATACCGATGATACCAAAAGGGTGATCAAAGCCATTATCAAGGATCTTCAATTGGATGACAAAGCCTACCAGGTATCCTATGTTTATCACCGGATATCCTCAGCAAAAACCAGTCTGATCACGCCGGAAGATTACATCCAGAGCCCGGAAATTCAGGAACAGGACAAATCGGCCAATAAACCGCTGCTGGGAATGATTTACCAGGCCTACCGGAAACGCTGCTTTCAATCAGCAGCCATGGATTTTGATGACCTCCTGCTCAACACCTATAAGTTACTGAGAGATTTTCCGGAAGCCCTGTATAAGTACCAGCATAAATTCGAATATATCCTGGTGGATGAGTATCAGGACACCAATTACCTGCAGTATCTCATCGTTAAAATGCTGGCTGCCAATAATGAAAACCTGTGTGTTGTGGGAGATGATGCCCAAAGTATCTATGCTTTTCGCGGCGCCAATATTCAGAATATCCTAAGCTTCCGGAAAGATTACCCCGAAGCTCAGGTATATAAACTGGAGCAAAACTACCGGTCAACCAAGCTGATCGTAGAAGCGGCCAATCAGGTGATCAAAAACAATAAGAACCGGATTTTTAAGGAAGTCTGGACGCATAATGATCAAGGACATAAGATACAGGTTTTCAGAGCGATCACTGATGGGGAAGAGGGCATGCTGGTCGCCGGCTCCATCTTTGAACAAAGGATGAACACCCATTCACCGAATGAAGCCTTTGCCATCCTTTACCGAACCAATGCGCAATCCCGCTCTTTTGAAGAGTCGTTGAGAAAACTCAACATCCCCTACCGCATCTTTGGTGGCATTTCCTTTTATCAACGGAAAGAAATTAAAGATGTTCTTGCCTACTTCAGGCTGATCATCAACAACAAGGATGAAGATGCCTTGCTCCGGATCATCAATTACCCGGCCCGTGGCATTGGAAAAACCACCATCGAAAAACTGCAGGTGATCGCTGAAGAAACCGGTCGCAGTCTTTGGGACACCTTGGAATCGCCGGGGAGGGGACATTTCAACGAAGGGACCTTCCAGAAGTTGTCGGCATTTGCAACCATGATCCGGAGTTTCTCAGCCATGCTCGGGAAAAAAGATGCCTTTGAGCTGGCCCGGCATATCATGCACGCAGCCGGCATCAAAAGGGAACTGGAAGAAGATAAAACCCCTGAAGGGGTGAACCGTTCTGAAAACGTGGAGGAACTCCTGAATGCGATCAAAGAATTTGCTACTGCCCCCACCCCCGGCCCCTCCCCCCTGGAGGGGGAAGAGCTGGAATTAAGGGCTTCTCTGGCAGATTTCATGAAAGATATTGCCCTGCTCACCGATGCAGATGTGGAGGATAAAACCAACACTGACAAGGTTTCCCTTATGACCGTACACCAGGCCAAGGGGCTGGAGTTTCCATTCGTCTATATTGTCGGCCTGGAAGAAAACCTCTTTCCTTCCATCCAGTCACTGAATGACCGTTCTGACCTGGAAGAAGAACGGAGATTGTTCTATGTCGCCATCACCCGGGCACAGCAACGGTTATTTCTTTCCTTTGCTGAAAACCGATACCGGTGGGGTAACCTCACTTTCTGCGAACCCAGCAGGTTCCTGGAAGAAATTCCACAGGAACTCCTTGAGTTTCCGAGGAAAGCATCTCCTCCAAGACCGACCTTTCATCCCAAGGATAATTTCTCTGATATCATCACGCCGAAAGCCCCGAAAATCAATATCCCCGGTCATTATAAAAAAGTGATCGGCACACAAAGTCCTGCCGGTAGTGTTCCCGCAAGCCAGGAACCAATGGTTGAAGTTTTCCCGGGACAGGAGGTGGAGCATCCCCAGTTCGGCAAAGGTAAAGTGCTGGCTGTTGATGGGCAGGGAGCCAATAAAAAGGTAACGGTATTTTTTGCCGGAATCGGTCAAAAGCAGTTGCTGTTGAAGTTTGCGAGGCTCAAGGTGGTAACGCATGACACTTGACACTTGACACTTGACACTTGAAAAGTGATTGACGATGAGTGAACAGAAACAGATCATCATCAGGGGGGCAAGGGTCAATAACCTGAAAAACATCAGCCTGACCATTCCACACAACAAGCTGGTTGTGATCACCGGTGTTTCAGGGTCAGGGAAATCTTCATTGGCATTCGATACCCTGTATGCGGAAGGACAGCGTCGCTATGTGGAAAGCCTCAGCGCCTATGCGCGGCAATTTCTCGGACGGATGAGCAAACCGGATGTCGACCTGATCCATGGCATTGCCCCTGCCATTGCCATCGAGCAAAAAGTCAACACGAGCAATCCGAGATCAACGGTTGGCACTTCAACAGAGATTTATGAGTACCTGAAACTGCTTTTCGCCAGGATTGGCAAAACCTATTCGCCAATCTCAGGTCAGCTGGTCAAAAGACACAGCGTTACCAATGTGGTGGATTTTATCCTCTCTCAGCCCGATGAAACACGGGTGATGATTGCCTGTCCACTGATTAACGGCTCCGGGAAAAACCTCCAGGACAAACTGAGCCTGTTGCTTCAGCAAGGTTTCAGCAGGCTGCTGATGAGATCTGAAGTCGTTCGCATCGATGATGCCATCCAATCCATGCCAGATGCGACAACAAATGGCGATATCCTCCTTTTAATCGACAGGATAGCGGTGCGACATGCAGAAAGCGAACTTGCATCCCGCCTGGCCGACTCCGTGCAAACGGCCTTTTTTGAAGGTCATGGCAGTTGCATTGTCTTCAGTCAGCATGACGATATAACGAGCCAACAGTCATTCTCTCACCATTTCGAGCAGGATGGGATCACTTTTGAAGATCCATCGGTGAACCTGTTCAGCTTTAACAATCCTTATGGCGCCTGCAAGACGTGCGAAGGGTTTGGTAGCATCATCGGAATTGATGAGGACCTTGTCGTCCCTGACCGAAGTCTGTCCATCTATGAGGATACCGTTGCCTGCTGGAAGGGAGAAAAGATGAGTGAATGGAAAAACCGTTTCATTGCGCATACTTACCAATACAAGTTTCCGGTTCATACGCCCTATGCAGAGCTCACTCCGGATGAACTTGATCTGCTTTGGCATGGACGGCGAGATGTGGATGGGATCGACGATTTCTTCAAGATGGTGGAATCCAATCTCTACAAGATCCAGTACCGGGTGATGCTATCGCGATACCGCGGTAAAACGGTCTGCCCCGAATGTAAGGGAACCCGGTTACGGAAAGATGCCAACTATGTGAAAGTGGCTGATTTTTCCATCAGCGACATGGTGATGATGCCGGTTTCCCGGTTGAAGTCAGTGATCGAAACCCTGGAATTATCGGATTATGACCGGCAGGTATCAGAAAGGATCCTGCTGGAGATCAGTTCCCGTTTGTCCTTTATGTGCGAAACCGGCCTGGGGTATCTGACGCTGAACCGGCTCTCCTCGACCCTGTCTGGCGGAGAATCACAGCGCATCAATCTGGCGACATCGCTTGGAAGTAATCTTGTCGGTTCTCTTTACATCCTCGACGAGCCCTCGATAGGCCTCCATCCGAGAGATACCCACCGGCTCATTCACACCCTGAAAAAACTGAGAGACCTCGGAAACACGGTATTGGTGGTTGAACATGATGAAGAGGTGATCAAAGCAGCCGATCATATCATTGACATTGGACCGCTGGCAGGCGAAAAAGGTGGTGAGCTTGTGTTTGAAGGTAATCTGCAAGCCTTGCTCCAGGATCATAAGAGCTTCACAGCCCGGTACCTGAACCACCAATTGAATATTCCCGTTCCGGAAACAAGACGGAGATGGAAGGACGCTATCGTCCTGCATGGTGTCAGGGAAAATAACCTTAAATGTCTCACTGTCAGGTTTCCGCTGAATACCTTCTCCGTCGTGACCGGAGTGAGTGGATCGGGGAAAACATCACTGGTTAAAAGGGTGCTCTACGCCGCGCTGAGGAAAATGCATCAGGGTTATGGAGAAAAGACCGGAAGGTTCGACAGCATCAGCGGGGACTATACCCTTATCGGAGCTGTGGAATTGGTTGATCAGAACCCCATTGGAAGATCATCCAGGTCGAATCCGGCAACCTACCTGAAAGCCTATGACGAGATCCGGGATCTTTTTGCCGAACAACCGCTATCCCGACTCCGCGGGTACAAGCCGGGTTTCTTTTCTTTTAACGTTGCCGGTGGACGATGTGATGAATGTGAAGGAGATGGGGTTGTGAAAATCGGCATGCAATTCATGGCTGATATTTACCTGACATGCGACAGTTGCAAAGGGAAAAAATTCAAGGATGAAGTGCTGGAAATCAAATACCGGAATAAAACCATCACCGATATCCTTGATCTCACCATTGATGAAGCCATTACATTCTTTTCTGACGGAATGGGAAAGCCCGGTATGCTGGAAAAGAGGATCATCACCAAACTCAATCCACTCCAGGAAGTCGGGTTGGGCTATCTGCGGCTGGGGCAATCATCCAGTACCCTGAGCGGAGGTGAAGCGCAACGGGTCAAACTTGCCTTTTTCCTCTCCAAGGGCAACACGGATAAACAGACGCTATTCATTTTCGATGAACCCACAACAGGACTTCATTACTACGATATTCACAAATTGATTGAATCCTTCCACGCGCTCCTGAACCAGGGACATTCCATCATTGTGATCGAACATAACATGGAGGTGATCAAATGCGCCGACTGGTTGATCGACCTTGGAAAAGAAGGGGGAGATGAAGGAGGTTATATCGTTTTCGAAGGAACTCCTGAGGAGATGGTCAAATGCAAGGAATCCTATACCGGCATGTTTTTAAAGGAAAAAATTCTATGAAATCGATCAATCCTTTCACCGGGCAACTTATCATGGAATACCGGGAACATACGATTGAAGAAACCGGTAACATCCTACAGAAAGCCGATGGCGCCTGGAAAACCTGGAAAGAAACCGGTTTTTCTTACCGGGCAGGCTTGTTTAAAAAGGTGGCTGAAATCCTTTTAAAAAACAAGGACGAATATGCCCGGTTGATGACCAGTGAGATGGGCAAACTCTTCCGGGAATCGGTTGCAGAAGTCGAGAAATGTGCCTATTGCTGCGATTTTTACGCTGATCACGCCCGGGACATGCTGAAAGATGAAGTGGTTTCTACCGATGCGGTTAAAAGCTATGTCATGTTCCAGCCATTGGGTGTTATCCTGGCAGTGATGCCATGGAACTTCCCGTTCTGGCAGGTGTTTCGTTTCGCAGCTCCCACTTTGATGGCCGGTAATGTTGCGGTTCTTAAACATGCGTCCAATGTTCCTGGTTGCGCACAAAAAATCGAAGAAATCTTCCGGCTGGCAGGATTCCCGGAGCATGTGTTTTCAACCCTGATGATCACTTCCGACAAGGTTGAACAGGTGATTGCCAATCCGGTCATCAAAGCGGTTACCCTCACCGGAAGCGAGGAAGCAGGAATCAAAGTAGCTGCGACATCAGGAAAATATCTAAAGAAGACCGTTTTGGAACTGGGTGGCGCAGATCCTTTTATTGTCCTGGAGGATGCCGACATCGAATACGTTTCCAGAATGGCGGTTACAGCCCGCATGATCAACATGGGACAGAGCTGTATTGCAGCCAAACGTTTCATCGTGCAGGAGAAAATTGCGGGTTCATTCGAAAAGGCTGTCTTTTCGATCATGGAAATGTTGAAGGCCGGCGATCCGATGGCACCTGAAACCCAAGTTGGACCGCTGGCACGTCCTGACCTCGTCGAAGACATTGATGCACAAGTACAGCGTTCGATTCAAGAGGGCGCCCGGCTGGTTCTTGGAGGAAAAAAGATCCAGGGAGCCTGCTACTTCTATCAACCAACGATTCTGGCTGATGTTAAAAGAGGAATGACCGTATATTCGGAAGAGACATTTGGACCCGTCTTATCGATCATCACATGTAAAAACGATGAAGAGGCCATTGAGATGGCGAACGACTCTTCCTTCGGCCTGGGTGGGAGCATCTGGACAAATGATGTATCAAGAAGCGAGCAAATCGCCCGGCAAATTGAAACAGGTAATATCTTTGTCAACGGAATGACCAGGTCTGATCCACGGCTTCCTTTCGGTGGAATCAAGAAATCGGGATATGGGAGGGAATTATCCCACTTCGGAATCAGGGAGTTTGTGAATATCAAGACGGTTGTCATCTCACCCTAATTACAAATTACTAATGACAAATTACTAATGACAAATTACGAGCAATCATCAATCACCCAGTCACCAAATCACCCAATCACCCAATCACCAAATCACTAAATCACCAAATCACCCAATGAACATTCTCATCCTTGGCGCCGGGCTTGTCGGTGGGCCGATGGCCATTGACCTTGCCAAAGAAAAAAGCATGAAAGTGACTGTGGCAGATATTAGCCGCGAGGCACTTAAAAAGTTTGAAAAGATCAAATCCATTAAAACCATTCAGCAGGATCTTTCTGATGCAGGTAAACTGAAGTCTTTGCTTAAGCAAGCCGACCTGGTTGTGAATGCAGTCCCTGGTTTCATGGGATTCAAGACCTTAAAGAGCATCATCGAAGCAGGAAAGAATGTCGTTGATATTGCTTTTTTTCCGGAAGATCCGTTTGAACTTGACAACCTGGCGAAGAAAAAGGGTGTTATTGCCATCTGCGACATGGGTGTCGCCCCGGGAATGAGTCATGTATTGAGTAGCTACGCTTATCATCAACTTGACGAAACAACGGATATCCGTATCTATGTAGGCGGTCTGCCCAAAGTCAGAACCTGGCCGTTTGAGTACAAAGCCGTCTTCTCCCCTGTTGATGTCATAGAAGAGTATACCCGTCCGGCAAGGTACGTTGTTAACGGCGAACTGGTTGTCAAGCCTGCCCTGACAGACCCGGAATTGCTTGATCTGCCTGGTGTCGGCACGCTAGAGGCTTTTAATAGCGACGGGTTACGCTCGCTGATTAAAACCTTGAAGGCTAAAAACATGATTGAAAAGACTTTACGATACAAAGGGCATATTGAAAAAGTGATGGTATTGCGGGATAGCGGGTTTCTTTCAACCGATCCCATCACAGTTGGAAAGTCAAAAATCTCACCATTCGAATTTACTACATCTCTTCTGTTCAAATCCTGGAAATTGAGTGAAGGAGAGGAAGATATCACGGTGATGCGCATCGAGGTTGAAGGATTCAAGAAAAAGAAAAAAATAAAATTTATCTTTGATTTGTTAGATGCTTATGATCCGGTGACAAAAACACACTCGATGGCAAGGACCACGGGATACGCAGCGACTGCAGCAGTGAGAATGATTGCCAAAGGTCTCTTTTCCCGGAAGGGCTTATCCGTTCCGGAATACATCGGAGAGCAGAAAGAATGTGTGAGATTTTTGTTGGAGGATATGAAGAAGAGAGGGGTTTGTTATAATGAAGAATGAAGAATGAAGAATGAGGAATGAATGACCTCACCCCCCGGCCCCCTCTCCTGTAAGGAGAGGGGGAGAAAGGGGGGGAGGTTCTGAAAAAAACATATGGCGAAAACAAAGAAACAACTGAAAGGGCTGCCTGAGCCTGAAAAGAAGTACCTGAAAGGTTTCTACCCTCTGCTTTGGATGGCTATCATCGCATTTGTTCTGTACGGCCAAACGATCAGCTACTCATACTGTTACCTGGATGACAACGCCCTGATCCTTGACCAGATGGAGAAGCTGAAGGATATCTCCTACATTCCTCAGACGTTTAAAGAAGATGCTTTTCACACCACCGCCGGAACAGGTTTTTACTACCGGCCGCTGCTGACAACCTCATTTGTGATCGATGCCGCGATCGGCGACGGAAACTTTCGCATCTTTCATATTTCCAACATCATATACCACATTCTCGCCGCTTTCTTCCTTTTTCTCTTGTTGGTTGAACTGGGTTATGACCGGATGAAATGCTTCCTGTTCGGATTGATCTTTTTGGTCCATCCGGTGCTTACCCATGCGGTTGCCTGGGTTCCCGGACGAAACGACTCCCTGCTGGCCATCTTCCTCTTCCCATCATTCCTCTTCCTACTGAGATATCTGAAAAATGGAAAGATCGGAGACCTGGTTGTTCACCTCATTCTCTATATCCTGGCCCTTTTCAGCAAAGAGACAGCTATCGTTATTCCGGCTGTGGCGCTGGTTTACATGCTTTTCATCCACCGGCGGTGGACAGCGAAATCCTTTTACCCGATCATCGCCTGGGTCATCATCACACCCATCTGGATGAAGATCAGGTTTGATGTCCTGGGCGGTTCGCATGGATATCCCATGGCTGACTCCATCGAGTCGATCATCACGAACCTACTAGCCCTGCTGACTTTCTTCGGAAAAACACTCTTCCCGTTCCAGCTCTCGGTCTTTCCTATCCTGCCTGATATGCAGGTATCACTCTTTCTGGGGATTCTCTGTCTGATCATCCTCTTTGTCATCTTTATTTTCACCAGGAATAAAAGATTGGGTTACTGGCTGTTTGCCATTGCCTGGTTTATCGGGTTCATCATCCTCTCCTTCATCAAGACAAAATCGCAGAAACCCGATTTTACAGAGCACCGGGTTTATATCTCCATGCTTGGCTTTTTTATTCTCTTCCTGGAAAGTGACCTGCTGAGAAAAGCCAATGTGAAAAATATTTTTTTCAGGATCAGTTTCATCGCCATCATCATTCTCTTTGCATTTCTGACTTTCAAACACAGTCGCCATTACAAGGACAGGCTTGCATTCTGGACCAATGCCGTGGAAACTTCCCCTACCCATGCTTTCAACTTCAACAACCTTGGTGCGATGTATTTCCTTGATGGCGATCTGGTTACTGCCGAGAAGCTTTTCCGGCAGGCGATACGGATCAACCCCGAGGAACCTTTGGCAAATGGGAACCTGGGCCTGGTGTTGATGCGTACAGAACGACCGGCAGAGGCTGAAAAATATTACCTGAAAGAGGTGGAGATCAATCCGCTTTACGACAATGTGTATTATAACCTCGGTTTGCTTTACCTGAATGCCGGTTTGACTGATCAAGCCATTGTCCTGTGGGAAAAAACCCTTCAGATCAATCCGTATTACAGCGATGCTTACCACGGATTGGCAATGATCTACGAGAAACTTAAACGGCAAGAGGATTACACACGAATCATCGAAATGGCCAAAAAGAACGGACTGCTACCATAGACCACTTCTTCCCCCCTTTCCCTGGTACAATAGAAAAAATATCTCTAACCTCTTGACACAGGGGCTTTATTGTTGTATTTTTGTGACCTGTATTATATATAAGGTCTATATCTTTTAACCGCAAAATATCCGAAATACTGCGGGAAGTTCATAAAAAACGGATGATGGCTGGGATTGGATAACTTAAAAATGAAGACAAATGAAAAAGGGAGTTCTACTCATGGTTATTCTTGCGGTGCACGGCCTTACGAACTTATGCATGGCCCAGAGTGCAGGTGATTTCAGAACACGGGCCAGCGGAAACTGGAACCAGGTAGCTTGCTGGCAGCGATACGACGGCAGTTCCTGGGTTAATGCAACCTGGACACCTACCTATTCCGATGGAGCTATAGAAGTCCTTTCCGGCCATGTCATCACTGTAACCGTCAATGTGTCGGTGGATCAGACTACCCTCAATGGGACACTAACAATTAACTCAGGTATAACCTTCCAGGTGAGAGATGGATCAGGTGTCGATTTGACTGTTAACGGACTTCTCATCAACATCGGTACCATTGATCCTTATAGTGGCCCGCTTATGTTATATAACAATGGGAGTAAATACCAGCATGCGCAAAACGGTGGGACGATCAGGGATGCCTCATGGTATGCTGGCTCAACCTGTGAGATTACCGGAGTCACAACAGATGAACCAAGTAACCTTGATCAATATTTTGCCCATTTTACCTGGAACTGCACGGAACAAACTGCTTCCGTGGATATGAATGGCCAACTGGAGAATATCAGCGGAAACTTCACCGTAACCAGTACCGGTTCCGGCGGCATGGGGATCAGTCAAACTGCAGGAACAACATTGAGTATAGGAGGTAATTATTCCCAAACTGGCGGCTATTTCTATCTGACAAGAGGTGGAGCAAGTAACACCGTAAATATCTCAGGATCCTTTTCACTGAGCGGAGGCGGGATTTCAAATCCTGCATCTGGTAATTGTACGATGAATGTTTCCGGGGACTTCAATTTTTCTTCTGGCGCTATCGCCAGGCCAGGTACAGGTACTTTTACGCTCCGCTTCAATAAATCTGGTATACAAAATTTTTATCGGGGTGTTTCCGCTAACTTCAGCGATGCCATTAACATTTTTGTTTCATCCGGAACAACGCTTGATATGGGTTCCAGTACAATCACCGGAAGTACCGGTACTTTTACACTGGAAAGCGGAGCCGGACTGAAAACAATGGATGCCGGCGGTATTACCTCTTCAGGCGCCAGCGGATGTATTCAGGTGACGGGCACAAGAAGCTATCATTCCAACGCTAATTATTTCTATTACCGCAATGGGGCACAAAACACAGGAACCGGGTTGCCATCAAGTCTTTCCGGATTACTCACTGTCGGAAGCAGCTCCAATGCCACAAACCTGGCGATTACCAACGGAACACAGACCATCAATAATAAGCTGATACTGGTTAGCAGCAACACAACCAACAGCTCTCTCACCTCCGGAACCATTCAATACGGCTCATCCGGTACACTGGAATACTTTGGATACTCCGCTCAAACCGCTGCTGACCGGGAATTTCCGGCCAGTTCCGGACCCTATTCCCTAATCATCAATAACACTTTCGGCGTTAACCTTCATGCCAACAGAGGGCTAAACGGCGTATTAACCCTTACCAACGGGCAGCTGATTATTGGAAACCGTACCCTCACCTTGAATGGAACGGTAACCAGATCGGCTGGTGGATTAACAGGTAGTCCAACTTCCAACATTATTTATGGCGGATCAGGCGCCAGCACCATCTTACCCGGAGTTGAACTGGGTGAACTGACCATCAACCGTCCGGCAGGCACAACCATCACCCTTGCAGGAAACGTAACCATTCAGGGTACCTTCTATATGACCAACGGATCATTTGCCCTGGGTTCCTATTCCCTCACCTATGGATCCGCTGCCTCGCTGAGATACAATGGTTCGGTTAGCCAAACTACAAGCAGCAACGAGTTTCCTTCAACAGGAGGGCCCCAGAACCTTATCATTGCAAACAATTCCGGTGTTTCCCTCCATGCCGGCAGAACCATTCCTCAAACCCTGAATCTTGATCTTGGCAACTTTTCTATTGGGAACAACAACACCCTCACTTTGAACGGTACGATCATTGACGGGCCGGGTACTTTGGTTGGAGGTTCACTTTCTCATATCATTTTCGGAGGCACAGGTGTTTCAACGGCACTCCCAAGCGTTCAATTGGGAAACCTGACTATTGACCGGTCTGCCGGGATCACGCTTGGCGGCTCGGTAACAACATCAGGAACAATGTATCTCATTCAAGGTACATTATCTATTGGATTTAATACGCTTACGATAAATGGTTCAATTAATCAGACTTCAGGAACACTGGTCGGAGGAATAAATTCTGATATTGTGTTCGGTGGAACTGGTGCATCCACTCAATTGCCCGAGATCGAACTGAGGAATCTTACCATCAACAGAAGCAGCGGGATTACCATGGGAGGGAATGTGACGGTTCATGGTTCACTGATCCTGCAATCGGGAGCATGCTCCATTGGGAATAACCTGCTGACCATCAATGGAAGTATAAATACGACCTCAGGCTCCTTAACAGGTGGAGGACAATCCATGATGCGTTTTGGCGGATTAGTCCCTTCTACCAACTTGCCCGCTGTCATCCTCCGGATCCTGGAGATTGACCGGCTTAACGGTATTGAAATGGGCGGTAATGTACAGGTAGAAGAGTCTCTTAACCTGATATCCGGTCCCTTTTCCATTCAATCATATACGCTTACCATCAATGGAGACATCAATTACACGGGCGGCTCTCTGAACGGCGGGACGACATCCAGTCTGGTGATCGGGGGCGGGGGCGGTATCGGCAATTGCTCCCTGGATGCCATGACCCTTTCGAATCTTACCCTGAACAGAAACGCCGGTATCGACTTACTTAATGACATCTCAGTGATAAACAACTTCTATTTGATCAGCGGACAAATCAACCGGTATGGATATTCATTGTACGGGCCGAACGCCACGCTTAACTATCTTGGAACAAGCCTCCAGACGACCTCTTCAGAAGAGTGGCCGAATAGTGGAGGACCCTATAATGTCTCCATCAATAACCCTATGGGAGTTGATTTGCATGATGACCGGACCATTTCCGGCATGCTTTCACTCAATAACGGCCCCTTCTCTATTGGAAGCCATACCTTTACGATATATGGAAATATATCACAATTCTTTGGAAATCTCATAGGAGGGTTGACTTCCAACCTGGAAATCAGAGGAAGCGCCGACATATCAAGCGCCATGATCCCCGCTGTAACCCTGAATAATCTGCTTATCGACCGCTCAACAGGCGCTTTTCTGGGAGGAGATGTTTCCGTTTTTAGGCAACTTTCGCTTATCAATGGCACATTTAGAGTAGAAACTTGGACAATGAACCTGTTTGGCCTGCCAATTACAGGAACTCCGACCAACATGGTCACCAGACATACCTCAACGCTCCGATTTGGGGGTAATGCAACCGGCGTATTTATTCCTTCCAGCGTTAACCAACTCAATGGTCTTTATATCGAAAATCCAAACGGTGTTGAATTGCAAGGCTCAATACAAATCAACTCCATACTTCACATAGACGGGACAATAGATTTGAATGATTATGAATTTATCGGCACTGGCGCACTAACTATTTTATCAACCTCCAAATTACTTGTCGGGCACCCCAATGGGGTTGGTGGAAATATTCAACTTTCCGGGCCTCAAAACATAAGCCAGGAGGTAGATTATACATTTGATGGAACGACGGCACAGGTTTCCAACATGCTTCCAACACATGCCGGACATATATGCCGTCACTTCAATGTTCTAAACAATTCCGGTAACGACCTTACCCTCACCGAACCTCTCCTGGAAGTAACAGGAACATGCACCGTTTTCCCGGATGCAAAGCTGGTTATCGATCCTTCGGTTACGTTCCAGGTTAACGGTCCCTTTATTCTCAAGCAATAGATTCGTTTCATTTGAGACAGGTTATTTTCTTATCTTGCGGGCTCACTCGTTGATATGAAGATACGATACAACATCACGGAATTGAGGTGGATTAAAAAAGCGCTGGTCTATTCCCGGAGGATCGTCATTCCCGGTTTTGATGGCATGCCCTTGTACGATGTGATGGTCTTTTTTATCAAGGGTTTATACGAAGGCTCCCTCTCTATCAGGGCTTCCGCCGTATCATTCAATTTCTTCATCGCCATCTTCCCAACTATCATCTTTCTGTTTACCATCATCCCGATTCTGCCCATTGCGAATCTTCAGACGGAGTTGTTGTCGTTCATTGAAGACATGATTCCCCAAACAACATACCAGACCGTGAGAGATACCCTTGAAGATATCATCATCCGGCCGCATACCGGACTGCTCTCTATCGGTTTTATTCTTTCGGTGTACTATTCAACAAGCGGTGTTCACAGTTTGATAGATGCCTTCAACAACACCTATCATGAAATGGAAACACGTTCCTGGTTCAAGGTACGGCTCATCTCCCTGGTCACCCTCTTGTCCCTTTTCCTGTTCATAGTCATTGCCATCGGAATGATCCCATTTGGCACCAGGCTCATCGCCTACCTTTTTCCCGAATCATTCCTGAATAGCTCATTCTTCATCACCCTGCTCATCATTTTTAAATGGATCATCATTGTTGCTTCCCTCTTTTTTGCCATCTCCCTCTTGTATTACCTGGCCCCTGCGAAAAGGAGAGATTTCCGGTTCATCTCTGCCGGGTCAAGCTTGGCAACACTGTTGCTGATCATGACAACCCTTGGATTTAACTACTACATCGATAATTTCTCCAAATACAATATTCTCTATGGATCGATAGGTACAGTGCTGATCCTGATGCTGTGGATCTACTTCAATTCGTTTAGTCTGATCATCGGGTATGAGCTCAATGCCAGTATCCTGCAGGCAAAACGTAAAAGACGGTGAGAACAACTTACCGGATACCTCTGATTTCCATTGACCTTATTACGATCTCGACCATTTTGGGAACAGGTATCGTCATGGCATTGAGCGAGATGTCAAAGCAGGCATCATCCCCTTTTCCTTTTGAAAAATAGGTGCGCACTTGCGACCTAAGCTTGTCATTATCCTGAATGTGCCTGATGGCATCCTGTTTCGACAGATTGTATCGTTGCATCACTTGTTGAATCCGCCATTCCATCGGGGCATGCAGCCGGAGATGCAAAGCCTGCGGATGATCTTTCAGAATGACACTGCCTGCTCTCCCTATAATGATGTTGTACCCGCTGCTGCCTAAAAAAGTAATCACTTTGCCAACTTCATTCTTGATGATGGCATCGGAATGATGGTATTTTTCAGATAAGGAGGAGATGATCTCATCCACAATATTGCGGTCAGCCACAGATATCACTTGTCTGACCCTTGCATACTCGATTCCAAGTTTAGATGCGGCTGACTGCAATATTTCCTTGCTTTGGATTTTCCAGAAATGATCCTGCTTTCGATTATCCGGAGCCTGATTCAACCTTTCACATAAAGCAGAAGCAACGATTTTAGCCCCGCACCCACATTCCCTTGACAGGGTGATCACAGGGCCTATAACTTGCTTATAATCTGACTCTTCATCCAGTGAGATGGCTAGATATTGATGGAGAAAGTTGTCCATTACGTAACAAAATGATCACGTAAAATTACAAAATAAAAGCAGCGAAGTCAAGTAAAATCGTTAGCCGGTCAAGGTATTTCAAAACCAAACTGGGAAGAAAGCTCAGAAGCAGTGTAAAAATGAATAGAGACCTTCTTCATATACACATTATCATAAGGCCTGTGATTCAAGTTATTGACAGGCACCTGCGAGATGGCTTCCACCGCATCCATGCCATTCACAACGATCCCGAAAACAGTGTATCTCATATCCAGATTAGGCAATCCGGCTTCCACATCGACGATATAGAACTGGGAGCCATTGGACTCTTTGTTGGGATTGATGACATTATCGTCCACACGGGCAGCGCCGACAGATCCATAATCATGCTTGATGTAAGATCGAAATTCTGCCGGAATGGTATATCCGGGTCCACCATAACCGGTTCCCAAAGAATCTCCTCCCTGAATGACAAATTCATCCATCACCCGGTGAAAGATGAGGCTGTCATAATAATGTCTTTCCGTCAGGCGGATGAAATTGTTCCGGTGAAGGGGCGTGGCGGGATAGAGCCAGATAAGGATGTTACCAAAACCGGTCTCCATGAATGCCAATTTGTACTTCAGGGTTATCTTGATCGTATCCGATGCGGTCTCGCCATTTTTCGTCACCTGCACCCAGAATGTGCCCGCCGTATCGATCACGATTGAACTGGTAGTTGATCCATTAGACCAGAGATAGATTGCACCCGCAGATTCAGCGCTGACAATGATGCTGTCTCCTTCTTTGATAATGGTATCATTACCGATGGAGATGGTAAACCTGGGAGGTTCAGGGTCATCCTTTTTTTTACAGGAAATGATGGTTGAGGCAGCTGTCAGTAAAACAATGGCTGCAAAGGTGAACTTTTTCATGGATGAAACATTGGTTTGACCCTGCAAACATATTCAATTTCATCTCATTATTTTACATGGGTATTGACTTTTTTAAAAAATGATTTATTTTTGCTAAAGAAATGGTAAATGCATTTTCAAGAAAAATTCCACAAAATCATGTCAGGTATGAAAAATTTTACAAATTTCCGGAAGCTGGCCATTGTGGCTACTATCCTTCTTGCATCAACAATGATGATGGCTCAAACAGTTCCACAACAGATCTCCTTCCAGGGAAAGCTGATGGAGAGCGGTACACCTGTTACCGGATTAAGAAATTTCATTTTTGCCTTTGTAGGGACCACCTGGTCTGAATCACATCTTAATGTCCCGATAAACAATGGGATTTATACAGTGATGCTTGGGAAATTCATTCCAATCCCGGTTAGTGTTTTTAACAACTATTCTTCCATGAACCTTCGGATAACGGTAGATGGTACCACGTTGACACCCGATGTTGCAATCACCTCCTCAGGATATGCCATCAAGTCGGATAAATCCGATGATACAAAAAAAATTGCAGGGTATGAGGTGGGTTCTGTTGTTCCATCTTCTCAGCAGATCCTGAAGTTTGACGGAATCAGATGGGTGCCAGCTAATCTTCAGTGGACCACAACCGGGTCAGATATTTACTATAATACAGGGAATGTTGGCATCGGTACAAATGTTCCTACAACCCAGTTGCATACCACTGGAAGTGTCAGGTTTGCAGGGCTGACCGGAACAGGTACCGTGGTTGCAATTGACGGTACTGGAAATCTCTCTAAAACGTCAATTACAGGTATGCCTTCAGGAACCTTCGGTCAAACCCTCTACCATAACGGTTCTGCCTGGGCAGCAACCAGCACCCTTTTTAACAGCGGTCCCAGTATTGGAATCGGGACCACTACCCCCCAGGATCAGCTTGAATTGACATACAATTTTAGGATTCCTGTATCTACCAACCTCAATACAGGTGTCATCATGAAAGGATCCAACAGATTCATTCATGACTACAAACCACCATCCAACACCGGATTAAACACATTTGTTGGAATCCAGGCAGGTAATTTTGTTATGTCAGGTATCGAAGTATATGAATCCAGCAGGAATACAGGCATTGGATATACTGCCCTTACCTCCCTGGGAAGCGGGTACAACAATACAGCTGTGGGATTTGAAGCGTTAAAAGCCAATACTTCCGGCTATGCCAATACATCCTTTGGAGCCTATGCGCTTGATAACAATACAACCGGGGTAAGGAACACCGCTGTTGGACATAGTGCCCTGGAATACAATCTGAACGGAGTTGATAACGTGGCAGTCGGAGAATCAGCACTCTTGAGAAATGAAAGCGGCGTGAGTAATACAGTCTGTGGAAGATATGCGGCTTTATATACCAAAACAGGATCCGGTAACAGTGTTTTTGGGAGCCAGGCAGGACAGGGACAATTGAACCAGTCCTACTCCAACAATTCCCTTTTTGGTGAAGGAGCAGGAATTAATCTTACATTAGGTTCAGTGAATACGCTTATCGGAAAAGGTTCAGGATCCAGCCTGACCACTGGAAACAACAATATTACATTGGGTTATAATGCTGGCCGGTTTTTGACTTCCGGTTCAAATAATATCATTATCGGTATTGATCTGGCGGCACCTTTAGCTACAGGAAATTATCAGCTGGTCATCGGCGCCCAGGATCTTCTTTTCGGGGATATTCAGAATAAAAAGATCGGGGTAGGAACCACGACTCCATCAACCCAGTTTCATACTACAGGTGGGGTTCGATTCGAAGGTTTGAGTGGCAGTGGATCAGTGGTTGCCATTGATGGATCAGGTAATTTGTCAAAAACTTCACTGACTGGTTTGCCGGGTGGAACTATTGGTCAGACCCTTTTTCACGATGGATCCAGCTGGAGTGCTAACAGCACCTTAGTAATCATGGGATCAAATGTGGGTATTGGAATTACAAACCCTGCAACACGCCAGTTGGAACTCAGTAGATCCATTAAGCTTCAGGCGACTACGAGCAGTGATATTGGCGTTATTTATCTGGGTACGGATCGGTTTATTCACGGTTACAACGCGCCTGGCACAACTGGTGGAAATGTCTTCATCGGGCAGTCAAGTGGAAATTTCTCATTTACTGGAGCTGTATCTGGTCAGGGTAGCGCAAATACAGGAATTGGAAAATCAACTTTAAAAGATTTAACTACTGGGTTTGATAATACAGCAGTCGGTTCTTATTCTCTGATGAACACAACTGTGGGGAATGAAAATACGGGTTGTGGATACGGCGCATTAATGAGCAATCAATCCGGGTCCTCCAACAGTGCCTTTGGAGATAAAACCTTAATAAACAACAATATTGGTTTTGGCAACGTTGCAATGGGAACTTCCGCATTGTATTCCAATACCGGTGGAACTTACAATACAGCTATTGGGGTGCAGGCAGGTTTCTATTCCGTATCAGGTTCAAACAATGTGAATGTCGGGTACAATGCAGGTCTGGGTTTTGGAACAGGTATTACTTACGATAATAATACGCTTGTAGGAGCATCTTCAGGATTAAATCTGACAACAGGGAGCACGAATATCCTCATAGGTTATAATGCAGGAAACAATATCACTTCCGGTTCACATAATATCGTGGTAGGATCTTACAAGAATGTTCCTTTTCCGACCGGAAATTCTCAAATGGTGATAGGTGACCCTAATCTGATTTACGGAGATCTGGTCTCCCTGCGTCTGGGGATTGGAACGACTGCTCCAAATACACAATTGCATACAACAGGTTTGGTAAGGTTTGCAGGTTTAACCGGGTCAGGAGGCTATGTTGGAATTGATTCACAAGGGCTCCTCTACAAAACAACCGTTCCCGAAATGCCTGGAGGTTCGAATGGGTATACTTTGCGGCACAACGGCACAACATGGGAATCAAGCAACATGCTCTTTAACAGCGGATCTTATATCGGGATCGGGAAGACAAACCCTGCATATGCCCTTGATTTATATGGTAGCGGCCGGTTCCAGAATACTAGTTCTTTCAGTCCCCTGTTTGTTTACGGGAATGGTGCAACTGCAGGCGGGTATATCAGTAACGATTACAGCTATGCCACTTGCTATGGCGCTTATGGTGTTTGTACAAATGCCAGTGCTACTGGTACCTCCAGCGGAGTTTACGGACAGAATTATGGCTACGGATATGGCGTTTATGGATATATCAACAACAATACAGCGATGGCGGTCAGTGGAATCAATGCTTATTCATCCAATTACGGGAACCTTGGAGGAGCTTCTTATGGAGCCGCCGGCTATAATACCAATGGAAACTTTGGATATATTGGAGGTGTCAACAACGGCGTTTATGCCGATATGAGCTCATCTGTTGATGGGGATTATGCCATTTACGGATCAGGCGTGGATGTGGGAGGTGTTCTTGGCAGCGGTTATGGAGTAGTGCAAACCAACGGCGCGGTTAAAGGATACAACTATTATGGCAACGAATATACTTTCGGGGTGGCAGGATACTCTTATCTTGATTACAACCGGAGCGGAGGAAACTTCGGGGCAAAGCAGGATGGAACGAGTTTCGGTATCCTGTCATATAAAAACTCCTCGGGAACAATCTATGGCGGATATTTTACCAGTTATACCACCGGAACCGGCAAAAGCCCGGGAACTTACATCAATAGCGGCATCGGTAGTTGGGGAGACCTCTTCGGCGCCGATATCCACGGGAAGGTATATGGAACCTACACCGAAGGTGAGAACTACGGACTCTTTGCCAATGGCAAGGTCTTCCGGAACGATCTCGATGTGCACCTCCAAAAAGATGCTTCTGGTAAGAACCAGGCGTTGTACACCCATGTTTCTACCGATGCTACGATCATGACAGCAGGGACCGGTGTGATCCATGCCGGATCATGTTCCATTGTCTTTAATGAGTCCTTTTCATCGGTTGTCTCCAGTGGCGAACCGATCATCGTCTCCCTCACCCCCATCGGCACCACCGGAAATCTCTACCTGAAATCAGTAACCGCCAGCGGCTTTGAAGCAGGAGATGGATCGGGGAAAGGAGAAGTGCAATTCTCGTTTATCGCCATCGGGAAAAGAAAAGGGTATGAGCAACCGGTACTGCCACAGGAAGTCGTCGCAGCCGACTACACCGACAAGCTTTCCCGGGGATTACACAACGATACGGACATGACCACCAATGGCCAGGGATTGTACTTCCAGAATGGCCAACTAACGGTTGGGGTTCATCCTTCAACCCTGCCCGATCTAAACAAGCCAACGGAAAACCCGGAGAATGCGACCTTCAAGAAGATCAATACCCAGCCACGGGTGGAACCAGTGGAGATGAAGCGGGGAGAGAAGTAGTATCTTTTTTGCTTTCAGATTGTATCTTTGCATTGGAAACCAAGTATTCTTCCCCCATTTTGGATGAAGCTCCTTGAGGAATAAGAATCGTCCCGAAAG
>VGGL01000006.1 GCA_016868575.1 Bacteroidota bacterium
TCCTGTAAATACAGCAGTGCATCTCACCGGAACATCAGAACCCTACACCCTTTACAAGGCTTTTACCGGACGAAAGACCATCCCGCATGGCGGTTTTGCCGGTGAATCAGAACCATCCTTTCTGCAGAAAATCGCCCGTTCGGTCAGAGGTAATCTATTTATTCCCGATGCAAGGATCGGTTGGAACAAGTATGCTTTGAAGGAAGCGGAAAAACTCCTGAACAAGCAAGATATTGCAGCCATCGTGACAACCAGTCCGCCACATTCGACACAACTGGCGGGTTTGACATTAAAGAAAAAGTTCAACATTCCCTGGATTGCCGATCTCAGGGATCCCTGGACTGACATCTATTTCTACCGGTATTTTTACCATCTGCCATGGGCCCGAAAAAAAGATGCAAGGCTCGAAAAAACAGTTATTGATTATGCCGATAAGGTGATTGTGGTGAGTGAAGATATGAAGAAGATGTTCCTGAAAAAATCCATTTATCTGAATCCTGACAAGATCAAAGTGATCCCCAACGGGTATGATGAAGAGGATTTCGCGCTGCAGGCTGAACCGAAAAAAGACCACCTTCTCCTAACCTATACCGGCACCTTGTCTCCAGACTATGATATCCGTGCACTGATCCAGGCCTTGGTTAAACTTCAACGCAAATATCCTTCCATCCCCTTCAGGTTCAGAATCATCGGCCATGTTTCTGACCAATGGATCAAAGCCATCCGGAAGCAAGGATTGGAGCCTGTTCTTGATCTCATTCCTTACCAGCCCCACCAGGACGTCATCAGGTACATGAAAGAAAGTCATACCTTGTTGCTGGTCATTCCAAAAGTTGACAACAATCGGGGCATCGTAACCGGAAAATTATTTGAATACCTTGCCGCCCGTCGTCCCATCCTTTGCATTGGGCCGGAAGAGGGAGATGCGGCACACATCATCGAACGCTGCCAGGCCGGCGAAACGGTTGGATATGAAAAAACCGACCGGATTGTCTTCTTTTTTGAATCGCTGATTGAGCAATGGAAAGCAAAGAATCCCATGGAAGTCAAATCACAGATATATCAGAAATACGAACGAAAAGAGCTGACCCGCCTGCTGGCAGATACGATCAACCGGATACTTCCGGCTCAATGATCTCTGCCCTTTGGGGGATGATCACCTTTTTCTTCCAACGCCCCGACTTATAATAGATGTATGACAGGATGGTTCCAATCACCCAGGCAATGGGTATGGCCCACCAGATACCGGTGATACCCACACCGGGAAGGCCGGAAAGGAAAAATGCCAGCGGGATGCGGATTACCCAGAGAGAGAACAGGGTGATAAACATGGGAATGATGGTATCGCCTGCTCCCCGCATTACTGCTCCGACAATGAACATGGCTGAAAAGACGCTATAGAAGGAACCGACGATCAGCAGGTAATCGTTTCCGATAGCAATGACCTCTTCATCCGGAGTGAACACCGACATCATCGAGCCACCAAAAAAAACAGCAAAAAATGAGATGATCAGGGAGAGCACAGAGGTCATCAAAAGCGTAGCCCGAAGACCCGTCCGGACCCTTTGAGGTTTGTTGGCGCCAAGATTTTGCCCGACAAAAGATGACAAAGCGGCAGCGAAACTCATGGCCGGTAAAGAAGCAAAGGAATCGATCCGGCCGGCCACACTGTAGGCGGCATTGGTTTCAAGACCAAACTGGTTGACGATGCTATACAAGGCCATCATCCCCAGTGCGACGAAGGTTTGCTGAAATCCTGTGGGCAGCCCGATGCGGATGATCTTGCTGAAAATATGTGGTGTGAAAGTCAGCTCTTTCCAGGTAAACTTTAATAAGGAGTGATACTTATTTAAATACCAGATGATCCCAATAAAAATCACCGCCTCGGAGATAACCGTAGCGAGGGCAGCCCCGGTGATTCCCCATTTGAAAACGATCACGAACAGCAAGGCGAGGAATATATTCATCAATGTGCTGGCAATCAGAAAATACAAGGGGGTTTTGGAGTCGCCAAGCCCACGAAGTACCGCACTGGTGCCATTGAATCCGAAAAGAAAGATAAGACCGATAAAATAAACGTTCAGGAAGAGTTTGGCTTGGGGAATGGCCGCCTCCGGCAGGTCAATCAGCCTGAAAACAGCTTCACTGAAGATGATCCCAAGGATACTGATAACAATGGAGGCAAAGAAGAGGAAGACGTACATGGTGTTCACCGTCTTCTTCACATTTTCAAAATCCCTGGCGCCATAATACTGAGCCACCACGATGGTTGAGCCGATCGACAAACCGATCATGAAAGAGATCATGGCAAAAATGATGGGGAAGCTGGTCCCGACAGCTACCAGGGCTTCTTTACCGATATAATGCCCAACAATGATGCTGTCAATGACATTATATAGCTGTTGGAAAACATTGCCCAGCAACATAGGTATCGAAAAGCTGAGTATCAGCCGTGCTTCATTTCCCTGGGTGAGATCTTTCAAGGTATTGTCCCGGCATTTTCAAGTCGGCAAAGGTAGTGACAATCTTTAAGCCGAAGGAAGACCCGATTTATGCGTATCTTTGCAGACTGGTAGTCCGTTCCATCGCTCCGGGAAACCGGGGAGGAAAGTCGGGACAGCACAGAGCGCCATACTTCCTAACAGGAAGGTCTCCTGCAAGGGGGAACAGAGAGTGCCACAGAAAACTACCGCCCTGAACATTCGGGGTAAGGGTGAAAACGTGAGGTAAGAGCTCACGACGCAGGCAGGCGACTGCCGGCGGGGGTAAACCTTATGGGCTGCAAGACCGCGTATATCCCGGTATCCTTAGGGATCTCAGGTTGCTCGCCTGATGCTTCGGCTGCGGGAGGGGTAGGTTGCTAAAGCCGGCTGGTGACATCCGGTTCAGATAAATGATGGAATGCTGCCCTGCAGCAACAGAATCCCGCTTACAGGACTACCCCCGGAAGCCCGGTGTTATTCATCGGGTTTCTGTTTAAGATAATAACCTGTTCATCCTTCCGTTATTAAAAAGATGCTGTTAATAAGTATTTCATTCCATAAAAATCGACCTGCCCGGAATTGGTAATTTTACCGGCTTTTTAAGGATATTATACCTATGCCGCGACTGATCAGCAGATCCCTGCACGCCATTTTCATTTTTCTCCTGCCCTGGGTTGCTTTATCCCAGCAAACAGCAGTATTTGATGACCCGGAACATCTCTATCAGAAAGGGATCGAGTTGTTTCTTCATGAAAAATTCACCGCTGCCCGGCAGGTATTTGAAAAAGTGTCTGCAACCCCTGAAATTTCTCCATTTCTGCACGCTGAATCAAATTACCACCTTGCAGCCTGCGCCGCAGAACTGACCCATGAAGATGTCATCCACTTATTGCGAAACTTTATCCGGGATTATCCCGACAGCAAAAGGAGCGAATATGCGCATTTCCTCATCGGCCGCTCTTACTTCAGAAGCAAGAACTTCAAGAATGCACTCGAAAACTTTGAAGAAATCGATACCCGGAGTCTGAACAACCAGGACCTGGCCGGTTTCTACTATATGAAAGGATTCTGTCTGCTTCAGCAAGATGACTTCGATAAAGCGCAACGCCATTTTTCACAGGTCATCAATACCCAGACGATCTATGCGATTCCGGCAACCTATTATAATGCCTATATCTATTATGAAAAGCGGAACTTCGCCAGTGCACTCAAAGGTTTTGAACAGGTAAAAAATGAAAATGAGTTCAATAAAACGGTTCCCTATTATATCGCCCAATGCCATTATAACCTTGGACACCTGGATGAATTCATTGCTACCGCATCATCCATGTATGATAATGCCCCCAAAGGAGATAAAAAGAAGAGTGAACTTGGCAAACTGCTTGGACATGTGTACTTCCGGAAAGGAGAATATACCAAGGCGGCCGAATATTACAGCGAATCTTTATCAACCCAATCGAAACCAACCTCAAACGAACAGTACGAACTTGCCTATTCCTACTTCATGAATGATCAATTCCAGGAGGCCATTCCCGCTTTCCAGCCGCTGACGTTTGGTCAGGATACGCTTGCGCAACTTGCAAATTATTACCTCGGTTGCTGTTACATCAAAACGGATCAGAAGCAATATGCTTACAAGGCCTTCAGCAACGCTTCAAAGGTTGCTTTCAATCAAGGAATCCATGAAGAGTCGGTGTTCAATACAGCCAAACTGTCTTATGAACTGGCCTTTAATCCATATAATGAAACCGTTGAGTTGCTCCGGGATTTCATTCGACAATTTCCCTCCAGCCAAAGGATCGATGAAGCCCATTCCTATCTGGTCAATATTTTCCTGAATACCAGAAACTACAAGGAGGCTCTCGAAATAATCCCCTTACTGAAATCAGATGATACGGGTCTTTTAAAAGCAATCCTGCAAATCTATTATTTCAGGGCTACGGAGTTATTCAATGAAGCCCGTTTTCAGGAAGCCATCGAACTGTATAAGAAGTGTTATGAAACGTCCCAGCGGCCAGGTGCCAAACCGGAGGGCTTCCTTCCGGAAGATTGCCTGTTCTGGATAGGGGAATCGTTTTCAAGAACCGGAAACCAGTGGAGTACCATTAAATACCTGAAAGAATTCATCAACTCAGCAAAAGCAAAACAATCAGTTAACTATCCCATCGCATATTACTCACTTGGTTATGCCTCTTTCCACCGAAAAGAGTTCGCACCGGCATTGGATCACTTTATCAACTTCCTGAAAAATCCCGGGAAAGCAGATCAGGTAATGATCGCTGACGCCACGCTCCGTAAAGCCGATTGCTTCATGATGCAAAAGAATTATCCGGAAGCTATCCCGGCATACCAGGAAGCTATCCGGATGCGTTCGGCTGACAAGGATTACGCCTTGCTGCAGCTTGCCAACACATACGGAGCAACCGGTGATATCAGGATGAAGATCAAAACCCTGGCTGAGTTGATCTCCAGTCATCCCAAATCCAAGATCATTCCGGAGGCTATTTATGAGCTGGGCATCTCTTACATGCTGTTGAGGGACAATAACAAAGCGATAGAGAGCTTCCAGGAGATTTTCACCAATTATAAAAATTCAGGCTATGTGCCAAGAGCCTTGCTCAAGACAGGCATCATACAGTACAACAACGACCAGCTGGTTGCTGCCGCGAACACATTCAAACAAGTGATCAGGGAATTTGCAGGAACGCAGGAAGCCGTTGAAGCGCTTGCGAGTTACCGCAATATTTCACTCGAAACCAATAAAGTAAATGAATTCCTGGAGTTCACCAAAGATATTCCTTCAGCAAATCTCAGTACCGCTACCAAAGATTCCTTGTTGTACATGGCTGCCGAGAACCGGTTTATGGATGGAAAATGCGATGAAGCCCGGAAAGGTTTTACCGATTATATGCAGCAATTCTCCAGGGGAACTTTCATCATCAGCGCCCGTTATTACCTGGCAGAGTGCGACTATGCCAAACCGGCTTACGCAGAGGCGCTCCGTGGTTACAAATTCGTGGCTGATAAACCCACCAACAGTTTCAGCGAAAATGCCTTGTCAAAGGTGGCCGGCATCTACTTGTCTGACAAGAAATATGACTCGGCCGCCTATTATTTCACCCGGCTCGAAACGGTTGCTTCCTCTCCATCCAAACTGACCGATGCCCACGCCGGACTGATGAGAAGCCATTTTCTCTCAGGAAATTTCAATTTGGCAACCACCAACGCCAAAAAACTGCTTGACAACGAGAAGACATCAGATAAACTTCGCTCCGAGGCTCTCCTCATCTCCGGCAAATCAGCGATGCAAACAGGGAACTTCACTTCAGCTGCTGAATATTTCAGAAGTATCCTGAAAGGTGCCCGGAATGAAAATGCTGCGGAGAGTTTATATTACCTCGCCCTCATTGAGTTCAACAACAATAACCTCAAGGAATCGGAAAAGCTCTGCTTCCAACTGATCCGTGAGTATGGTTCTTTCGACACCTGGGTGGCCAAAAGCTTCATCCTGCTGGCTGATGTGTATTCCAAATCCGGTAATATCTATCAGGCCAAACAAACCCTGATGAGCATCATCGAAAACCATGAAGGCTCCGATCTGGTCAACGAAGCCAGGGAAAAGCTCAAACAGATCGAATCCCTGGAAAAACCGGCAGAGAATAATACACCTTCAAACCCTGATGAGGAATGAGCACATTCAGACCCAATATAGCATTGATGAAAAACAGTATCTTCACCCTTTCCATGATGCTGGTTTCGATGGTGTTGACAGGTAATGCTGTGGTAGCCCAACAACAAAAGAAATCAGAAGAAATCACGGTCGTTGCACCCTATGAGCCAACGATTGGAGATGCACAGAAGATCACCATCAACCCCAATCTCGAACCGCCAAAGATTGAAAAACTTCAACCTATTTATAATGTCAGGCCGGTAAAACCTGACCTTCGGGTTAGTTCTTCCACCCTCCCGCTGCAGATGGTGCACCGCGAAGATTATTCAAAGCTCTTCGGCAATTACCTGAAAGCCGGCTTCGGGAATTACCTGACCCCCCTGGCAGAGATATACCTGACCAATAACCGCTCAAAAAAATACATGTTCGGATTGCAGGCCAATCACCTCTCTTCCAATCATCGGATCAAGCATTATCCATACAGCGGGTTCAGCGATAACCAGGCTTCAATATTTGGAAAAACATTCCTGGAGAAAAAGTTTGCCCTGGGCGGCGACCTTGGATTTAATCGCCATGTAGTCCATTTCTATGGCCTTGCACCAACGATTCCCGGAAGAGATACCCTCGCCGATTTGCCCAAAAAACAGATCCGGCAACGGGTGACGCAATTTTATCTGAATGCAGGATTTGAGAAAATCAATGAGAAATCCGGAAAGCCCTGGTACGATTTGCGGGTAGGATATTATTATCTGTTCGATTATGATGATGCCAACGAACACCTCACAACCCTCTTATCAGGCTTGGATTTTCCAATCCACCTGTTCGGACAGGAAGAAATGGAACACATCGGCGCAAGGATTGAGGCCGACTACCATCATTTTTCATTCAATACCCGAAATCTCAACAATGCCGGTGCTTTCGTGATCAAGCCATATCTTTCAGCCACCTTCTTTGACCTGCTCAATATCAAGGCTGGGTTTAATTCATTTTTTGAATTCGATGCCGTTACTAAGTTCTATCTCTTCCCCTCCCTGGACATGTCTGTCAAGGCATATGACCAGATTATTATCCTGAAAGGAAGCTTCAGTGGAGAAATCAAGAATCACTATTTCAGTGACCTCTTCCAGGTCAATCCATTCATCGTCTCTGATATCCCGATGGTGAGAGAAAGTCAGAAGGTGAAGGGAATGTTTTCTGTTTGTGGAACCATTGCCGGAAAATTCAGTTATGACCTTGGTGTTTCCTACCTGTACGCTGATAACTACCCTTTCTTTGTGACAGATACCACCTCCTTCCTTAAAAACAGGTTTACCCTGGCTTTCGACGATCAGGTGCAGGCGCTTGACGGCCATGCGGTATTCTCCCTGTTTGATCAATCCGGGCTTGACCTGTCACTCGAAATAAACTACCATCATTATGTTACCGATGAACTGAAACCCTGGTATAAACCGGCCCTTGATGGAAAGCTATCCGGCAGGTACACCTTGTTTAATAAACTGAATCTCAAAGCCATCGTCATTGGTTATACCGACATGTACGACCGGATATTTGTTAAAGAACCAGGAAGCGGGCAGATCCGGAAGGACTACCAAACCCTCAGGGGAGTTGTGGGTATCAACCTGGGAGCTGAGTACCGGATCAATAAAGCGTTGGGAATTTTCGTTGAACTCAACAACCTCATCAATTCAAGGTATTACCGCTGGGCGGCCTATCCCTCCCAAAAGCTCAATTTCCTTGCTGGTATTAACTTTTCCATCATTCCTGACCTGAAAGGGAACCGTGAAGCAATCCGCCTTGATCAGGCTTATTGACATGCTTTCGTAAATTGTTAATAAATTCCTTGATTTTCCTTGCATTTTCATGCTTTCCAACTGAAATTTTTTTCGTAATTTTGTTTGCCTGTTGATTGATATAAGTTATTGATTATGAATGAATTGGAAAAATTATCAGGGATCGGGAATTACACCGCAGATAACATCCGGATTTTAGAGGGGTTAGAAGCTGTCAGAAAACGTCCTGCCATGTACATTGGTGATGTGAACGTTAAAGGAATGCATCATCTTGTGTATGAGGTGGTTGACAACTCCATAGATGAGGCGTTGGCGGGGTTTTGCAATAAAATTGATGTGACCATCCACCCCGACAATAGCGTCACCGTAGTGGATAATGGCCGGGGCATCCCGACTGACCTGCATGAAAAGGAAAAAAGAAGCGCCCTGGAAGTGGTTATGACGGTGCTCCATGCCGGCGGAAAATTCGACAAGGACAGTTATAAAGTATCCGGAGGATTACATGGAGTCGGCGTTTCTGTGGTTAATGCACTTTCTTCTCACCTGAAGGTGAATGTTTACCGGGAAGGAAAAGTTTTTACCCAAGAATATAGCTGTGGAAAGCCCTTGTACGATGTAAAAGTAACCGGCGAGTCTCAGCAAACCGGCACGGAAGTCACCTTCATCCCTGATTTTACCATATTTATCATCAACCAGTACGATAAAGAGATCCTCAGTTCCAGGCTCAGGGAACTTGCCTTTTTGAACAAAGGCATTACCCTTACGCTAACGGATGAACGGGAAACCAACGGAGACGGAAAACCATGGCATGAAACCTATTTCTCACAGAACGGCCTGATCGATTTCATCAATTACCTGGATGCCAACAGGGAAAAACTGATGCCGGAGCCCATCTCCATGGAAGGGGAAAAGAATGCGATCCCGATTGAAATCGCGATGCAGTATAATACTTCCTTCAGTGAAAACATCCATTCTTACGTCAATAACATCAATACCCATGAAGGGGGTACCCACCTGGCCGGATTTCGCAGGGCATTAACCCGTACATTGAAGACCTATGCTGAAAAATCGGGGATGTTATCAAAGCTTAAATTTGATATCAGCGGGGATGATTTCCGGGAGGGACTCACTGCCATTATCTCTGTCAAAGTGCAGGAACCCCAGTTTGAAGGTCAGACCAAGACCAAACTCGGAAATAATGAAGTGATGGGGGTGGTTGACCAGCTCGTCAGCGAACTTCTTACCTATTATCTGGAAGAACATCCCAAGGAAGCCCGGACCATTGTGAACAAGGTCATCCTGGCTGCTACAGCCAGGCATGCGGCAAGGAAAGCACGGGAATTGGTTCAACGAAAAAATGTGCTGAGCGGATCAGGTCTGCCGGGTAAACTGGCTGATTGTTCAGAGAAAGACGCTGTGCAATGTGAAATATACCTGGTCGAGGGAGACTCTGCAGGTGGCACAGCCAAACAGGGCCGGGACCGGCGCTTCCAGGCCATCCTGCCACTCCGCGGGAAGATCCTCAACGTGGAAAAGGCTATGCAGTACAAGATCTACGAAAGCGAAGAGATCAAAAACATCTTTACCGCACTCGGAATCACCATCGGTACGGAAGATGACAGCAAGGCACTGAACCTTGAAAAACTGAGATATCACAAGATCATCATCATGACCGATGCCGACGTGGACGGAAGCCATATCACTACACTGATCCTCACCTTCTTCTTCCGGTACATGAAAGAACTCATCGAATACGGGTACGTGTATATCGCAACTCCCCCGCTTTACCTGGTCAGAAAAGGAAAGGATCAAAAATATTGCTGGACAGAAGAAGAACGGAAAAACCTAACCGCTGAATGGTCGGAGAACGGGAAGGAGTCCAACATTCATATCCAAAGATATAAAGGTCTTGGCGAAATGAACGCCGAACAGCTTTGGGATACCACCATGGATCCTAAATACCGCACCCTCCGGCAGGTAACCATCGAAAATGGTTTGGAAGCCGACCGTATCTTCTCCATGCTGATGGGTGATGAAGTTCCCCCAAGACGAGAGTTTATCGAGAAAAATGCACGATACGCCAATATTGATGTTTAATTGGTAGAAAATTGAATCTACCAAATTCATTTTCTCGTACTTTTACCTTCTTTTTCTTCCGTTAACCAATAATCGCTGCACAAAAACCGTTATTGCAGCAAACACAGTAACCATGAAAAACAGGAAATACTTCCTCACTGGATTCGGTGTTATCATCCTGGCAATCATTCTCTATTTTTCTTTCGCGGGCAGATCCAAAGAACAGGAGATCACCGTGAAAGCTAAAAAAGGCCAGTTTGCCATTGAAGTCACAACAACCGGAGAACTCATCGCCAAACGCTCGGAAAAAATCTATGGTCCTGAGGGATTACGCCAAATCCAGATCTGGCAGGTCAAAATTCAAGATATTATTCCCGACGGAACCGTCGTGGATTCTGGTGATTTTGTTGCAACCCTTGACAGGACCGAGATCGCCAACAAGATCAAAGACGAGGAAAACAATGTCGAGAAACTGGAGTCTCAATTTACTAAAACCAAACTCGATACCTCATTAGAACTCCGGAACGCTCGCGATGAACTGATCAACCTCAAATATGCCATGGAGGAGGCGAAAATCACCATGGAACAATCAAAATATGAACCTCCGGCCACCATTCGCCAGGTTCAGATTGACCTGGAAAAATCAGAAAGAGCACATGTTCAAGCTGAAAAAAATTATAAGCTGAGACTTCAGAAAGCCATTGCCACCATGCAGGAGGTTTCCGCTTCCTATTCTCAGGCGCAACGCAAGTTGGAACAACTCATGACTGTCCTTGGCCAGTTTTCCATCAAAGCGCCCAAAAGCGGGATGGTCGTTTACCGCCGCAGTTGGGATGGAAGTAAACAAGGTGTTGGTGCAACCCTTAACGCCTGGGATAATGTGGTTGCCGAACTCCCAGACCTGTCCCTCATGATCTCCAAAACATATGTCAACGAGATCGATATCAGTAAAGTCAAGGTTGGTCAAAAAGTCGAGATCGGCGTCGATGCCTTCCCTGAAAAAAAATTCACCGGAAAAGTCACTGAGGTTGCCAACATCGGAGAACAAATCCAGGGATCCAATGCCAAAGTGTTCGAAGTCAGTATTTTGGTTCATGAATTCGACTCTATCCTCCGGCCCGCTATGACCACAAAAAATGTGATCGAAACAGCCATTATCGACAGTGTTCTTTTTGTTCCCATTGAAGCTGTCTTCAATAACGACAGCCTCAGCTTTGTCTACATGAGAGATGGACTTGGCGTTACCAAACAACAAGTAATCACTGGCGAAACAAATGAGAACGAGATCATCATCCGGGCAGGGATGGAAGAAGGCGATGAAGTCATGCTGGTTCCACCGGAAGATGAAGATAAGATGAAGATCCAGCAGCTTGATAAAACCATTATCGAGAAATTCAAAAAAGAGAAAGAAAAGAAGCAGGAACAAAAAACCGATCGAGACTCTGCAAGCCGTGGAAAGACTGACATACATATTCAACATCGCCCTTGAGGCCGTTTTTCTGAATAAATTCAGATCATTCCTCACCGCCCTGGGGATCATTTTCGGTGTCGCCGCTGTCATCGCTATGCTCGCCATCGGCAATGGCGCAAGGCAGGAGATCCTCGATCAAATGAAACTGGTGGGGGTCAATAATATCATCATCGTCCCAAAATCTACAGATGACCAGAAAAGTGAGAGCGAAAACAACGGAAGCTCCTCATCAACGAATATCAGTAAAAAATTCTCCCCCGGCCTGACCCTGAAAGACGCTAACAGCATCAAATCCATGATCCCTTCAGTCCAGGATGCCAGCCCTGAGGTGATCTATGAAACCGATGTGATCAAGGACGGAATCCGGAAAACCGCCAAAATATCGGGCGTCACTCCCGATTATTTCAACATCTTTAACCTCACCCTGCGTGAAGGAGAGATGTTTAACCAGGATCAGCTGCGAGATGGAAAACCTGTCTGTATCCTTGGTTCATCCATCAAATCAAAGCTTTTCCCATCTGAAAACCCACTTGGGAAGCACATCAAGATCGGGCATGTCTGGCTCAAAGTAGTCGGGGTGCTGGAAAAAAGAAAAGTCAATGAAGGAGCTACCGAGAACCTGGGCATCAGCAATTACAATGAAGCCATCTTTGCCCCGGTACAAACCATCTTGCTGAGATTTAAAGACCGGTCGGTAGTGACCTCCAGCTCCCTCTCCGGCGGAAGCATGTTCGTCGGCGGTGGTTTTGCTTTCTTCAGGAGCGAATCAGGCGGAGGACTTGAATCCAACCAGGTGGATAAAATCGTCGTACAAGTGAAAGAAACGGAGAAACTGTCTGTCACGGCTGATGTAATCAAACGGATGCTGCAGCGCAGACATGCCGGGCTGGAGGACTTTGAGATCAAGATTCCCGAATTACTCCTTAAGCAACAACAACGCACCAAAGACATCTTCAACATCGTACTTGGAGCTATCGCAGGCATTTCACTGCTGGTCGGAGGTATCGGGATCATGAACATCATGCTGGCATCCGTGCTCGAAAGAACCAAAGAAATCGGGATCCGGCTTGCCATCGGAGCACGCAAAAAAGACATCATCACACAGTTCCTTGCGGAAGCAACCATGATCAGCCTCACCGGCGGCACCATCGGCATACTGCTCGGTATCGCCCTGGCAATGATCATTAAAGAATTGGCCGATATCCTTACCATCGTTTCCCCCTCTTCCATCATCCTCTCCTTCTTCGTTTCTGCCACCGTCGGCATCCTTTTCGGGTTTATGCCTGCCCGCAAAGCTGCTCACCAGGATCCGGTCACTTCGCTACGTTATGAATAACCTGACATTACACAATCTGCCCATGCGACATGGTTTCTTATCCTTTCTGACCCTTGTTTTTTCCATCTTTTGGCTCACCGTCGTCCCACAAACCCGGAAGATCACCCTCCAGGAGGCTATCCTTACAGCCAAACGCCAATCACCTGATGCCCTGAATGCCCGCCATCAGTTCCGGGCAAGTTATTGGGAATTTAAAACCTTCAGAAGACAATCCCTGCCCATGCTCTCTGTCAATGCCACTGTCCCGGACTTTGAAAGGGCCATCAACAAGTACACCCTGCCTGATGGGAGTGAAACCTTCATCCGGCAAAGCTATGCCAACTATATCGCCAACATGTCGATCATGCAACAGATCGGCGTTACGGGGGGTAGTGTATTTGTCAGGTCTGGACTGCAAAGGCTGGACAATTTCGCTGACTCAACAGCTACATCATACCTTTCTACTCCCATTAATATTGGCTATGTGCAGCCTATCTTTCAGTTCAACCCTTACCGGTGGGATAAAAAAATTGAACCCTTAAAATATGACCAGTCCAAAAGGATCTACCTTGAATCCGTCGAACAAGTCTGCATACAAACCGTCAATTATTTCTTTGACCTCCTCCAGGCACAGATAGAAAAAGATATCGCCAACACCAACATGGCTAATTATGATACCTTGTTCAAGATAGCCAAAGGCCGCTTCCAGCTTGGGAAAATCGCAGAGAATGACCTTTTGTTACTGGAACTTAATTTCCTGAAAGCGCAAACTGCCGTTGAAAATGCAGATCTCGACCTGGAAAACAAACTTTTCAGGTTTAAGTCCTATCTCCGGATTAAAGATACTGTTAGCATCGAATTGATCCCTCCTACCAACATCGATTTTATTACGATCAACCCTCAGGAAGCCATCGGCCATGCTTTTATCAACTCTTCCCTGTCGCTTGACTTTGACCGCCGGCTTCTCGAAGCAGCCAGAGACGTCAACAGGGCAAAGCTTGAGAACCGCTTCGATGCCGAACTTCAGGCTGTATTCGGACTTACACAAAGCGCACCTGATATCCCAGAGGTTTATCGCAACCCGCTCGACCAGGAACAGATCAGCCTTGGTATCTCAATCCCCATCCTGGACTGGGGGCTGGCCAAAGGACGAATCAAAATGGCACAATCAAAGGAAGAAATTGTGAAAACTTCGGTGGAGCAGGATATCATTGACTTCAGGCAAAACATCTACCTGAAAGTAGTCCAGTTCAACATTCAGAAAAACCAGTTGATGATCGCCGCCAAGGCGGATACGGTGGCACAGAAAACCTACGATGTGACCAAAGCCAGGTACCTGATCGGTAAGATCAACAGCATCCTCGACCTGAATAATGCGCAGATTGAAGGCGACAATGCAAGGAAATCTTTTTTCTTTACCCTGCAAACCTATTGGAGAAGTTATTACGAAATCAGGAAAATGTGCTTATTCGACTTTTATAAGAAAGAAAAACTCACCTTCGACTTCAAAGAGATCCTCTGAAATCGTTTCATTCACAAACTGCTGTGAGGTCTATTCTAACGGACACGAGCACATCAGATTGCGATCTCCAAAGGCATCATCAATCCGTGAAACCGTTGGCCAGTATTTGCCTTCTTTCAGACTATCCAGCGGGAATGCCGCTTTCTCCCTGGAATACGGCATGGTCCAATCATTTGCGCCAACCATAAAAGCGGTATGCGGCGCTTTCAGGATCACATTGACTGATTTATCAGCCTTTCCAGAAGCGATTTCTTCAATCTCGGCACGGATGGCGACCATTGCCTCCACAAAACGATCGAGTTCCGACAGTGGCTCGCTTTCCGTGGGTTCAACCATCAGGGTGCCATGAACAGGAAAGGCCACCGTTGGTGCGTGGAAACCATAATCCATCAGCCGTTTGGCAATGTCGATGGCACCAATCCCTGTCTGTCTTTGAATCTCATTACAATCCAGGATCATCTCATGGGCAACCATGCCATGCTTCCCTTTGTAAAGCACAGGATAAAAGGATTCCAGTTTGGCTTTCAGGTAATTGGCATTGAGGATGGCATAGCGTGTCGCCTCGGTCAAACCGGAACCTCCCAATAGCTTGATATACGCGTAGGAAATCGTCAGCACCATGGCACTGCCGAATGGAGACGACGCAACGGCTGAAATGGCTTTTGCCCCGCCGGTTTTCACGACCCGGTGACCCGGCAGGAAAGGTGCCAGATGGGCTGCAACCCCAATCGGTCCCACACCTGGACCTCCTCCTCCATGAGGAATACCAAAGGTCTTGTGCAGGTTCAAATGACAAACGTCAGCGCCAATGATCGCCGGATTGGTCAGACCAACCTGGGCATTCATGTTCGCGCCATCCATATACACCTGCCCGCCGGCATCATGCACGGTTTTGATGATGTCAAGAATATCTTCTTCAAACACCCCGTGGGTTGAAGGATAGGTCACCATGAGGGCAGCAAGTGTATCCCTGTATTGCGCTGCTTTGGCTTTCAGATCGGTGATGTCGATATTGCCGTTTTGATCGCATTTGACCACAACAACCGTCATCCCGGCCATCACTGAACTGGCGGGGTTGGTACCATGCGCTGAGTTCGGTATCAGACATACATTCCGGTGCCCTTCTCCCCTGCTGTAATGGTATGCCCGGATCACAAGCAATCCTGCGTACTCACCTGCCGCACCGGAATTTGGCTGTACTGAAAAGGCAGCAAATCCGGTCACCTCACAAAGGGCTTTTTCAAGATCCCGGATCATTTCCGAATAGCCGGAGGCCTGATCGGCTGGCACAAATGGATGTATAGCTCCAAACTCAGGATAACTCAAGGCAAACAGCTCACTGGCAGCATTCAGTTTCATCGTACAGGAGCCCAGCGGGATCATGGAGCGATTCAAGGCCAGATCTTTGATCTCCAGACGTTTAATGTATCGCATCATCTTTGTTTCAGAATGAAAACTATTGAAAACAGGATGTGTCAGGAACGCCGATTTCCGTTCCAGTTCGCCGGGAATAGTCACAAGTTTTCCACATTCCACCGGATCACAAACAAACAGGTTGAAAGATTTTCCGGCTGCTTTCGCGAAAACTTCCAGAATGACATTTACATCTTCAAGTGATGTCGTTTCATCCAGACTGATACCTATTAATCGTTCATCATAATACCGGAAATTCATGCACTTTTCAATCGCCCCTTGCCGGATCGATTCTATGGCAATGTTTTCCGGAACTTCAATGGCAAGGGTATCAAAGAAATGTTCATTTAATTGTTTATACCCATATTTAGCCACTTCTGCAGCCAGGACACCAGTCAGAATATTGATGTGGCGTGAAAGCTTCTTGATCCCTCGCGATCCGTGATAAACGGTGTACATACCGGCCATCACCGCAAGAAGTACCTGAGAAGTACAGATGTTGGAGGTCGCCCGTTCCCGCTTGATATGCTGCTCACGGGTCTGCAACGCCATGCGAAGGGCACGGTTCCCATTGGAATCAACAGAAACGCCAATGATACGTCCGGGCATTTGTCGCTTGTATTCATCCCGGGTAGCAAAATAAGCTGCATGCGGACCACCATACCCCATCGGAATACCGAACCGTTGCGTAGTGCCGAGCACAATGTCAGCGCCCCATTCTCCGGGAGGAGTCAGCAGCGCGAGGCTGAGTAAATCTGCGGCGACAGCCACCATTACCTGATGCAGATGTGCCTGATCAACAAAATCCTTGTAATTTTTGACAGCGCCGCGTTCGTTCGGATATTGTATCAGGGCGCCAAAATAGCTGGAATCGAACTGGATCTCCTTCACACAACCTGTAATAACTTCAATTCCCAGCGGCTCCGCCCGGGTGATTACAACATCCCGTGTATGCGCAAATACACCATGTGAAATAAAGAACTTATTTGCGCCGGATTTTACCGCTTCCCGGCTCCGCGAGTTAAACAACATGATCATCGCTTCCGCAGCAGCAGTCCCCTCATCCAGCAAAGAAGCATTGGCAATCGGCATGCCGGTTAAATCAGAAACCATCGTCTGGAAGTTTAACAACGCCTCCAGTCTTCCCTGTGAAATCTCTGCCTGGTATGGTGTGTAGGCCGTATACCAGCCCGGATTCTCAAGAATGTTTCTCAGAATCACGCCCGGCGTGATGGTATTGTAATACCCCATCCCGATGAAGGACTTGTAAATCTTGTTTTTTGCAGCAATCTGACGGATGTGTTTCAGATACTCATATTCATTCAATCCCGCTGGCAGGGAAAGGGGATTTGCCAATCTGATCGATGCAGGAATGGTTTTCGAAATCAACTCCTCCATCGAAGAAACCCCGATGGTTTCCAGCATTTTTTCAACCTCTTGCCGGCAAGGTCCGTTGTGGCGGCCAATAAAATCATTTGTGATCATGGTAGTATGATTATCAGGTTAACAATAAACGATCTGCAAAAGTGTATTCAAAGCCATCATTTGGCGGCAATCCGCATCCCATAGAATGTTTTAACGACAAAGACCAATGCAATGATAAAGAAGACGGCTCCAATATATGGTGCGATACTTGAAAATCCTTCAGAAATCGCAATCTCCATGGCCAGAAGACCAAATAATGTGGTGAATTTAATGATGGGATTCAACGCCACAGAGGAGGTGTCTTTAAATGGATCACCCACCGTGTCTCCAACAATGGTGGCAGCATGAAGTTCTGTCCCTTTCTCTTTCAGATCCACTTCAACAACCTTTTTTGCATTATCCCAGGCGCCTCCGGCATTCGCCATGAACACGGCCTGGAATAATCCAAATACCGCAATGGAGATCAGATAACTAATAAAGAATGAAGCAGGGTCATTCGAAGATATCGGGGCGGAAAAGAATGCAAAAGCAAGGGCAAAGGAGAAAATGGCAACGAAGATATTAAACATCCCCTTTTGGGCATATTGTGTACATATCTTCACAACTTCCTTGGAATTCTCCGTGGAGGCAGCCTGGTTGTCACCAGTATCTAAGTTGATATGCTTTTTGATATATGCTACGGCCCGATGCGCGCCGGTTGTTACAGCCTGCATGGAGGCGCCGGTAAACCAGTATACTACCGCACCACCACAGATAAAACCAAGAATTGTGTAAGGATTTAAGATATTCAGAATCGATTCGGGGTCAATTCCCAGTTTATCTCTGATTACCAGAATAAGGGAAAAGATCATCGTAGTGGCACCAACAACCGCAGTTCCGATCAGCACCGGCTTGGCTGTTGCCTTGAATGTATTTCCTGCGCCATCATTGGCTTCCAGGTAATGCTTGGCTTTCTCAAAATCGGGTTTGAATCCATATTCTTGTTCGATCTCCTGAGATATCCCTTCCTGCTGCTCAATCAATGAAAGCTCATAAATGGATTGTGCATTATCTGTAACGGGGCCATAACTGTCAACGGCTATGGTAACCGGGCCCATGCCGAGGAAGCCAAAAGCGACCAAACCAAAGGCAAATATCGAGGGATAGATCATCAGTTCCGAAAGGCCGTTCAGACTGGCAATATAGGCAATGAACATAAGTAACAAAAAGACCATACCCTGCCAGAAAGCGCTGAAATTACCGGCTACGAGTCCGGAAAGAATATTTAATGATGATCCGCCCTCCCGGGAAGCTGTAACTACCTCGGCTACATGCTTGGATTTCCCGCTGGTGAAAAGCTTGGTGAACTCAGGTATCAAAGCGGCACCCAAAGTTCCGCAACTGATGATGATAGATAAGATTAGCCATAGGTTACCACCCAGAACTTTTAACTGCCAATAGCTCACTGCAAATGTGACAATGATCGATAAAATAGAAGTGATCCAAACCAGAGAAGTAAGAGGCTTTTCAAAGTCCATATCATCTCTTGCACTGTATTTCCTGATTGCCGCATATTTATTGATGTAAAACGCCACAATCGACGTCGCGATCATCAGGATCCGCATGGTAAATATCCAGGTTAGCAGTTCGGTTTGATATTCAATGGAAGTAACCGCCAGAACGATGAAACTAATCAGAGCGACACCGGTAACACCATACGTTTCAAAACCATCCGCAGTCGGGCCGACACTGTCCCCGGCATTATCACCCGTGCAATCAGCAATGACACCGGGATTTCTGGGATCATCTTCCTTGATCTTGAAAACGATCTTCATCAGGTCTGACCCAACATCAGCGATCTTGGTAAAAATACCACCGGCAATCCTGAGGGCGCTGGCACCAAGTGATTCACCGATGGCAAATCCCACGAAACTTGCACCGGCATACTCCCTGGGCACAAATAAAAGAATGATCAACATCATGATCAATTCCACACTCACCAGCAATACCCCAATACTCATACCTGCATCCAACGGGATATTCAATAACTTGATGGGCTTCCGTTCGAGAGAGGCAAAAGCCATCCTGCTGTTAGCCAGCGTATTCATCCGGATGCCAAACCACGCAACCCCGTACGATCCCAATATTCCAATAATGGTCCAGGCAATGATCAACAGATTACCGAAAAACGGCATCTCCTGCAGATAACCATAGTAAAAAATGATGCATGCCGTAATAAAAAGGAATAGAATGATTAAAAACTTCCCTTGTTGAATCAGATATGTTTTACAGGTCTCGAAAATGACCTGAGCCACATCCAGCATCCGCTGATGTGCCCTGAGCTTTTTTACGACCAGAAACTGATAAATGCCAAAAGCCATCCCCCCCAAACATATCAGAAAACCAAACATCAATAATAAATTCTGATCACTTGTCAGCTCCGGGATTTTCAGATCGGCTTCTCCGGCCAATAAAATGACAGGCAACAACAACAAACAGAGAAATGTGACTACTTTTTTCATATTCAACTATTTACGTTTTGAAAATTTCTCCAAAAATAGGAAAGATTGTCGAACCACCAAACCCTGAATGGAAGAAAAAATGTACATTTGTGTCTACCGAACAGCTATTAAAGCCACCTGGAAAATGCTTCATAAAGTTGCTTTGGACATCGTTGCCTTATCATCCAGCCAATCACAGAGCGGCGCTTACGCCCTCATCCTGGGTGAGAAAGAAGGCATCCGACGACTACCGATTATCATCGGTGGTTTCGAAGCCCAGGCCATCGCAGTAGAGCTGGAAAAAATAAAACCCATCAGACCGCTGACCCATGACCTGTTCAAGACCTTTGCCATGACTTTTGGCATCAACATCCGGGAAGTGATCATCAATAAATTTCAGGATGGGATCTTTTATGCCAAACTCATCTGCTGGGATGGACACATGGCCATTGAAATCGATAGCCGTACTTCTGACGCAGTCGCTCTGGCCCTCCGGTTCGAATGCCCCATCTATACCTATGAACACATCCTGAAAGCTGCCGGTCTTACCATCGAAGAAGAAAGAGCAGCGGAAGCATCATACATGCAGGATGCGGTTGATGAGGGAGTGCCTGGAGATGATCTCAGTGCCCGTTCCATCAGTGAACTGCAGGATATGCTACAGGATGCCATCAATCGGGAAGATTATGAAACGGCATCCAGGATCAGAGATGAACTTAAGAATCGCAAATATTGAATAATCCTCATTTTCAAACCTATTTACCATGGGAATCAAATCTCGACTTGTCATCCTTAACTTCTTCCAATTCTTCATCTGGGGCTCATGGCTTCTGACCATTGGAGCTTACTGCGACCATACAAAGCAATGGTCATTCACCGAATTCGGTGCCATTTTTTCAACCATGGGAATCTCCTCCCTCTTCATGCCGGCCATTGCCGGGATCATCGCTGACAGGTGGATCAATGCCGAGCGATTATATGGCATTTTCCATATTATCGGGGGAATTATACTGTTTTTCGTCCCTGCCGTTAATAATCCTGACACCATGTTCTGGATCATGCTCCTGAACATGATGTTTTATATGCCCACGATCGCACTCGCCATAACAATTGCTTATTCCGCATTGAAAAGCAGAAACTTCGATGTGATCAAAGATTATCCCCCCATCCGGGTATGGGGAACCATTGGTTTTATCGCGGCCCTCTGGATCGTTAGCCTTACAGGACTGGAAAAATCGGCCGGACAGTTCTATATTGCCTCAGCCGCCTCGATCTTCCTGGGATTATATGCTTTTACCATGCCCCCGTGTCCACCCCTTAGCAGAGGCCACAAAAAATCGTTCATCGAAGAAATCGGTCTTAACGCTTTTGCCTTGTTCAAAAAAACCAAAATGGCTGTGTTTTTCATTTTTGCCATGCTGCTCGGCGCTTCTCTGCAACTGACTAACGCTTACGGAGACACCTTCATTCACGATTTCGCCAAGATCCCTGACTTCAAAGATCTGATCGCTGTCAAGTATCCCGCGATCATCATGTCTATCTCCCAGATATCCGAAACCCTCTTCATACTTACAATTCCGTTCTTCCTGAAACGCTTCGGGATCAAGAAAGTGATGCTCCTCAGCATGATCGCCTGGGTGCTCCGTTTCGCTCTCTTCGGATGGGGAGATCCCGCACAGGGACTTTGGATGATCGTCCTCTCCTGCATCATCTACGGAATGGCTTTCGATTTCTTCAATATCTCCGGATCACTCTTCGTGGAAACACAAAGTGAACCGGCTATCCGTGCCAGAGCTCAGGGTTTGTTCATGATGATGACCAATGGTTTCGGTGCATTTATCGGAAGTCGGTTGAGCGGGATCATCATCGACAAATATTTCATCAAGCCCGATGGCACTTCCGACTGGCCAGGTATCTGGTTTACCTTTGCCATCTACTCGGTCATCGTCGCCATTCTCTTTGCCATCTTCTTCCGCCACAAACACAACCCCAACGAAATACCTGCAAACCACCCCTAACTTTTCACTATTTCACTATTTCACCATTTCACCATTTTCCCAATGCGTCAGTACCTCGATCTCCTCTCATTTGTACTCGAAAACGGAATCCGAAAAGAAGATCGAACCGGCACCGGCACCCTCAGTGTTTTTGGTTACCAGATGCATTTTGACCTCCAGGATGGTTTTCCGGCACTGACTACCAAAAAGCTTCACCTCCGCTCGATCATCCATGAACTGCTATGGTTTCTGAAAGGTTCTACCAACATTCATTACCTTCATGAGAACAAGGTATCCATCTGGGACGAATGGGCTGGTAAGGAAGGAGAGCTCGGACCCATCTATGGATATCAGTGGAGAAACTGGCCAAAATACAATGGAGATCATATCGACCAAATACAGGAAGTGATCCGAAGCATCACCCAAAATCCCGATTCCCGCCGCCACATTGTCAGCGCCTGGAATGTCGGACAATTGCATGAAATGGCACTCCCGCCCTGCCATTTGCTTTTCCAGTTCTATGTGGCAAATGGCAAACTATCCTGTCTGATGTACCAGCGAAGCGCTGATATCTTTCTCGGCGTTCCTTTCAATATTGCCTCCTATGCCTTGCTTACCATGATAATGGCGCAAGTGACCAACCTTCAGCCGGGAGTTTTTATTCATACCCTCGGGGATGCCCATATCTACCTCAACCACATCGAACAGGTTAAGTTGCAGCTAACCCGATCCCCTTTCCCTTTGCCTGCCATGAGGATCAATCCTTTGGTAAAAGACATTGATCAATTCGTATTTGAAGATTTTACCCTTGAAAATTATACTGCACATCCCCATATCAAAGGAGATATCTCCGTCTGAATGCTATGTTTTCAATCATCGTTGCCATCGCACAAAATCATGCCATTGGAAAAGACAATAAACTCCTGTGGCATCTCCCCGAGGACTTGAAAAGGTTTAAAAGAATCACAACAGGCCACCCGGTGATCATGGGGAAGAAAACCTATGAGTCTCTTCCGATCAAACCCCTTCCCAACCGAACCAACATCGTTATCTCAGACAATCCGGCCGATCGATTCAATGGATGCGTCACAGTCCATTCCATGGATGATCTGAAACAATTTTGTAATGACCCTCAGGAAGAATATTTCATCATTGGAGGAGCTTCCATCTACCGTCAGTTCCTCGATCTTTCTGACAGGATCTACCTGACTACTGTTCACAAGGACTTTGAAGGAGATGTCTTTTTCCCTGAGTTTGACAGGGATCAGTGGATTGTTGAAGAGGAGGAGCATTTCCAGGTTTCTGAAACCAACCCTTTACCCAACACTTTTTCAATCCTGAAAAGGAAGAATGAAAAGTAGCGACAACGTTAAGTCTTACGCTTTTGTTTCTTGGCCGCCGGGAATAGAATATTGTTGAGGATCAGCCGATACCCGGGCGAATTTGGATATAAGTTCAAATCGGTTGGGGGATCGCCAACCAGGTGTTGATAATCCTCAGGATCATGTCCACCCAGAAAAGTCCAGGTTCCTTTCCCTGACTCACCATGAATATACCTGGCTTCATTCAGCGAGTTGTTCTCACCCATAACCAGCACATTCGGCTTTAGCTGCGCTTTATCGAAGGCTGTTGTCTGCCCCATGAATGCTTTGATGATTTGCTCATGATTCTGACAAAGCATAGTCGGTACAGGATCCCATTTGGCTGAAAACTCAAACAGGCTGAAAAAATCATTCTTCTCATTCAGGCTTCTGGGACGTGTATTCGTCACATCAATTGATGATATCTCATATTCATACGGATTCTGGCTGAGCTTGAAATCCCTGAATGCAAAACAGTGATCATAATGAAGTTTCTCCTGAGCTTGCATATCCAGCGGATCACCATCAAAAGGAATATCACAAATATCAATCCCTTCGGCACTGAGAGCAACATCATAACTATCAGGAGCCGAGCACATGGAAAAAAGATAGCCTCCACCGGCAACAAAATCCCGGATACTCTTGGCAACAGCCAACTTCAACTTCGAAACCTTACTGTATCCAAGACGCCTGGCCGTCTCTTCCGAAATCCTGACATCTTCCTGATACCAGGCGTAATTTTTATAGGCCGCCCAAAACTTACCGTATTGCCCGGTGAAGTCTTCGTGATGCAAATGGAGCCAATCGTACAAGGGCAATACACCGCTGAGTATCTCTTCATCATAGATCACATCATAAGGTATCTCCGCAAATGTGAGCACCAGGGTGACGGCATCATCCCAGGGTTGTTTGTTCTTGGGTGAATAAACTGCCACTTTGGGAGCCTTGTGCAACTTGATAACCTCCATGTTCGTGTTGGGGTCTCCTATTTCGAGCCGGATGGCTTCAGCTTGCACATCTGCAATAAGCCGGTAACTTACATCCCGAACCTGGCACTCCTGCTCAATCAACGATGCAAAAGGGATCATGAAACTCCCGCCACGGTAGTTAAGCAACCATTCCGCCTCAAGCCCTTTCGTCAATGCATAATAAGTTATCCCATACGCTTTCAGATGGTTGCGCTGTGCCTGATCCATGGGGATGAACAGGAAAGTTGCATGCGACTGGAAGCCCCAGGTAACCAGAAAAAGGGATATCAGTAATCGTTTCATCTCTCTTAAAACGCCCGGTCCTCATCATGGATGTCATCCATCTTCGACATGACCGTACGGGCTTTGACACCATTAGGTAACGTCTGAACAGCAACATTCGTATCCGGTTCTTCAATAAAACCCGGATCATAGTCAACAAACTTGGCAAACCTGGAGATGAACCTGAGCTTGATATCCTGGGTGGCACCGTTTCTGTTCTTTGCAATACTGATCTCTGCGACACCGGATGTTGATTTTCCCTCTTCATCAACATCCAGCTTATAATACTCCGGACGATAGATGAATAAAACCTGATCGGAATCCTGCTCAATAGCGCCGGACTCCCGAAGGTCGCTTAATATGGGTTTCTTGCTTCCGGTCCGCTTTTCAACCTCCCGGCTGAGCTGGGATAAAGCAATAACGGGTATGTTCAACTCTTTGGCCAGGCTCTTCAATGAACGGCTGATAGAGCTGATCTCCTGCTCTCGGTTCGACCCTTTTTCCATAGATGCAGTCATCAATTGAAGGTAATCAATGAAGATGATTTCAATGTTGTATTGAGCCTTCAACCTCCGACTCTTAGCCCTGAGCTCGAAGATGGAAAGAGAAGGGGTATCATCGATATACAATGGAGCTTCGATCAGTGGTTTGATCTTTACATCCAGTTGTTCCCATTCATAATTCTCCAGCTTTCCTCGTTTCAACTTTTCTGCCGAGATACCCGTTTCGCTGGCAATTAAACGTGTTACCAACTGCACTGACGACATCTCAAGGGAGAAAAATGCAACCGGCTTTCTGAATTGTACGGCAATGTTGCGTGCCATGGTGAGGGCGAAAGCTGTTTTCCCCATCCCGGGTCGGGAAGCCAGGATGATCAGATCCGACTTCTGCCAGCCATGGGTGACCCTGTCCAACTCAGTAAAACCTGAACCAACCCCGCGCAAATGATGCTCATCGTCCTTGCCACGCTGGATCTCAGCAATCGCTTCCTTAACCAAATCCTGCATCAGGGAGTAATTACGCCGCAGACTTGATTCGCTGATGCCAAACAATGAGCTCTCTGCTTTATCGAGTAAATCAAATACATCGGTTGTATCTTCAAATGACTCCCTGATCACTTCACTCGAAATCCTTATCAATTCCCGCTGAACAAACTTCTGGATAAGAATCCGGGAATGGTATTCAATATTAGCGCCAGAGGCAATGCGGTTGGTTAGAAAGGTAATATAATAGGCTCCTCCTGCGACTTCAAGTTCACCATTACGCTTTAACTCTTCCGTAACAGTCAGAATATCTACTGGTTCGGATTTTCCAAATAAACGTTTGATGGCGGAAAAGATGGCTTGATGCGACTCCTTATAAAAGACTTCAGGTTGCAAAATCTCAATGACGGCTGTCAGAGCGTCTTTCTCCAGCATCATGGCTCCTAACACTGCTTCTTCCAACTCAACAGCCTGTGGCGGTACTTTGCCGTATTCGGGCATCACAGGCGCATGAGCCAAAGTACGTGTCTTTTTTCTGTCCGTTCTCGCTCCGGTTTGATTTTCTTTCATTGATGATTGGCTGATTTTCAAAAGGGGATCAAAGATAACCCAAAGATGTTTTTGAAGTGCTTTGTTAACTGGAAATAGTTATCCACAATCAGAAGCCGGCCGTAATGGCTAGCTTGATCCATTTATGCCACTTGCCTCCCTTGAACTCCGGACTCAATAAATGTTGTTCCGCCAACAGGGAAAATCGACCGTAGGATACCTGGAACCCCACATTCGAAGCCATGACACCTCGCTGGATATCGCCGGCAGGCAGCGTATAAGGATCACTATTTGCAAACATACGACCCTGAAGGGTGGCATCATACCCGATAAGCCTTCCTTCCACTTGCAAATGAAGATGATAGTCAAGGTTTTTGAATATCCCCTTGTCGGCAGGAAGCGGGCGGGACAACAACTCATGTGAAAGAAATGATGGAAGATGACCTATCCTGAACTGGAATCCTGTAGATAACTGGTCGTGCAACGTTCCAACCTTCCCGCCAGCCTGGAAATTGAATTCATGGTATCTGCCCCTGTATAACATTTTTGAGAATAATAAGGAGTAATTGAACACAAAGCCATCTTTCACCTGGTTCTCCCATCCCAGGGGCTCGCTGTTTTCAGGGGTGATCGCATGAAAAGCCTTCTGAACCTGTTCTCCAAGTGAAGAAGGTCCGATCATACCAAGTTCTATCTCAGAAGTAATCCTTATCTCCCGTTTGGCATCATGACTGATCTTATAAAAGCCAAAATAGAGATATCCGGCGTAAGGCCGGTCGCCCTCATGAACCCCCCCTGTCTTCGTGGTAAATGGGGTGAACATATGTTGAACCAGGGTGATGCCATAATAATTCATTCCTTGACCCCGGTATGGGAACAAGATACGGTGAAGCGGGAAATGAGATAAATGGGGACCCGCGTAATCAAGCCGCAATCCGTTGGTGTAATACCGGTCAGAGTAATTGAGAAAATCATTCTCGAAACTGAAGGTCAGGTAACTTCCGGTGTTCATATTCCAGGTGGAAAACCAGGTCTGGAAATAACCCACCGGAATCTCAGAAGGTCTTACAAAAAGATCTCCCAAGCCAACCTTACCCATCCGGAGTAACTTTTGGTTAATGCCTTCCCTTAAAGGTTCAACAGAATGACTCTCCGCATTTTTTCTGCGTTGCGAATGCTGGATCTTTTCCGGTTTTTCCTCTCCTGTTCTTGTGTTTCTGGCCTCATTGTCATCTATGACTACATTCATCCCGGCCTGCTTCTCCGATTCCATGATCTTATCACCGGAACAGCCGGTTAGCACAAGCAAGCCGATAAAGAATATAACCCTTACAGACATGGAAAAGATTGTTCTCTCCTGATTAACAGGGTACATGAATAGCAAAGGTACTACTTTCAACAGGATTCTTGTGCTTCGGCCTGACATTCAACCTTCTGGAAAGATCAAGCCTCCGGACTGCCCCCCCGGTTATATCCTGAGCATCAGTTCTTTGATGAGTATCGTCATTTTAGGGGCTACTTTGCTGGCTGCATCAATAACGTCCTTGTGTGAAATCTCAACGATCTTTCCATGCACACCCAGGTCACTGATGACTGAAAAAGCAAGGCATTTCAAATGCATATGGTGGGCAACAATGACTTCAGGAACCGTGGACATTCCAACACAATCGGCACCAATGATCCGGATGTAACGGTATTCTGCAGGGGTTTCAAAAGTTGGTCCGGTTACTCCGGCATAAACACCATGCTGAAGTTTGATTTCATGAATTCGCGCAATATCGAGAATATGATCGATCATGCCGGAATCATATGGTTTACTCATATCCGGAAATCGTGTTCCCAATCTTTCATCATTCGGACCCATGAGGGGGTTCGTACCCATCAGGTTGATATGATCCGTTAACAGCATCAGGTCACCAACTTCAAAATCCGGGTTAACTCCGCCACTCGCATTCGAAAGGATCAGCAGCTCTATGCCAAGCATTTTCAACACGCGGATGGGAAAAGTAATTTCCTGCATCGTATAACCCTCATAGAAGTGAAAGCGACCCTGCATGGCTACCACCTCTTTTCCACTCAGGGTTCCGAAAATGAGACGGCCTTCATGCCCTTCAACAGTTGAAACCGGGAAATTCGGGATCTCATGATAGGGGATGGAATGCCGGATAGAAATTTCCTCGACCAATCCCCCAAGTCCGGTACCTAATACAATACCGACCTGTGGCGACTCGTGTACCCGCTCTTTCAAAAAATCACAGGTTTGCACTATTTTTTTGTACATAATACAGTATTCGTTTGTTAAACCTTTCTTCATCAGGCTCATGGAACCTCACCCTGATGGGGATGAAAAAAGCGGGCAAATCTATGAAAATTTCCTGAAGTGACTTATCTCTCAACCGCATCGCATCCTTTTCTGTAGTTACCAGAATCTTGTTTTTTGTTGGAAGCCGGTCAAATTCATTCCTGATTTTTTTCAGATCACCCGGAGAATATACATGATGATCAGGGAACCGGATTACTTCAATAGCCTCACACAGTCTGCCCAGATGCTCCCGGAGAGCATAATCATCCGCGATGCCTGAAAAAAGAAGGATTGTATTGACCCTTTCAGGCATTATATTAACAAAATCAGGGTTCAACGGTATGGCCTCATCATACTGAATGTAAGAAAAATACACCTCCTGATGGGATTGAAGGGCAAGCTCACTGATCAATCTTCTGCGTGTGATCGGTGAAAAAATCTTGGGAGTCTTGGTGACAACAATCAAATCGGCCGGACAGGCCTGACTTCTGAATTCCCTCAGGCTTCCGGCCGGAAGGACAAAATCCTGTGTATACAAATGGTGATAGGCTGTGAGCAAAATGGATAACCCCGGTTTAACATACATGTGTTGATAGGCATCATCGAGCAGGATCATTTGCAGCTCCGGATGAGTTTCCATCAACTTGTGGATCCCTCTCCTCCTCCTTTCATCCACGGCCACAACAACATCCCTGAACTTCCTGACGTACTGCATCGGTTCGTCACCTATGTCATGATGATCATGAAATTCTCTGGCAATCATGAAGCCTCGGGTACGCCTGCCATACCCGCGTGAAAGCGTAGCAGTCTGGCGAGTTTCTGATAAAAGTCTGATCAGATACTCCACGTGAGGGGTTTTCCCGGTTCCACCAGCAGAGAGGTTACCAACAGAAATGACAGGGATATTGAATACTTCCGATTTCAGAATACCGAAAGAAAAAAACAACTTCCTTACCCACATGATTATGCCATACAGGATACCCGCCGGATAAAGAAGATAATTAACCGCTGCCAAGAGAAATTGCTTATTACAAGGGTAAAATTAGGAAGAAAAAAGATACCGACCGACTAACAGGTTAAGAAATTTTCCTGAAAAATTCAGTGGATTACTTCATCGAATTTTCGGCCAGGATAAACTGGAGGTTGGAGGTCAACTCGGTTACCCCTGAAAGGTCTTGTCCCTTAAGAATAAAGTCCGTAACCCCTGCTTCCATTGCCCGCTGATAAACCCATTCATCTCCTGAACCGGAAAAATAGATGATGGATGCTTCCGGCGATTCTGCTTTCAGCCGTGAGATCAGGTCTTCATCCTGAATGTCTGGAGAAAAGGAATCCATGATCACACATACCGGCTGTTCAACCCGCAGCCTCATGAACAAATCCTCAACCCTTCGAAAAACACTTACCCGGAAACCTCTTGCACCAAGCCGGTACTGTAAAAAAGAAGCGCTGTTACGATCCTTGTCAAGAATACAAACGTGTTGATTTTTCATGGCTTTTCCTGGAAAAACAAAAATGAACATAAAAATGCATCATCCACAATCGATACAATAAAACTTATTCACAAGAATTCCACATCTTCCTCTTGTCTCTGATCAATAATCCGTATTTTCGGGCCGTGATATATCTAAATACTTGAGCGATGAAAGCCAATGAGATCATTTCATACCTGAATGAATGGGCGCCCTTAGCTTACCAGGAATCTTACGACAATGCTGGATTGATTATCGGGAATGGGGATCAAGAAGTCAGCGGAATCATTATCACCCTTGATGTCACCCCCGAAGTCTTGGAAGAAGCTAAAAAACGAAAATGCAACTTCATCCTAACGCATCATCCGCCGGTGTTTAAACCGGTCAGAAGCATAAACCCAGCTTCATTCCCGGGAAATATTATTTACCAGGCCATAAACAACAAGCAACTGATTTTTGCCTTGCACACCAACGTTGACAACACGCATGACGGAATGAATCACAATATTTGCCAGATCATTGGATTAAGGGAAACGAGGATTCTGAAACCTTTACCCAACCAACTGGCTAAATTGGTTACGTTCTGTCCTGTGAAATTTGCCGCTGCCGTCAGGGAAGCCCTTTTTCAGGCAGGAGCAGGAAAACTGGGCGAATATGACTCCTGCAGTTTCAATGCAGAAGGGTTCGGCACCTTCAGAGCCCTCGAAAAAGCTCAACCATACGTGGGGAAGAAAAATATCATCCATCAGGAACCTGAGTTGAAAATTGAAACGATCTTCCCGGTTCACCATCAACAAGAGATCATACGCGCGCTTAAGAAAACACACCCCTATGAAGAAGTTGCCTTTGACATCATCCCGCTGCTGAACACCTTCCGGGAAGCAGGTAGCGGAATGATCGGAACCCTGACCAAACCCATGTCCGCGAAAACATTCCTGAAACAGATCAGAAAAAAATTCCAGATCCCCTGCCTGAAATATTCCGGTGATGACATGAAAACCATCCGAACCGTTGCCGTTTGCGGAGGCGCAGGGTCATTCCTCATCCCCGAAGCCATCTCTCATAAAGCCGACGTATTCCTGACCGGCGACATGAAATACCATGATTTCTTCGATACACCTCAAAACCTCCTTCTCATCGACTTCGGTCACTACGAAAGCGAACAAACGGTAAAGTCACTGCTTTTCAACCAGCTTCATAAAAAATTTCCTACCTTTGCAATCCTTATTTCAGAAACAAACACCAATCCTGTAAAATACATCTGATGGCTTATGGCAAAAGTTGTAAAAAAAACAAGTGAAAAAGTCGAAAAAAAGCCGGCAGCAAAGAAAGTTGAGAAAAAGCCTGTAGCTGCTCCTGCCAAGAAAAAGACGAAATCCAAAGAAAAAGAACATCCGGCTGATGAGTCAATCATCGTCGTCAAACATCCGGTAAAAGAGGAAACGGAAGATAAAGGAGAGATCTCAACCGAAAAGAAACTGATCGCACTCTATACCTTGCAACAAAACGATACCCAGGTTGATAAAATCAGGATCATCCGGGGAGAACTTCCGCTTGAGGTACAAGACCTGGAAGATGAAATCGCAGGCCTTCAAACACGGATCGAAAACTATCAGACGACATTGGCTGACCTGAATAAGAAAGTTGCTGAACGCAAAAACAGCATCAAGGAAAGTCAATCCCTGATTAAAAAATATACCGAACAGCAAAATAACGTCAGAAATAACAGGGAATACGACTCCCTCTCCAAAGAGATTGAGTACCAAAACCTTGAAATTCAACTCTCCGAAAAAAGGATAAAAGAATTTTCCTTTGATCTTGAGCAAAAGAAGGAAGAGATTGCCAATGCAACCGAGATACTGAATGAGCGGACCAACGATCTGGAAGTAAAAAAAGGAGAACTGGAAGACATCGTTGCCGAAACAGAAAAAGAGGAGAAAGACCTGATCCAAAAATCGGAAAAAAACAGGAAATTCATTGAGGACAGATTGCTTACCGCCTATACCCGGATTCGAAGAAATGCCCGAAACGGCCTGGCTGTCGTGCAAATCGAGCGTGATGCCTGCGGTGGTTGCTTCAATAAAATCCCCCCACAGCATCAACTGGATATCCGCCTTCACAAAAAGATCATTGTTTGTGAATATTGCGGAAGAATCCTGGTAGATGAAGGTATCGTTAACATGATCCACTAACTTTAATTCCCCAGGAGGTGCCATCCGTCAAAACACTGGTACTTACCTGTTTGATTCTGATAAACAGCGTCTTCCTGCAGGCACAGTTTGATTTCAACCAAAACTGCAAACAAGCCTATCAATGCATCATCAGCCTTCAACTGCGTGAAGGCGAAAGACTCCTCGAAAAGGAAAAACAAAACCATCCCTCCAACGGAATTATCCTGCTGCTCGAAAACTATTCCGACTTCCTTGATTTATATATCAGTGAGGATGCTTCGGCATTCGCAAAGAAGAAGCATGTAAAATCGGAAAGGCTTTCTCAACTGGAAGGGAAAAACAAGAGCTCTCCCTATTATCATTATTCGCTGGCTGTCACACACATGCAGTGGGGTTTTATTTACCTGAAAAACGGTGAATACCTGAATGCAGGACTTGAATTCCGTAGCGCCAATACTTCCCTGGAGAGAAACAAAAAAGCATATCCGGGATTCCTGCCCGATCAGATCATCTCCGGTCTATTGCACGTAACCGTCGGCACCATCCCAGATGCTTACCGTTGGCTGACCGATCTGAGTGGATTATCCGGAACGGTTGAACAGGGTATCGGGGAACTGCGTTCAGCGTTGAATACCATGAATAAAAGAACAGAATATGAATTTCTCAGGGCAGAGACCATGTTCTATCTTACCATGATCACACTCAGCATGCAAAAAGACAAGATTGCAGAATATGGGATCCTTGCCTACCTGGATGATCCGCGCTTCAAAGAATTACTTAAAACCAACCTTCTGGCGTCCTATGCAAAGGCCAATTTGTTGCTGCGAACAGGCCACAGCGATCAGGCCATCGAAGTACTCCTGAACAGACCACGGGGAGATAATTATCTGCCCTATCCATGGTTAGACTATCTGACAGGTCTCGCCAAGCTGCACAGGCTCGATCAGGATGCAATCCCCTATTTTCAAAAATTCCTCGCTGCAACAAAAGGGAAACGGTTCATCAAATCTGCATGGCAAAAGATCGGCTGGCAATACCTTCTGGCCGGAAAAACAGACTTGTATGAAAAGAATCTTCTTCAGGTTCTAAGCCATGGGAGCGAAGCAACAGAAGAAGATAAGAACGCACAAAAAGAAGCAACAAGCCGGTCTAAACCCAATTTAGTCCTTCTTCGTGCCAGATTGCTCTTTGACGGTGGCTATTACGAAAGGGCTCTTTCATTGCTTCAAAAAGAAGGTATGGATAAGGTTGTTCGCAACAATGATGACCTGATTGAATATGCTTACAGAATGGGTAGGATATACCATGAATGGGGCAAGAAAGAGCAGTCAATTCCTTTTTATGAGATGACCATTCGGTATGGGTCTGATGAAAAGTCCTACTATGCCGCCAATGCGTGTCTTCAACTTGGACTGATATATGAAAATGCCGGAAATAAACAGGAGGCCATCCGCTATCTTAATAAATGCCTGTCGCTGGATTTTGAAGATTACCGGACCAGCATTCGCCAAAAAGCAAAAGCCGGCTTGAGCCGGCTTTCCAAATAAAGTCCAGGATATTTTAGAACTTGATTCCGAACGTTGCTATCGCATTATTCGTAAAATAATCGATTGTTGCAGGATTGACCAGGTTAGGATCATACAGGTAATAATCATCTCGCTGATGGGAATAGGTGTAGCCGAGGTCGGCGAAGAAATGGTTATTCCTGAATCCAATACCCCCGGAAATGGCATACCGCATACCATCATTCGCACCATTCTTATATGGGGATCCATAATAAGCATAGCCGGCTCTCAGAAATACTTTTCCTATCCTCCACTCGGTACCTGCCCTGAAATTCACAGGTGATAAGTACTTATTGGAAATCTCTTTGTTGATATCAGAGAAAACATCCTTCTCATCGGCATAAAACCTGGCCCTTCCGTAATCCACGTACTCATATTCTGCAGAGATAAGCCCATATTGCCCAATGAGAAATGAAAGACTTCCAATGGCTCTCCAGGGCGTCATCAGATCATACTCATATTGACCGTATGGAGATTTCTGTAAACCCGGATCAAGAACGCTGTCATACGTTGCCAGCATAGAGCTATTCCAGTCATCCTGAAGATTACCAAAATAGGTCGGAGTATGGATAGCGGCCCCAACGCGGAACCAGTCAGCCGGCCGATAGATCACCCCTGCCTTGAGATTGATCCCGGTTCCTTTGGTGGAAAGATACTGATCAAACCTGAAACGGTTCAAATAGGCTATATTTCCTGCATTATCATTTTCATCATACCTCGATTCTTCATAGTACCTTAGAACCGGGACACCAATGGAAATACCGAAATAGAGCCGGTCATTGAGATTCCCGCCCGCAGCCAGGACCACCTCATGGATCGACCCATAGGTGAGAATGGATTTTTTTTGTAAGACCCCACCGGCTGGCATATCACATGTATACCTGTTCAGTGTCGAGTCATAATAGATTAGATCTGAGCGAAGTGCCAGCCCTATATCAAAAGGATTGTCATATTCAGCCTGATCCGGAGTGATCCCGGGTTGGGCATTGAGGGTGTTAATATAAGATGTCAACAGAGAGTTGGTTGGGTTAAAACCTTCAATATAAATACGGTTGTTAAAATTGTTCTGTGCATTGTACCCAATGGCAAACTGGATATTCCTGATCCCATTTTCGTTACCCCCTGACGTCGGGATTGCGAAAACAAAACCAACATTACCGACATTAAAGTTACCTCTGATATCACTATTTATTTCACCTTGATAATCTGCATTTGACGAACCAAATAAGAGGTTCGGTGAAATGGAAAATTCTGATGATTTGTAGAGGCCGATACCGCCAGGATTGGTGCTCAGGACACTGAAGTCAGCTCCCAGGGATCCGAATGCCCCTCCAACGCCGGTAAACCGGGCAGTACCACGATAGAATAACCGGGAATATCGAAGGGCATCAGTAGAAGATTGTGCATAAGTTGTTGTCCATGCCACGCAAACGAGTGCCAGAGAAATGATGGTCTTTTTCATACTTGAATCTCCGCTATTTTTATGATTTTTTATTTCCGTCTTCCGCCACCGCCACTGCTGCCAGAGCTATGACCGCCACCTGAACCGCTTGATCTGGAAGGAGAAGAGTAACTTCTGCTGCCTGAACCAGATGATTGGGAACCGCTGGAGCGGCTGGGTTGTGAATAGCTTGGTGAACGGCTTGGCTGAGTATTGCTCCTGTTAATCTGTCTGGAGTTATCTGATTGTCTGGGAGGGCTCACCGATTGGTTAGAAGGAGATGGACGGGGTGATGCGCTTTGGTTTTCTCTACGCTGATAGTTTTGATTAGGTTGGGTTCTTGGACTGGTATACTCCTGGTTTGATTTAGGCTGACGGTACGAAGGGGAAGTATAGGGTTGGGCATCCCGATTACCGGAGGGTTGTTCGGGTTTGCCATATTTTTCCTGTGATTGGGAAGAGCGATTGAGCACCGGGTTGGTATACTGCCTGGGAGAATTTTGCTGACTTTGTTGAGGCCGTGTATAGTAATACCGCTGGGTAGGGCTTTGCTTATCCTGTTGAACCTCCGAAGATATGGATTGAGATTTCTCATACGTCCAGCGGGATGTGGGGTCTGTTGAAGGTTTTGTATTTTCATCCCGTGTAACCGGTTTTATATTTTCCCGGCTGATGGTATTCTGATTTGCCGGATTTGTTTCTCTTTGAACAGTTTGATTTGTTACATTCTGTTCATTCTTTGTATCCCTCCGAACAGGATTATCAGATTCGTTGCGGGTGTAAGAAGGGTTATCTCTCTGAACCGTGCTTTTATTGACCTCGGAAGATCTGGAAACAGTTTGCAGGTCACGTTGGCGTTGGATCTGACTGCTATAATCCCGTGAACTTCTCTTAACGCCACCATCCGAAGCAAACGTTCTGCGTGGTCCATAGTAGTAGTTGTAATTCCAGTCATTGTTCCATGACCAATATTGGCTGTTGTAGTATCCATCCCAGTAACCATTCCAGTAACCATTATAATAGCCGTTCCAGTAACCATTCCAGCCATACCAGCTGTACCAGGGGGAGTAATAGGAATAATAAGGATACCCCCACCAATAGTCGCAATAATAGGGATAACCCCAATAGTAGCTGGAATAGAAGCTTGGCCTGTACCAGTACCATGACGGGTTGCCAAAATAAATGCTGACTCCATAATTTGGAGATGGATCATACCAGTAATCTTCGACGGATTCATCATAATAGCCACCGGAATTGGGATAATGGAAGCGTTTGATCCTTTTGGCATAGATCAGTTCACCTTCGTCCTCCTCTATTTGTCCATTTTCACCAGAACTTCCTGCGAGATCGGCAGTGCTGTCTGGCAATGCGTAAAACCCGGAGGTGGTATCTTTAATCGCCTTCAGGTAGGTTTTTGATTTGATATGTTTGTTTTCCGGGTTTTCCCCTGTTTGCTTATCCTTTGTTTCTTTCTGATTCTTTGACTTAGTCCGGGAGAAGTAGACATCGTCCTGGGCAAGTGATCGCTGCATCAAAAAAGATGCAGAGAGGATCAGCATGAGCGTGATAATGAAGGGTTTTGTTTTCATTGGGATTTCCTCCGATGGTTAAGTGAATGGCTATTGGGTTATTTCTTAATTTTGCTAAAAAGTTTGCGGCTAAAGACAAATATTATACCAAACTCATAAATGGCTAAAGATTTTTCAACCAGAGAAGAAAATTATTCGCAATGGTACAATGACCTGGTAATCCGGGCAGACCTTGCCGAGAACAGCGCTGTACGTGGATGTATGGTCATCAAACCCTATGGGTTTGCCATTTGGGAAAAGATGCAGGCAGCCCTGGATAAAATGTTTAAAGATACCGGCCATGTGAACGCCTATTTTCCCATTTTCATTCCAAAGTCATTTTTCAGCCGGGAAGCCAGCCATGTGGAAGGTTTTGCCAAAGAGTGTGCGGTGGTAACCCATTACAGGTTAAAAAATGCACCCGACAACAAGGGGGTTGTTGTGGACGAAGATGCCAAACTCGAGGAGGAGTTGATTGTTCGCCCGACGTCTGAAACGATTATCTGGGACACTTACAAAAATTGGATTCAGTCTTACAGGGACCTTCCCTTGCTGATCAATCAATGGGCCAACGTGGTCAGGTGGGAGATGCGGACCCGCTTGTTTTTGAGAACTGCGGAGTTTCTTTGGCAAGAAGGGCATACGGCACACGCTACTTCTGAAGAAGCGCTAAATGAGGCCCTTACCATGCTTGATGTGTATGCTACATTTGCTGAAAAATTCATGGCTATACCGGTACTTAAAGGTACAAAAACAGCTTCAGAGCGTTTTGCCGGGGCTATTGAAACCTTTGCCATCGAAGCCTTGATGCAAGACGGGAAAGCATTGCAAGCCGGAACTTCACATTTTTTAGGTCAGAATTTTGCAAAGGCGTTTGATGTGAAATTCCTGAACCGGGAAAATCAACTTGACTTCGTCTGGGCAACGTCATGGGGCGTTTCGACAAGGCTTCTGGGTGCATTGATCATGTCACATTCGGATGATCATGGCCTTGTATTGCCGCCTAAACTTGCGCCCACTCAAGTAGTTATTGTTCCTGTGTTTAAAACCAATGAGCAACTGGGGCAAATCTCCGAAGTCGCCAGAAAAATCCAATCAAGTCTTCAACAGTCAGGTATATCTGTTAAATATGATGACCGGGATACCCAGAAGCCGGGTTGGAAGTTCACGGAATATGAGTTCAAGGGGGTACCGGTAAGACTGGTTCTCGGGCCCAGGGACCTTGAACAAGGCACGATTGAGGTTTTCCGGCGCGATACACTGGAAAAAGATATCCTTCAGGTTGAAGATATTGACCGCAAAGTGATCCATCTGCTTGACCAGATACAGGAAAACCTTTATCAAAAAGCGATCGATTTCAGGGAAAACAATTCCCACATGGTGGATACCTGGGAGGAATTTCTTCAGAAAATAGAAGGACCGGGAGGATTTCTATACGCCCATTGGGATGGCACAGCTGAAACCGAGGCAAAAATCAAGGAAGAAACAAAAGCAACCATTCGGGTTATACCGCTTGGGCAGCCGCTGGCAGAAGGAAAATGCATTTACTCCGGTAATCCTTCATCACAGCGGGTAATCTTTGCCCGGGCTTATTAATTCAAGGGTATCAGCCGGCCTGTTCCGGTGTTATGCTGGGTTATTTTACCCGGATTTCCGGCATAATAGATATCACCGATTGATTCAATCTTGACACCCAATTCCGTGATGGCATACACAAAACAATTATTGCTTCCCTTATGGGTAATAAAGCAGTAGTTGGATATCAGGTTGCGGCAGTCAATCAATCCGAGGTCTCCAGAATAGATTGAATTGATTCCGGCATTGCCGTGTATGACTATATCGGATGTTCCTGCATTCATGATAAAGTAGGAGCTGTAGACATCAATAACCAACTCAATCTTTCCGCAACCACCCCAGACATCAACACAGAGCGAGTCTTCGCGGATCGTATCCAAATTGGAGATGTCTCCTGAAGACAAATAGGTGATCTTCCAGAGTTTGTCGAAATGAACATAGACATTGATCGGTTTGTTGTATGATCTCACCCAGTTGCAGGTATTGTCATTATAAATGAGGAGTTGTCGGTTTTTCACCTCGGTTTTGATGTCGGGCAACAGGTTCTTTCCGGCTTCAACTTCAACCTTGTAATTGCCATCATCAATCAGGATCATGTTGATGTTGTGGGACACATCAATGCTATCAAAGGGTTCGATGGATCTTTCCTCCATTTCGATGGGACCTGTACTGCGGAAGCAATCAAATGATTTATCCTTTCCACACCCTGATAGCCACAAAAGTCCAATGGTGCATATTCCTGCCAGAAGAGTAAGTCTTTTCATCTTAATATTTGACTTTAAAACGGTAGCCGAGGCCCCAGGTGACGAAATCGGCTCTCCCATAATGAACTTTCAAGGTGACATTGATTAGGAAGTTATCTGTTGCAGCAAGCTGGAAGCCAATTTTTTGATAGATAGGTCCATCGCTCTTCTCCCTGCCACTGAGGTAGTACCCGAAGTTGAAAATGTAGGCCAGGTGTGACATATTCAACTGGTATGCAGCGCTTATCCCGCTTTTGACAATCTTCAGGTCATTGGGCTCGTCAATATTCTGACGGTGTAACAAATGGCGGTCGGATTGGTCATAAGTGAGGTCCCACCCGATGCCCCATTTGCTTTTTCCGGTGACTGGTAGAAAGGTATTGGAGGCTAAGCTGAAGACCATGTAATTTTGCCCGAAGATAGCTTCCATATTTTTCGTTCCCCAGCCGCCAATCAGGTCGATTTCTATATTTCGTTTCGGAATGGCCTCAAACGGGTCAGTTGGCGGGATCAGCCGATCAGTGATATTTTTATTGGGTCGTTTGAGCAGGTAGGCTGCGCTCACATTGATCATCGGAATATTTAAGCCATAGTTAGGCAACTTGAGCGAGCCATTGGAAAAGTGCTGCAGGGAAATCCCGCCGGCAAGGGTCAGTCGTGATCCGACCTTGTACCTTGCCTCCAGCATCAGGTTGACCGCTGCATTGAAATGGGATCCGATGGCAAGGTTCTTATAATTTTCAATCCGATCGAATTTTTTTGTCAGATATCCCAATCCAAGGGCAAAGCGGAAGTGGAGGGCAAAATTATTGACTCTGAATAAAGGATAGTTGATATAGGGAAACAGGGCTGCAGCGCTCCCAAGACCAGGGGATTTGCTCAAAGCCGAATACCAGAAACCGATACCGATGATGGGATAGTTGTAGAGCTGTTCCCATTTTTGTTTTCCGTAGGTTGCTCGCGCCAGACTTATTTCAAATGCAGGGAAATGGCCATCAAACTCAGCCAGTTCGATATGGTGGTTAAAAATAAATCCATAATGGAGCTTTGCTTCAACCACCAGGTTTGGGTTGATGAGCCGGTGATCAAATTGCCCCCTGCCAGACAGTGACCACAAGCAAAGCAGCAGACAGGCTAATCCTGTCCAGGCCCGGTATGCAGGATTGAGTGTATCAGGCAAATTTTACGGTTGTTATGAATTGGGACAAAATTAGCGAAAAGCGCTGGGCATAAATCACTACTTTTGCTTTAAATGCCAAACTTATGGATCAGGCTAATGAGTCATTTGCCAAACTTCTTTCAATTATGCAAACGCTCAGGAAGAATTGTCCCTGGGATCAAAAACAAACCCTTGAGAGTTTGCGTTATCTGACCATTGAAGAGACCTATGAATTATCCGATGCCATCCTCTCAAAGGATTTGGGGGGGATCAAAAAGGAACTTGGAGATCTCATGCTGCACATTGTTTTTTATGCCAGAATCGCTTCAGAGCTAGAAGCTTTTAATATTAAAGATGTGATTGACAGCATCAACCAAAAGCTGATCACCAGACATCCGCACATTTATGGGGATGTGCAGGTTAAGGACGCAAAAGAAGTGAAGGATAACTGGGAGAAAATCAAACTTAAGGACAAAGAGAACAAGTCGGTGCTGGCTGGTGTTCCTGTATCCCTTCCGGCTCTTGTGAAAGCATACCGGATACAAGAAAAGGCCAGTGGTGTAGGCTTTGATTGGGAACATCCCGATCAGGTTTGGGAGAAAGTGGAAGAAGAGCTGAACGAATTGAAAAAAGAGGTTGAAGATCAAGCTTCAGTTGAGGTCATTGAGTCGGAATTTGGTGACCTTTTATTTGCTTTGATCAATTATGCAAGGTTCATTGGGGTTAATCCTGAGGATGCTTTGGAAAAGACCAACCGGAAATTCATTCACCGGTTTACCTACCTTGAACAAGAAGCGCGGAAAAGGCATAAACCGCTGCATGAAATGACGCTGAAGGAGATGGATGTTTTCTGGAACGAGGCAAAGAAACATGAGTAGGCTATACATATTTATTCTATTTCTTTTCTGCTTTATTTATCAGAGAGCTGATGGTCAGTTTTCTGACACCCTAACCAAACCTGTCAGAAAAACCGGAATAGACCGCGCATACATCAAATCCTATTTTACCGATGCCGGTTCAATCCTGGTATCTCCGGTGAGATGGGAAAAAAAGGAATGGAGCATCGTTGCTGTTGCAACCGGCGCTGGCATGCTGTCCCTTGCATATGATCGGGAAATCCGGGACTTTTTTCAGCAGAACAGATCGCCTGTTACCGATAAGGTAAGCCGGTATTTTTTCAATCCGTTGGGCAGCGGACTCTATCTGGCACCGATCCTTGGAACGCTCTATGGTGTTGGATATTTCACACAAGATGAGACTGCCATGCAAGCAGCTTTGCGATGTGTCGAAGCTTATATCATTTCTGCCGGATTTGTGCAGGTCACCAAACACCTGATGCACCGGGCGAGACCTTATCAGCTTTCACCAGCAGATCCGTACCAGTGGGAAGGACCATTCGGGGATTTTTCCTACACTTCTTTTCCTTCCGGACATACCATCACCGTCTTTTCGGTAGCTACTGTTCTCTCATCCTATTACCGGGGAACGACCTGGGTGCCGATCGTTAGTTATTCTTTGGCAGCCTTGACCGGTCTTTCGAGGATAAGTACCGACAAGCATTGGGCGTCAGATGTGCTAACCGGAGCCGTACTGGGATATGGGATCGGGAAATTGATTGTAAACAAACACCATGGCCGGGACCGGTTTTTGCTCGGTGCAGGATGTAATCAAATAAGCCTGGCGTACAGGTTTTGAATGAATTCTGCGGTAAAGGAATCCCTTGAGATCAATGTTTTGAAAGATAATCGGATACCCCTTCATGGGTAGCTTTCATCGCCTCTTTACCCGTGTTCCAGTTAGCCGGGCAAACCTCTCCATTTTCTTCAAAAAACTGGAGGGCGTCCACCATCCGGATGGCTTCATCGATATTTCTTCCCAGGGGAAGGTCGTTCACCACCTGATGCCGGACAACGCCTTGCTTATCGATGAGAAAAAGTCCACGGTAGGCCACGGCATCTCCATCGAATTCCATCTCGCCATCTTCATTATAAATATAATCACCGGCCAGCACATCATAGTTCACTGAGATGGTTTTTGACAAGTCAGAGACGAGGGGAAATGACACTCCCTTGATACCACCCTTATTCCTATCCATATTCAGCCATGCCCAATGCGAGAACTTGGAGTCGATGGAACACCCAACAATGGCCACATTCCGTTTTTCAAACTCCTTGATCTTCTCCTGGAAGGCCAGGATCTCGGTTGGGCAAACAAAGGTAAAATCAAGTGGATAGAAAAAGAAGATCACATATTTCTTTCCGATGTATTGTTCCAGTGAGAACTTCTCAACAAATTCACTCCCGTTGATGACCGCATCCGCTTCAAACAAAGGGGCTTTTTTTCCTACTAATATTGCCATATTTAGAATCGTTTTTTTTGATTTGACCCGGCAAAATTACAGAAAAACCACAAAATAAAACATCCCGGGGTTCCTGCTTGAGGAAACACCCGGGATGATGCATGGTGGTTATGGGGTTCAGTATTTTCTTCCACTTATCCTGTTAACGCTTATCAGGAGGAGGTGGAACATTTGGTTCCTGTGGCGGGGCTGGAGGAGATTCAGGTGCTGTTGATTTTTGTGCCTCGGACTTCTTCTTAATAATGATTACCAGGTCATCTTCTATTTCGATGATAATCTTTTTATATCCCTTTCTATCCTTGACTTCAAATCTTTTGATCTTGTCCATCGGAAAGGATTCCATCCAACTTCCAATGCCCTGCATATCCGGAATACCAAATTGGCGTCCAAATTGTTGTTGTATCTCCCGCTCCATGCAGCGCTCGTCCTCATCCTCATAGAACTCTTCCATATCTACATCTATATCTTCCGGAAAGAACTCGAAATCAAACATTTCCGGAGTCACCTGCATCCTGACCGCTTTTCTGATCCTATCCGGAAGATCAACCAATGAATCCTGGAATATCTTCCATGCAGAATCATTAGGGTCAGAGAAACACAGGATATCAGGGATACGCCAGTTGTCGTGTTCAGGAGTGCTCCACAAATCAAAGCTACAAGCACTCCACCGAGTCAATAGGAGAGAAGCCGGAAAATTTACCGCCAACAAACTAAGCCCAGGTCAGAAAACAGGGTGATCATCTTTGATGGAAGCGGGAGATAAGAATTTCAGGAGATAGAGATCCCTGAAGTACCTGAACCACCGGATGAGCTGTTGTTGCAGTGGGAAATCAACCAGGAGGAGTTTTCGCGACAGATGGAACTGGTTCGCCTACTGAATGAAAGGTTGACGATAGAAGGGGTAAACATCGACTCGCTCCTCGGGAAAAATGGTCTCCATCTGATCCATCCTGATTTTTATCAAAATTTCAACTTTATCTATGCTCGAGACAGTTTTGCATTGAATGATTACGGCTTTCCGACTGCTTTACCAGAAGAGGATGATACCTTTATCTCAACCTACAAGATCCTGCCAGGGATTCGGCCATTCCGGTTCATTCCAGCGGTTTTCCAATGGAAGCCGTCAATTCCGGTTACAAGGCCTCTCTCTTTCCGGCGGATCTCCTGCTAAAGCCATCCTTTTTGATTCTCCACTTCCCTGATAAGCGCACCCACATTTTTCAATCCTTAGCCTGGTTGATGCCAGGATCAATGATTTTCTCAATCATCATAGTGATAGCAAGCCGGTTAAGTATTTATGTCATGCTGCGACAAAAGAAGATATCGGATATCAAGACCGATTTTATCAACAACATGTCACATGAGTTCAAGACACCCCTTGCAACGATCAATTTGGCAACGGATTCGATCCTGAGCCACCGGGTTATTGGGGATGAAAGCAAGGTAAAAGCTTTTACCGGGATTATCAAAGAGGAGAACAGAATGATGAACGGGCTTGTGGAGCATGTTCTGAATATGGCTTTACTTGACCGGAAGGCTTTCAAACTTGACCTGCAGCCACACGATATACACGAAATGCTTGGTAAAGTGATCAACCAGGTGCAGCTACAGGTTGAAAAGAGGGAAGGGACTATAGTATTTGAACCCGGCGCAGCTCAATATCTGGCTGATGTGGACGAAGTACACTTATCAAATGTGTTTTTAAACATTCTGGACAATGCCATTAAGTATTCTCAGGGGCATTTAGAGATCATTGTAAGGACGCGCAATGCAAAGAAGCAGATCGGGATCATGTTTTCCGATTCGGGTATCGGGATGAGCCGTGAAACCCAAAAGCGGATTTTCGATAAATTCTACCGTGTATCCACAGGCAATATTCACAACATTAAAGGATTTGGCCTGGGGCTTAGCTATTCAAAGGCTATTGTTCTGGCTCATAAAGGAGATTTGATGGTTAATAGTGAGATAGGTAAAGGCAGTACCTTTGAGGTCCGATTGCCCCTGCGTACAGAAAACCCAATTGATCATCCCTTACAGGAAGGATAATGAGCAGGAATAGAATTAAAATATTACTGGTTGAAGATGATCCCATCTTCGGTTCTATTCTGAAGTCATACCTGGAGATACACGATATGGACGTTGTGCTGAAAGTTAATGGGAAACTGGGATTATCTGCTTTTCTTGGTGAGCCTTTTGATCTTTGTTTGCTGGATATTATGATGCCCGAGATGGATGGTTTTACACTTGCCAGGGAGATCCGGAAGATCAATCAACAGATCCCTTTCATTTTTTTAACAGCGAAGACATTGAAGGGAGATATTCCGGAGGGGTTCCGATGCGGGGCTGATGATTATATTACGAAGCCGTTTGATTCTGAGGTCTTGCTGATGAAAATTCAGGCTATTGTGAAGCGGCATCAAGGGTTAAAGGGAGCGGAAGATCCGCAAGTATATCCATTGGGGAGATATACTTTTCATTATCCCAACCGGATTTTACAGCACCCTGGGAATGAGATCCGGTTGACTCCAAAGGAGGCTGAATTGCTTAAAATGCTTTGCCATTCAGGGGGAGATGTGCTTCCCAGGCATGATGCCTTGCTGAAAATATGGGGCAATGACAGTTATTTTAATGCCCGCAGCATGGACGTTTTCCTGGCAAGGTTGAGAAAATACCTGAAAGCTGATCCTTCCATTGAGATCATCAATGTATACATGGCAATGGGTTTCGCCTGGTGGTGAGGCACTCCTAATATTGATCTATCCCCTTATTCATCTATTGAAATAAGCTATACATTTGCGGAGTAACGTTTACCTCCATCATGATGCTGTCAAAACGCCTGCTTGGGATATTGCTGATCGTTCTTTTGTTCATTATTTGTTGTCTTTACCTTGTTAACAACTTCCTTACTCCGGTAGTTTCCGATTCCGTTCTGGCCGGGTTCCGGTGGGGTTTTCTGTTCATTCTGATCCTGTTTGCCATTTCCCGGAACACTTTGACCACCTACATTTTAGTAAGCATGCTGCTGGGGGCAGAGTTTGGCCATCAGTTACCCGGGATTGCCGTTCACTTGAATGTGATCGGTAAGATATTTCTTAGGCTTATAAAAACCATCATTGCTCCCCTGCTTTTTGGCACGCTGGTAGTTGGTATTGCCGGGCATGCCAATCTCAGGCAAATCGGGAGATTAGGATGGAAGTCGATCATTTACTTTGAGGTTGTATCAACCATTGCCTTGTTCATTGGTCTGGCTGCGATCAACATCTCTCAGGCAGGGATTGGGGTTAATGTCCCCGCCAATATAGAAACCAGCCAGGTTCCGGTAATCCAGAAGCAAAGTTGGGAAGACATCATCCTGCATATCTTTCCAGAGAACATAGCCCGGTCGATTTACGAGGGGCAGGTTTTGCAGATCGTTGTATTCAGTATTTTGTTTGGTATTGCAGTTGCATTGCGAAGTGGGAGGGCGCGTATTCACCCATGGTCAATGATCCACCAGGTTGAAATCCATGCCCATTTTTTATTGTGGCTATGTAAATACACCAACACCAGAAGACATGAACGGAACAGGACCCCTAACAAACCTGGAAATCAACAGTTTTCTTGAAATCCCCGAGCATGCATCCATTTGCCTTGGCTTTGACTTCCAGGTATTGAAAAAGAACCAGTTGCTATTCTTTTTTAAACCTGAATGCTTTCCAGCAGGAAGACCGGACACGACGAAAAGAATATTTCAGCTCATTCAGAAAAAGTTTGAGGCTTATCACCTGCTCATCAGCGGGGCTATTATGGTACCGGGTGAAGTGCTCAGGAAAACGGGAATTATGGATGCCCATTATCAGTACATCAATACCCTTTCCCGCGGCGGGTCACACATCATCTCCACCAAAGAAAAAGAAGCGATTTTGCACCATCTTGGGGTTGATCCGGAGATAAAAATTACCATCCTGGGCGGGCATGAAGTACTCACTCAGCATCCCGGTCCGGATGAAAAAGAATTAAACCGGATCTGGCTACAGGGTAAGCATTTCAAATTGAAAAGCGGGTTTTATTATGGCCGTTTTCACATTGGCTCAGAGGAGATCATCATCATCAATGGATTTCATCCGCAACAGCTCAGTTATTTTACCGGATGGGAAAAACGGATTCTTGTTCTTCTGCTGAACTCCGACACTTCCTGGGAACGACTTAAAATGGAGTTGACGGGTGAGACGGATCCTGCCAAAGCGTCACCCGGCTCTATCCGAAGGGATCTATTGGATCAGGCGCTTGAACTTGATCTTGAAGACGTTTCTGTCTCCAGGAATTATGTTCATCTGTCTGCCGGCCCTTTTGAAGCGATGTATGAAACGGATAATTTCTTTTCCAGGTTAGTTATTCCCGGCTATGAGATCGGTCAGACGCAGATGGGTCGTTTGATGCAACAAGCAAACGTTCCTACGGAGTTACAGATCAAGGCCTTAACAAATCCGGTGTATCAAACTTCAGGTGGCTTGCAATCGCTATTCTCAGCAACTGAGAACTATGACAGTTTGCCGGCTGTTGAGAAATACATAGCGTTACAGCATGCTTAAAGCGATCCGAAGAAATCCAACTTGTTAATACGAAGGAAAAGAAGTCACTTCGTCACACCCATCTCTTTCAGGATGAAGTCAGCTCCCGCCAGTTTTTCTGTGATAAACAGAACATAGCGAATATCGACGGAGATGACCCTTTGCAGGTCATAGTCATATTGCCAGTCGCTGATCATGGCTTCATAATTACCGTCGAATACGACCCCGATGATCTCTCCTTTGGCATTGAGGATGGGGCTGCCGCTGCTCCCTCCGGTAATATCGCACATCGAGAGAAATGCAACAGGTACATCCTTTAGGGCGGGATCCATCCACCGGCCGAAGTTTCTTTTTGCATACAAGTCAACAAGGGTTGCGGGGGCATTAAAAGGTTCTTTGCCGGTATTCTTATTGATCACCCCTTTCAACGTGGTCTGGGGATGGTATGTCACAGCATCTGCCGGGTCATAGCCACGAACGGGGCCAAAGGAGAAGCGCATGGTTCCATTGGCATCCGGATACATGTTTTTCCCTTTCCACTCAAAGATACCATCGAGGTAGGTTTTTCTCAGCTCGGTGACATTGGCACCAAATCTTTCACTGGTAATCCTGATCTCTTCCGAAGTAGGGTACAAGGCGGCAGCCAGGTTGATAAAGGGATCATTCAATGCCTTGAGTTCAGCCGGCGTTTTTTTAACAAGGGTTTTTACATATTCAAGGTCTTTCATCCGTGTTGCTTTAAAAGCCTGGCCGGCAAATTGCTCAATGGTTTTTGATTTGTCATTCAGGATCGCGTTCAAACCTTCGATCTTTTGGTTTTGAGGAAGTTCCGCGGCCAATTTCAGGGATCTGATGAACAAAGCCTTCTCGGACGGTTCATAATAGTTGGCATAGGTGTATTGAAGTCCATCAATGGCATCATTGATGGCATCTTCGTTCAATCCAGGTTGCCGCTCGCTTTCAGGTTTTTGCATTTCCATGGCAAGGCTATACAACTGACCGGCAACACTCAGGGGTACACCAGCTAAACCTTGGAATAACCGAAATACATTATCCCGGTCTTTTGTTTTCCTTATCACTTCGTATTCAGCTTTTTCCTTTTGCAGGATGGAACCATATTTTTCACGAAGAACCGGAGAGGTGTTGGTCCATTTGGTAAAATCCTGTTCGAAGTCGATCTTCTTTTGGAGGAAATTGGTCTTTTTCATTCCTTCCACTTTCCCCTGGTAATTCTTCATGACATTGGCAAGTCCTTTATTGAGGTTTGCCACCTTGAGCTTTCCTTCGGGGTCATTTTTTGTCAGGGATTCATTCAATTCGATGATCTCTTTGAAATTGTCGATGGAGAAAGGATAGTTGTAATCCCGGTTCCATTGTACAGAGGTTGAGGATCTGTAGCGAGTGGTAAATCCCGGGTAGCCCAGGACGAAGGTTAAATCGCCTACCCGGACTGGATCTTTTGCCACGCGGAGCCAAACTTTCGGATTGTAGGGGATATTGTTTTCGTCATATGCTTTTCCCGTTCCATCAGGAGATGAATAAACACGAAGGAAAGAGAAGTCACCGGTATGCCCGGGCCACATCCAGTTATCAATTTCGCCGCCATAGTTTCCAACCGAAAGGGGTGGCGCATAGACAATACGGACATCTTTAAATACCTTATAGACAAAGACCTATGCAAAAAGGTCAAAAACAGAAAGGCTATATGTACTGTACCAGAATCTTCTTAATCTTCTCATAATCATAACAAACCGGAAACTGAGGAAAATCGTCGATCACATTTTGGGGAGGGCGGAAGAGGATACCGACATCGGCTTGTTTGAGCATGCTGACATCATTGTAGGAATCGCCGAAAGCGATGACCTGATAGGTCAGACTCTGGAGCGCTTCAACAGTTTTTCTTTTGGGATCAGGTTGACGGAGTTTATATCCGATGATGCGGTCGGTCTCATCGATGATCAGGGAGTGGCAGAAGAGGGTTGGTCTGTTGAGTTGTTTCATGAGGGGATCAGCGAACTGAATGAAGGTATCGGAAACCACAATGAGTTGTGTTCGTTCTTTCATCCATTCGATGAACTCAATTGCCCCCGGCAGGGGTTTGATCTGGGCGATGACATTTTGGATATCCTTCAATTTCAGGCCATGTTCATCCAGGATTTTCATCCGATAGTGCATGAGTTTGTCATAGTCTGGTTCGTCGCGGGTGGTTCGGCGCAATGCCGGGATTCCGGTTTTTTCCGCAACATTGATCCACACTTCAGGAACGAAGACCCCTTCGAGGTCGGAGCAAAGGATATGCATGTTAAAAAAGGTTTTATCAGACAATACCGGCGAAACCCATGAAAGCCAGTGCCATCAGTCCGGCGACAATAAGAGAAATAGGCACCCCTTTCATCCCTTTTGGGACTTGCACAAGTTCCAGCTGTTCGCGGATGCCTGCAAACAGAATCAATGTGAGTCCAAAGCCAATGGCATTTCCGATGGCGAATATGATGCTTTCAAGCAGATTAAAATCCTTTTGAATAACCAGGATGGCAACGCCAAGGATGGCACAATTGGTTGTGATCAGTGGAAGATAGACACCCAGCGCCTGGTAGAGGGCAGGGCTTACTTTCTTTAAAATGATTTCAACCATCTGAACAAGCGCTGCAATGATCAGGATATAAGTGATGGTTTGCATGAAACCAATCCCAAAAGGAACCAGGATGAAGGTATAAATCAGCCAAGTGACAATGGTAGCGAGCGTTATCACGAATAGGACGGCTGCGGCCATTCCTGTGGATGTCGAAATTTTCCCCGATACGCCCAAAAACGGGCATATTCCCAGGAACTGAGCCAGGACGATATTATTTACAAAAACCGTCGAGATGATAATGATGATATATTCCATATGCTCCTCCTCTATCGGGTTTTAAGGTGATTGATCAGGGCGATGATGAATCCGAGGGCAAGGAATGCGCCTGGAGCCAGGACAAAGACCAGCATGCCGTCGGTTGGGATCAGTTTTAGTCCGAAAAATGCATAATTTCCCAAGAGTTCCCTGACCGTTCCCAGGATTGCCAGCGAAAAGGCGAAACCAAGTCCCAGTCCCAATCCATCCAGGAAAGATTTAAAGACATTGTTTTTGGAGGCAAAGGCTTCTGCGCGGCCAAGCACAATACAGTTGACCACGATCAGTGGGATAAAGATTCCGAGGTTATCATAGAGACTGGGTTCCCCGTTAGGACCGGGGGTATTGAACCAGGCAGCCATCACCAGGTCGACGATTGTCACAAAAGAAGCGATGACGACGATGAAGGACGGGATTCTGACTTTATCCGGGATCACATTTTTGATCAGGGAGATGACCACGTTGGACATTATGAGGACGAAGGTTGTTGCCAGTCCCATCCCGATTCCATTGATGGCAGAGGTGGTTGTTCCCAGTGTGGGGCACATCCCCAGCAACAAAACAAAGACCGGGTTTTCAGCAATGAAGCCTTTGGTAAATTCTCGCAGGTTTTTATTCATGTTTACCTCCTTTCATGTAGGCATCGAAGGCCCTTTGGATAGCGTCACAGTATGCACGGGAAGTGATGGTTGATGCAGTAATGGCATCGACAGTACCCCCGTCTTTTTTAACTTTCAGTGCGAAGGTGAGGGGATCTTTTCCATTGAATTGATCCTTGAAAAATGGCTCGGTCATTTTGGTGCCCAGGCCCGGGGTTTCCTTTTGCTCCAGCACGGAGGTATTAAAGATTTTCCCATCGGGTGTGATTCCCACCATGACCCGAATCAGTCCGCTGAATCCGTTCATCGTATAGGATTCAATGGCCGTTCCAACAAGTTCTCCAGATTTTTTCGCAGGGTAGCAGGTAAGGGTTCCTGTTCCGCCGGCTTCCGGGATGGTATAAGATTCTGTATTGGGGCTGTTATCAAAGTCCGGCACCACTTTTTTGATGGCGAAATTTTTCTTCATGCTTTCGGCTTCTGCTTTCGGGCCTTTGGTCAATTCATATACGATACCCAGCGCCAGGGAAGCTGCGAAAGTCACCAGGAACAATGTCATGGACATCGTCAGGAAGGTGGATTTCATTTTAGCCATGTTTTACCTCCTCTCCGAATTTTTTTGGCTTGAAGCCTTTGTTGATCAACGGCACAAAGGCATTCATGATGAGAATTGCGAAAGAAACACCTTCCGGATAGGCGGCCCAAATACGGATCAGGACGGTAAGCACCCCGCACCCGATGCCAAAGATGATCATCCCGGTGAAGCTCATGGGGGATGTCACCATGTCGGTTGCCATAAATATTGCTCCGAGCATGAGTCCGCCGGCCAGGAGGTGAAACACCGGATCTGCGTAAAGGTTTGGATCGATCAGGTACATGATCCCGGTAAAAACAAAAACAGTGAGTATGTATGTGACCGGGATATGCCAGGTAATGATCCTCCGGAAGATCATGAACAAGCCGCCGATCAGGATGGCAAGTGCGGAAACTTCGCCAAGTGATCCTCCCATGTTTCCGATGAGCATGTTCAGGTAAGATGGAACTTCCGGCATCAGTTGGGAGATGGTTTCACCCTTTGCCAAACCTTCCTTGATAACACCGAGGGAGGTCGGGCCGGTCAATGCATCTATCAGCACCCATCTGTTTGCTTCCGGCAGGGGCCAGGAAGTCATTGCTACCGGGAAAGAGATCAACAGGAACACCCGTCCAATAAGGGCAGGATTGAAGGGGTTCTTACCCAGTCCGCCAAAGCTCATTTTGGCGATGGCGATAGCAACGATAGAGCCCACTGCGATCATCCACAATGGCAGGTTAGAGGGGACATTGAGTGCCAGCAGTATTCCTGTGATCACAGCAGATCCGTCGCTGACGGTTGATTGTTCCTTGAGGATGAGTCGCTGGATCAGGTATTCGGTGATCAGGCAGGATAGGACTGCGACTGTGGTGATCAGGATGGCGCCAAGGCCAAAGTACCAGAATGAGACCAGCAGGGCAGGGATCAGCGCCAGGACGACTCCCCACATGATCTTTTGGACAGACTGATCCCCGTGGATATGCGGGGATCCGGACAAGACTAACCGTGTTGTCATAGTATTACGATTATTTTACGCGTGTTCTGATGAGGAAACCAACCTTGCTTTTGGCTTTGCGGATATGATCGAGCAGGGGTCTTCCTGCCGGGCAGGTAAAATGACATGAGCCACATTCGATGCAATCCATCACTCTTTCTTTTTCGGCCATTTCTTCTTTTCCGATCTCCGATATCTGAGCGATGAGGTACGGATCAAGTCCCATCGGACAAACAGTGGTACACCGTGCACAACGGATACAGTTTACAACCGGGGCTCTTCTTGCTTCATTTTCAGGCATGAGAAGGACGCCGGACATCCCTTTTACGACCGGAACATCCAGGTTATTCAATGCTTTTCCCATCATGGGACCGCCATTGATCACTTTGCTCGCATCGGCAGGGAAACCGCCTGCTTCTTCAATCAGCATGGAGACTGGCGTTCCGATCCGTACGAGCAGATTGGATGGATTTGAAACTGATTTCCCGGTTACTGTGATAACCCGGTCGATCAAGGGTTTGTTTTTTTGAACTGCCTCATATACAGCCACCGCTGTGCCCACATTCTGGACGACACAGCCAACATCAATCGGCAGCTTTCCGGAAGGCACTTCCCGGTTGATGATGGCTTTGATGAGTTGCTTTTCACCTCCCTGCGGGTATTTGACTTTGAGGGGCGCCACTTCGATCCGGTTGTTCCCATTCAGGAGGTTTGCCAGGTGGCTGATGGCGTCGGGCTTATTGTTTTCGATCCCGATATAAGCCTTGTCGACACCAAGGGCTTTCATCAGAATTCGGGTACCCACTAATAGCTCCTCTCCCCTTTCCAGCATGACCCGGTGGTCGGCCGTAAGGTACGGCTCACATTCCACAGCATTGATGATCAGGCAGTTTGCCTTTTTTCCTTCCGGTACCATGAGTTTCACATGGGTGGGAAAAGCGGCTCCACCGAGTCCGACGATACCGGATTCCTTGATTTTTTGGATGATTTCCTGCGCAGAAAGACCGATTTCGCTTTTCAAATCCGGTGTGCGATCAATTCCTTCCATCCATTCATCTCCCTGAACCTCAATGTGAATAGCTTTTTTCCGGTATCCAGAGATATCGGGGGCATCATCCACTTTGGTGACAGTGCCAGAGACCGGGGCATGGATATTGGCAGAGATGAACGCCTTGCCCTTTGCAATGAGTTGTCCCACTTGTATCTTATCCCCTTTATTGACGATGGGTTCCGAGGGTGGGCCCACGTTCTGAGATAGTTGAACAATGGCTATTGCAGGCAATTTGAGTGTCCGGATCGGGCTCTTTTCCGATCTTTTGTTCTCCTCGGGGTGAACACCTCCATGTTTGAAAGTCTTTAACAACATATCTGATCCGTTGTATACCTTAATTATATTATGCTTCCTGGGCTTCGGTTTGGGTAACCGGTTTTTTTCTTTCCGGGAAATTGACTTCAAGGATAGAATTTGTCGGACATACGGCAACACATTTTCTGCACAGAGTACATTTCTCGAAGTTGATGTATGCCAGGTTATTTTCAAGGGTAATGGCCTCAAATTTACATTCCTTGACGCACTTTCCGCAACCGATGCAGGCCACCTCACAATTCTTTTTAGCCACAGCGCCCTTTTCCTTATTGATGCAGGAGATGAAAATCCTGCGGTTCTTGGGGCCTTTCTTTCTCAGTTCGATGATCTTTCTGGGGCAAGCCTTCACGCAGGCGCCACAGGCAACGCATTTATCTTCAATGATCACCGGGAGTCCTGTTTCCTTATCCATATACATCGCATTGAAAGTACAAGCGATGACACAGTCTCCACCTCCCAGGCACCCGTAAGGACATCCATTTTCGCCGGAAGAGAGGGCATGCATGAAATAACAGGAAGTCAATCCGTCATAATCGACTTTCACCGGTGCAAGCTGATAGGTTCCATTACATCTTACGACGGCGATCATCGGATCTTTTTCAACTGCTTCCTGGCCGATGATCGGGCCGATCAGCTTCAACAGGTCATTTCCACCCACAGGGCAGAACATATTGTCAAGCGATTCATTCTTGACGATTATTTCTGCAAAATTCCGGCATCCGGCAAAGCCGCATCCGCCACAGTTTGCTGCGGGCAGGATGGCAGTAATTTCATCAATCCGGGGATCTTCAACTACATTGAACTTTTTGGCTATGTAGAAGAGGATGATGGCCGAGATCAAGCCCATCAGGCTTAATGACACAACAACATAAATGACAAGACTACTCACAATGATAAGTGTTTTATTGATTATCAGGATACGCTTATTCCATTCCGGAGAGGTGTTTCAGATACTGAACACGATGGTATAAGACGGGATTTTCATGTGCTTTTACACTCATTTTACCCCGGAAGGCAGAGATCTGATTGAACTTATGGGCTTCCATCCACTGTGTCAATCCTTCCAGGATGATTCGTATCTGGTCAGCTCCGTGCAGATAAAGGGTTGAGCAAAGCTGGGTGGTTGTGGCTCCTGCAAGCAATTGCCTGATCACAGCCGGTGCGTCGTGGATCCCGGTGGAGGCAGAGATATCGCAGCGAACATCTCCGGCGATCATGGCAATCCAACGCAAGGGAATGTATTGTTCTTCGGGTTTGCTGAAGACATTTGCCACCTGAAGTTTCATGGTTTCCAGGTTGATATCGGGCGTAAAGAAACGGTTGAACAATACCAACGCCTGAATCCCCCTCCAGGAAAATTGTTTCAGGGTATGTACAATATTGCTGAAGTAATAACCCGTTTTAAGGGCAACAGGGATCTTAACTGTTTTCTTGATATTCTCGATAATCTCAAAATACATCTTTTCATGCTCCGCACCGCTGATATCAAGCTTTCCGGGCATAATGAATACGTTCAGTTCCAGTCCGTCAGCTCCTGCCTTTTCAATATCTTTGGCAATACTGATCCATTCGCTCATGGTGAAGCAGTTGATGCTTGCAATGGCAGGAATACTGACGTTTTTCTTCACTTCCCTGATCAGGTTCATATAATGGGAAACGGAGTTATCCTTCATGGTGCTTTTCACATAATCGAAAGCTTCCTGGCTGAGGTTGTAAGTGTCCTCAAATTCGAGTGTTTTGTGAATATCAAACCGTATCTGTTCTTCGAAAATGGATTTCAGAACGACTGCGCCTGCCCCTTTTTCTTCGAATTCCTTAATTTTGTCGGGTGAATTGGTAAGCCCTGAACTTCCGACAATGATTGGGTTTTTCAGGGTAAGTCCCATGTAGGAAGTAGAAAGATCAACCATAGGAGAAATTTTTTGCAAGATTACAAACAATTTTCATTTGTTACAAGCTTGGTCGATCCTATATTTATCCACTTAGATCCAACCAAAACAGCGTCAATAAAAAAAGCAATCCCTTGAAAAATACACTGATATCCCATCCTGCAGAAGTTATTGAAACCGGAACCCATTTCATCCGGGTAAAAATCCTGTCCGTCTCAGCTTGTGGAAACTGCGTTTCCAGGAAAGGGTGCTCGATGGCTGAATCCCAGGATAAAGAGATGACTTTCAACCAATCGGACGAAGGTTTTTCAAAAGGAGACCAGGTTGAAATAATCATGCGGGAATCGCAGGGTTTCCGGGCAGTGTTATTGTCCTATTTACTGCCATTCGTGTGGATGGGACTCGTTATCCTGATAACTGTCCTGCTCCATGCAAGCGAAGCCATCACCGGCCTTGCTGCATTGGCAAGTATTGGCGTTTACTATTTGGTGTTGTACCAATTCCGGCAACTGATCACCAATAAATTTGAATTTGAAGTCAGGAAGCCTTCAGAAACCTCAATAAGTTGTCACACTTCCACGTAGTCTAGAAACTAAAAGTTGCCCAGCAGAAATGACTTAAAGCTGGCGTATTCATTGGCCAAAGGTTCAGCATATTCTGTTTTGCCTTCCAGTCCTTTCAGGCTGGGTGGAAGTTCAGGATCGAAATGGAGGATGGTGTTGATTTCCTGCGGGAACTTGGCAGGGTGGGCGGTTTCCAGCGAGATGCAAAGCTGACCGGGTTGGTCTGCAGTGAGATCCGATGCCAGGTATTTCATCAGTCCGGCCCAGCCGACAGCGCCATGGGGTTCCAGCAGCAACCGGTGGGTTTCCCATGCTTTCCTTATGGTTTCGCGGGTTTCCACATCAGAAATGCTAACCGCAAAAAGTTCTTTGCGCATCAATTCCAGGTCAGCCTGTTTGTGGATGATCCCTTGCTCATCCATCACCCCCCGGTAGAGGGCTAC
>VGGL01000007.1 GCA_016868575.1 Bacteroidota bacterium
CTACGTACTCTGTCTTTAAATACTCTTGGCCTTTCAAACCAAAAGCATGGTATAGTAAGCTTTGCAATGTCATGAGTACAAATATCTATACTTTTTTTCACAGGTACGCATTATTACGATGAACCAAACAGAAATCATCAATTCCACCGGTTCAAGTCTCTCAGCGGAATATTTCCTGGGAAACTTTATCGTTCGTGATGAAAAAGGGACGGAGATCTTTCAAACCCGGGAAAAGGCTGTTGCGGAGTTTCTCCTGATCTTGTCCAGACCCGGTATTTTTCAGTTGCGTATTCCTGTCGATAAAGATGTTATTATCAATATTTTGGATAGCTATCGAAGCTATTTGCAAACATTGAGAGAACAATTACTCCTCAATGCAAATCAAAAAACGCATAGCTATTCAGAGGCAGAAAGGTTGGCAAAGGAAGTTATGGAAGACTATGGCTTTATAGATATTGTCCTAAACGGATAAGTCATCAATAGCTGCACATTAAATCTTTCTTTGAGCGGGCGAGGCAAATCGCTGAAACATCATGTAAAGATAGAAATGAAAGCGGCAGAAGAAAAAGGATAAATCTAAAATCCAAAATCTAAAAGCTAAAATCTAAAGTGCAAAGTGCAAGGTGTAAAGTGCAAATTATTACACTTTGCACTTTACCTTTTGCACTTATTTTATCTCCCACGTATCGCCTTCGTTCAGCAAGTCATCCATGCATTTGATCTTGGAAGATGCCTTGGCATGTTTGATCTGTTCTTCAACCAGGTCGTCGTAGGTTGGGAAGATCGCCGAGCGGATCACCCCGAAGACCATGGGGAAATGAGGCGGAGCCAGCTTTGCCAGCATGAGGTGGATTCCCGGATCGGGATTGTATTTGTCGTGCACAAGGATGTCGCTTTCGGTGATACCACCTTTACCAAGCTCAACAACTTCCAATTGCGTCCCATTAATACGGAGGCCTTTCTTTTTATCCTTGCCGAACAGCATGGGTTCGCCATTATGCACAACCAGCATGTTCTCCTCCCGGTGCTCTTTGCTGATAATATCGAAATGGACTTTGTCGGCAAAGATGATGCAGTTTTGCAGTATCTCCATGACCGAAGTACCATCATGTTTGGCAGCTTCGAACATAGCTTCCGTCATCAGGTTGATGTCGTTATCCGGTACACGGGCATAGAAGGTACCTTGTGCGCCCATGACCAGTTCCCCAACATTAAAGGGATGCTCGATGGTTCCTTGCGGGGATGTTTTGGTCACCTTACCCATCGGTGTGGTTGGTGAATATTGGCCTTTGGTCAGGCCATAAATCTGGTTGTTGAACAGGATGATGTTCACATCGACGTTACGGCGGATGATATGGATGAAATGGTTTCCTCCGATAGCCAGGGAATCTCCGTCACCGGTGGCGATCCAGACGCTGAGCCGCGGATTGGCCACCTTGACGCCGGTGCCGATGCCGGCTGCTCTGCCATGGATGCCATGGATACCGTAGGTGTTCACATAATACGGGAAGCGTGAGGAGCACCCGATCCCGGAGACCAGGCAGAAGTTCTCCTTGCGGTAGCCGATCTTCGGAAAAACCCTTTCCAGGGCACTCAGGATAGCATGAGCGCCACAGCCGGGGCACCATTTGACCATCTGGTCGCTTTCAAAATCAGCTTTTGATAATTGAACGGTAGATCGTTCAACAGTAGGATTGATTATTTCGTTGGGTTCCATATTATTTCTCCTCAAGCATTTGGTTGAACTTTTCGGTTAACTCCTGGATCGTGAAGGGCAAGGCCTGCACCTTGTTGATCTGGTAGAAATTCGGTAGGGGGAATTTCATCCGGAGGTAGTTGACAAACTGTCCGCTGTTGAGCTCACACACCAGGATCTTTTTGAAGTTTTTCAGGATTTTGCCCGTATTCTTCGGCAGCGGCATGATGTAGTTAAAGTGGGCATGGCTCACGCTTTTTCCTTCGGCCTGAACTTTTTGTACAGCCTGGTGGACACTACCGTAGGTTCCACCCCAGCTCACGACCAGCAGATCGCCTTTGGCAGGGCCGTCGAGCGTTTGTTCCGGGATAAAATCGGCCACTTTTTCAACTTTGGCGGCACGGAGGTCAACCATCACTTGGTGGTTCATCGGATCAGTGGTAACGACTCCTGTGATATTTTCTTTTTCCAAGCCGCCAATTCTGTGACGCAATCCTTCGGTACCAGGGATGGCCCATTTTCTGACCAGCGTTTCCGGATCGCGTTTGTAGGGTTTGAAATCCGGTTCGTTGGCTTTCGCAATAGGAGGCTTAATGGCAGGCAGTTCCGACATCTTCGGTATCCTGAATAAGGCGGAACCAAATCCCAGGGCGCCATCTGTGAGGAGGATGCATGGAGTCATGTGTTCCATCGAAAGCTTGGCGGCCTCGAAAGCGTAATAGAAACAGTTGTCGGGCGTGGAAGCTGCGATCACGATAACCGGACACTCGCCATTTCGGCCGAAGAGTGCCTGGTAAAGGTCTGATTGTTCTGATTTGGTAGGTAACCCCGTTGAAGGGCCACCACGTTGGACATTCACGATGATGAGCGGCAATTCGGTGATTACCGCCAGCCCGATGGCTTCGCTTTTCAGTGATAATCCAGGGCCGGAGGTGGTGGTACAAGCCATCGAACCGGTGTAGCTTGCGCCAATGGCGGAGCAGATGCCTGCAATTTCATCTTCTGCCTGGAAAACTCTGGCGCCGAGCGATTTGTGCAGAGACAATTCCATCAATATTTCGGTTGCCGGCGTGATGGGATAGGAACCAAGGAATAATGGCCTTCCCGATTTTTCAGCAGCAGCCAGCAATCCCCAGGCTGTAGCCACGTTGCCGGTGATATTGCGGTAGCGGCCTTTTTTCATTTTGGCCGGGCCGACATGGATCACCGATTCGAGCGCCTCAATGGTATCAGCGTAGTTATATCCCGATTGCAACACAACTTTGTTGATGTCAGCAAGCCGGGGATTTTTCTTGAACTTAGTCTCAAAATAATGAAAAGCCTGTTTCAGGTCACGGTCGAAGATGAAATAGAGCATGCCCAGTGCGAACATGTTTTTGCTTCGCTCCGCAGTCTTGGTATCCACTCCCATATCTTTGAGGCTTTCCTTGGTCAGGGTAGTGATCTTGGCCTTGAGCAGGAGATAGCTTTCCAGGCTGTTGTCTGTCAGCGGATTATCCTTGTAGCCGGCTTTTTCTATTGATTTTTCATCAAATGCATCGGCATCAACAAGGATGGTAGCGCCTTTCTTTACCCATTTGAGGTTTGCTTTCAGGGATGCCGGGTTCATGGCCACAAGCACATCCACCTGGTCGCCGATGGTATGGATTTTTTCTTTCCCTACATGAACCTGAAATCCGGAGACGCCGGCGATGGTATTCTGGGGTGCGCGGATCTCCGCCGGAAAGTCGGGGAAAGTAGCCAGGTCGTTGCCGGCAATGGCTGCGCTGTCGGAGAAGATGCTGCCGGTGAGCTGCATCCCGTCGCCGGAATCACCCACGAACTTCACCACAACTTCTTCTCTTTCAATGATGTTTTTCTTCTTTTGGGTCATGATAACTTGAGGTTTAGCCGTGCAAAGGTATTTTTTTTCGCTGAAATTGAATTTTTATATCTTTGCACCGAAATCAATATTCTTAATAACCATGGCTTATATAATTAACGAAGACTGTACTGCTTGCGGAACCTGTATCGATGAGTGCCCGGTTGAGGCCATTGCTGAAGGTGACATTTACGTAATTGACCCTGCTGTCTGCACCGACTGCGGCGCATGCGCAGATGTTTGCCCGGTTGAGGCGATCCATCCCGCATAAGGATCATCTTTATGAAACAAGAAAAAAGCGGCTCAAAAGGCCGCTTTTTCATTTCTCCATCCATCTGATCATATCCAGCTTTTCCCCATCAAACACCGCATACGTAAAGTTCGTCAGCCAGTCGCCGAGGTTGATGTAGCGGCAGGTGTCGGTGAGCTTTACATCGATGGGCAGGTGCCAGTGGCCATAGATGAAGTAGTCGATCTGCTCTCCATCGGCCAGGATGTTGCGGGAATGGATGGCCAGCGGAGCGTTCTCGGAGTTGTTAGCCGTGAGCCGTTTCAACTCTTCCTCTTTCTTAGTCAGGTTGAGATATCGACTTTGCCCGCTCCAGAAGTTGGCAATGCGGATGGCCAGGTCGGGATGGATCCAGCTGAAGAGCCATTGCAGGATCCTGTTCTGGAAGACCTTTTTGATGAATTTATACCCCTTGTCACCTGGTCCCAAGCCGTCGCCGTGGGCAATGTAGAAGCGTTTACCCGGTAAATCCAGGATTTCCGGGTCGCGGTGCATGATGAGACCAAGCTCCTTCTCGAGGTAATCGAAGGCCCACATATCATGGTTGCCGCGGAAGAGATGAACCGGGATCCCTGCATCGGTGATCTCAGCCAGCTTCCCGAAAAGCCGAACATAACCCTTGGGAACAACTGTCCGGTACTCGAACCAGAAATCGAAGACGTCACCCATCAGGTAAATAGCCTGGGCGTCCTTGCGGACCTCTTCCAGCCAGGCAACGATCTTCTTCTCCCGCTCCAGGCTTTGTGGATGATCAGGTATGCCTAGGTGAAAGTCGGATGCAAAGTAGATCTTGTTGGCCATCATGGAGGGCTATCAGGGGTTGTTTTGAGAGCAAAGATAAAGTAATCTCAGGAAAGTGGTATTGAAATATTATCTGGAACGCAGATGGAACAGATTTTCACGGGTGGGAATCAACGATATGTATATTCTCATCTGATGGGATGTAGCACCTTCCCGGAAAGGCCTATTTCAGTGCCTTTGATTATGCTTTAATAACGACCATGTCGTCAGAAATGGTCTCTTTTCCAAGGAAGCACATCAGCAGCCGGGCAACGGTGAGGACATCCTTCTGGCAATAGGTGACAATCCTTGGCAGGTCGTGGTCTTCCCAGTACACTTTCCACACATCGGCGCCGCCGATATCGTCTTTGGGGGATGGAAGATCAAAGGCCGCGGCCAGGAGGTCAAGGGAAGTGTAGTTCTTGAAATCGCCGAATTTCCACATCTCCATCGTATCCAGATGCTGGATTTCCCATTTTTTCTTTCCGGACAGGTCAAGAATTCTGGGAATTCGCAAACGGTTGATGAGCATCCGGCGTGTCAGGTAAGGGAAGTCAAACTCTTTGCCATTGTGGGCACACAGCAGGTGCTCATCATGGTTGAAGGATCGTTCCAATAAAGCCCTGAAGTCATCCAGCAATTTCCGTTCATCATCCCCAAAGAAAGATTTGATGCGAAACTCGGAACCCCTTATGTACCCTGCCGAGATACAGATGACCTTACCAAATTCGGCATAGATCCCCGCTCTTGGAAAAAGATCTTCCGGAGACTTGGCCTCATTTCCGGCAAAACGGTCTTGTTTGTTCAGGTTTTCAGCCTTGAGGTCCCAATGTTTTCTGAATCTTTCAGGGAGGTCGGCGTACTTGCTGACCATGGGGACGGTTTCGATATCCAGAAAGAGGATGTCGGAGGATTTCAGTGATTCTAACATGGTTGTAATTTATTTACCACAGAGATCTCAGAGAAGGCGCGGAGGTCGCAGAGCATGAACTTCAGTACTTCCATCTAATCTGTTGTGGTTTTCATTTAATATCCATTTATGACCCTTTTAATTCCATTCTTTAACAGAGAAACATTAAAATTAATCAATAATCCAAGATGGTATTTGCCCAATTTCAGATATGTCAGTATCTGGGCCAGATGCACATCATTGATTGATTCAACGCTTTTTATTTCAACAACAACTTTTCTTTCAACCAGTAGATCCAGTCTATATCCACATTCAAGATGTATGCCCTCAAAAATCAAAGGCATTGGCTTTTCTTTTTCAACAAATAGTCCAACCTGTTTTAGCATATAGAAGATACTTTCTTTATATGCACTCTCAAGAAGTCCTGGACCAAGCGCTTTATGAACCTCAATAGCCTGCCCAATAACCAATCCCGCGATCTGATTCTCATACATACTTTCCAGAATTAATAAAACATGACTGACAACAAGAATTTCCCTTAGTCAAAGTAACTCCCCTTCCGTGAACTCCGTGCATCCTTAGTGAACTCTGTGGTTAAGTGACTGAACATGACTTCTATTCATAAGAGGTAGTTGTACCATCTCCCTGATCTCTTCTCCTCTCAGGAGAAGGGGAGTGAGGGGTTGAACTCATATGCAGTATCTTCCCGGCAACAAGTCTGTCAACCGGAAAGGTAAATTCTTCCTTATCCAGAATTGAAAGAGCTACCCATCGAAAGGTCTGTGCGCCGTCGATATATTCAAAATCAAATCTCTTTTCTGTAACTCTAATAACTACCTCTTTATCAACCGGTTCAACAAGGTAGTAGATGCTGATGAGTTGCCGGTTGGAGGGAAGAAGCTCGGTGGGCTGAAAGAATTCCGTTGTATAGAAATGGACCGGCTCCTTGATTTCCATGTTCAGCTCTTCCCGGAATTCTCTCCGGAGACAATCCACCGGGCCTTCGCCAAATTGTAGCCCGCCGCCTGGGAATTTGGTCATCGGTATACCTAACCGGAATTCATCGGTAACGAGGATCTTCCCATCTTTAATCAATAGCCCGTAAATTCTAATATTGAAGCTCTTGTCTTTCATATTCTTTCTGGATTTTGCAGCCTACTTTGATCTCCAACCTTGCTAATTCACCACAATAGGCACATAGGACACATTAGTACCCTTTTGGTAACTGTGAAAACAAGTCTGTAACCATAGTTTTTTGCCCTTCTTTAAAGATGTTTGTACAATTGAAGTTAATTAGAATTCCTTTGGGTTTTCTAAGGAGCCGCAGATAAGTAAGAAGCTGAGCCTCATGAATCGGCAATATTTGATCAACTGCCTTTAATTCAACAATGATCTTATCATCAACCATTAAGTCGTACCTTAATTCACAATCCAAGTATAAACCTTTAAAATACAATGGAACTTTCTGTTGATTTGATACCTTCATTCCTTGAATTCTCAATAGATGAATTAAACACTTTTCATATACACTTTCAAGAAGCCCAGGACCAATGTCTTTATGAACCTCAATGGCAGCCACTATCACGGTATAGGTTAGAGAATTCAGATATTTTTGTGTTAACATGTATTTTCCTATTGTGACCTATGTGTCTATTGTGGTGAATAAGAAAAATGATCAATACCTAATTTTTGCTGCACGCAGTATGTGTCTCTTTCCGGCGGGTCCTTTAAGTCGGGTGACGGTAAAGCCTGCTTCCCGCAAGGCTTGTTTGACAGATCCTTTCGATGAATAGGTAGTCAGTACACCCCCCGGATGCAGGGCATGAAAGAACTTTGCAAAGACCATTTCACTCCAGAGTTCGGGCTGCGTATCCGGAGAAAACGCATCGTGGAAGATCACATCAACACTTTCATCATCGAAACTTATCTCTTCCAGCCCGATTGGCCATTTCAGGAAATCGAAATGCTCTGAAACTGAATTTCTTGTACTCCAGTCACACCGATGAAGTTGCAGAAAAACCTCAGAAGCCCGCTCCCAATTGATAATCTTGGAATAGTTGAGTTGTTGATAAACTTCAACAGGAACCGGATGAGGTTCGACTGTCAGATACCTTATCCGGAGGCCATATTCTTCCGCAAACCGGCAGGCCAACAGCGCATTGAGCCCCGTACCAAAACCTGTTTCAAAGACCACGATGTTGGTTTTACCCATATTCCTTGAATACTCCAGCCCTGCATGAATGAACACGTGCATCGATTCCTGAATGGCTCCATTGATCGAATGATAATGTTCCTGAAACCTTTCTGAAAAGAGGGTATGCGATCCATCGGCGCTTATTTCCAAATTCAGCCCCATCATTCTCTTAATCGGAAAAAAGGCAAAAGGTCATCTGTTAGATCCCTAAAAAAGGAAAAGTTTTGGATATTTTCCTGGGTTGACTTCATGCATGATGTTGTAAACTGCATCAAAAACATCCTCCGCATTGGGATTGGAGAAATAATCCCCGTCGGTGCTATAGGCTGCCCGGTGCTCCCGGGCTGTAAGGGTAAGGGGTTCGGCATCCAGGTATTGAAAACCTTTCTGTTCTTCCAGCACTTTCTCCATCATGTATGCAGTTGCTCCGCCAGGCACATCTTCATCAAAGAACAGGATTTTGTTTGTTTTCTTGAGTGATTGCAGGATAACCTGATCCAGGTCGAATGGCAGGAGTGATTGCACATCTATCAGTTCGGCGCTGATGCTGTATTCCCGGAGCTGCAGGATGGCATCCTGGGCAATCCTCACGCAGGAGCCATAGGTGACAACTGTTATATCGTTCCCCTCCGCAAGAATTTCAGCCTTTCCGACAGGAATGCGGTACTCTCCCAGGTTGGCCGGCATTCTTTCGCGTAACCTGTACGCGTTTAATGGTTCGATGATAAGGGCCGGCTCATCGGACGCCAGCATGGTGTTATAGAATCCTGCCGCCTGGGTCATGTTCCTGGGAACCAATACATGCACGCCCCGGATGGAGTTGATGATCATGCTCAGCGGGGATCCTGAGTGCCAGATCCCTTCCAGCCGGTGGCCCCGGGTTGTAATGATCAGCGGCGCCTTCTGTCCTCCCTTGGTGCGGTATTGAAGGGTTGCCAGGTCATCACTCAAAACCTGCAGTCCATAGAGGAGATAATCAAAATACTGGATCTCCGCAATGGGTCGTAGTCCGCGCATGGCAAGCCCAAGCCCCTGCCCCAGGATGGTCGCTTCCCTGATACCGGTATCTGAAATCCTGAGTAAGCCATATTTCTCCTGTAATCCTTCCATGGTCTGGTTGACGCCGCCAATTTTTCCGACATCCTCTCCAAAGGCCATCAACAAGGGTTCCCTGGCAAACAGCTTGTCGAAGTTTTCCCGGATGATCTCCCGGCCCGGAACCATGGGGGAATCATCTCCATATGCCGGCGCAACAGGCATCACATCAAATACTTTCTGGGTGGATTGACTGTACAGATGGGAACTGTAACGGTCTTTGCCTTCTGCAGTCTCCTGTTCCAGCCAGTTGGTTACATTGATCTTCAGGGAATTGGCCGGATTGCTGCAGGAATTACAAATCAACCGCAATATTTTCCTTGCAGAACTGATGATGTCCTTCCGCACCGGTTCGGCCACCCTGGCAAGGTCTTGTTTAATCGCATCGATCTTCTTTGTTTTCGCGCAATTACAAGTGGTGATGTCGACCATCTGGAGGAATTCATCCCGCTTTTTCAACATGGGTTGTATGTAGTGATCCCAGGCATTTTTCCGGGCTTCCTTCACCCGGTTGATGGCCTCCTGTTCAATCAGGTCAAGCTGATCAGCATCAGCAATTTTCTCGGCCAGGATCCATTCCCTCATCCTGGCGATCCCGTCATATTCCTTTTCCCACTGCAGCCGCTCCGGCGACTTATACCGCTCATGCGATCCTGATGTGGAGTGCCCCTGGGGTTGGGTACACTCGGTCACATGAAAGATCACGGGGATGTGTTTCTTCCGGCACTCCTCAATCCCTTCCCGGTACATTTCACAAAGGCCCAGATAGTTCCAGGCTTTCTCTCTATAAATCAGGAAGCCTGGCTTTTCCGGTGTTCTTTCAAAGCCCTTTAATAGCTCCGAGATACTCCCTTTGGTCGTTTGGTATTCGATGGGAACCGAAATTCCCCAACCGTCATCCCAGATCGAAATTGCCAAAGGAACTTGCAGCACGCCGGCAGCGTTGAGGGACTCGAAAAAGATTCCTTCGGAAGTACTGGCATCTCCGATGGTTCCGAAGGCGACCTCATTCCCGTTTGAGGAGAACTTTTGATATGCTTGCAGTGTCGGATTTTGTCTGAACATTTTTGAAGCCAGCGCCAGCCCCAGCAACCGGGGCATCTGTCCGGCTGTTGGGGAAATGTCGGCGGAAGAGTTCTTTTGGCGGGTCAGATCTCTCCATTCGCCCTGGTCATCCAGGCTGCGCGTTGCAAAATGGTTGTTCATCATCCTTCCGCCCTGGCCGGGGTTGATAGTGAGGTCGGTATCGCCGTATAGCTGGGAAAAGAATTCTTCAAGTGTTAACATTCCAGAAGCGAGCATAAATGTCTGGTCACGATAGTATCCCGATCGCCAGTCGCCATCCCTGAAGACCTTGGCCATGGCCAGTTGCGGGATCTCTTTGCCATCGCCAAAGATGCCGAACTTCGCCTTTCCGGTCAGAACCTCTTTGCGCCCCATCAGACTGGCTTGCCGGCTTTCACAGGCAAGACGGTAATCATGGAGGATCTCTTCGGGAGAATATGTTGGTTTTGAGGTTGTTTTTCGAGCCATCTATTGATTTTTTGTATCCCCTCAAAAGTAATAATTCTGTCTGTTTTATTTACTTTTGCACATGCCATATTATTGATCCTCCTTTAGACAAACCAATATACAACAAATCATGAAAAAACTAGTCTTTCTGGTCTGCGGGCTGGTGATGGCCTGTAATTCCTTTTCACAAGAAACATCTCTTTCACCAACCCGGGTTGTAACGGCAACCTACTTTGATGTTACGCCTCCACTGATCAATATGCCCATGGTGCAGATCCCGGATGATGGGACGGTGAAGGAGCGAGAAGTTCCCAATAAAATTCGAATGAGGGAATTCAAGCAGCTACAAAGCAACGGGATGCCGTTAGCCCAGGATCCTGTGTTACAAACAGATAATACATCTTATTCCCCTCCTGTCCCGGCAGCGCCTATTCAGAATTTTGAAGGGATCAATAATACCTACGGAGTATATCCTCCCGATACGCAGGGAGATGTTGGACCTAATCATTACATGCAGATGGTAAACCTGGGTTTTGCCATTTGGAACAAGACAGGAACGCTTCTATACGGTCCGGCAAATTCAAGCACGATCTGGCAGGGTATTCCTTCTCCATGGAATGGAACCAACAACGGAGATCCCATCGTATTGTATGATCAGGCAGCAGACCGGTGGCTTGCAACACAGTTTTCTCTGCCAAACACAACGCAGTATGCCATGTTACTGGCTGTTTCCCAGACAAATGATCCAACAGGTTCCTGGTACAGGTGGGTATTTGAATTTGGAAATAAGATGCCTGATTATCCCAAATTCGGTATATGGCCGGATGGATATTATCTGGCAGTAAATCAGTTCATCAGTGGATCTTCATGGGGTGGAGTTGGAGCTTGCGCTTTTGAAAGGGATCAAATGATCCTTGGTAATTCAGGAGCCAGGATGGTGTATTTTAATTTAGGCGCCAGTGCGGATCCGGGAAGCATGCTTCCATCTGACTGGGATGGCGCTACTGCTCCCATAGCCGGCGAACCTAATTATTTTGTTTATTTCAATGACTGGAGCTCACCTTCTGCAGACTATTTAAAAATATGGCAATTCCATGTTGATTGGACAAACACGGCCAATTCAACCTTTTCAGAAGCTTACAGTTTAACCACAGCATCCTTTGATTCAGATGTTTGTACCAGTGGGAATTGTTGCGATCAGCCAGGGACGACCGTCAAGCTTGAAACCCTCTCCGACCGGCTGATGTACCGGTTGCAATACAGGAACTTTGGCACCCACCGTTCGATGGTGACTAATCATACCGTTGATGCCAATGGTTCTGGTCTTGCCGGGATCCGCTGGTATGAGCTTCGGAATAGTGGCCTTGGATGGTCTATCCATCAGCAGAGCACGTATGCTCCCGACGCCAACCATCGTTGGATGGGCAGTATTGCCATGAATGCAAATGGCAACATGGCGCTGGGTTATTCGGTCTCAAATGCTTCAAGTATTTATCCCACCATCCGGTATACGGGACGGCTGAGTGGTGATCCGCTTGGTATGATGACCTTTGCTGAAGAGACGATCATCAACGGCAGTGGTTCGCAAACCGGATCATCTGCCCGCTGGGGAGATTACTCCATGATGTCAGTTGATCCGACAGATGATGCTACATTCTGGTTTACTACAGAGTACATCCAAACAACCGGCGCTACGACATGGAGAACACGCATCGCTTCTTTCCAGTTCGGTCCTGTTGCACCTGTTGCCGGATTCACTGTCAGTACCATAACACCCTGCATTGGTAAACCTGCCAATTTCACTGACCAGTCAACCGGTTCGCCGACATCATGGCAATGGTCTTTCAACCCAAATACCATTACATACATTGATGGAACCAGCGCTACTTCTCAAAATCCACACGTCCAATTCAATGCCTTTGGAAACTATACCGTATCATTGACCGCTACGAATGCTATTGGAAGTGACGTAGAAACAAAAACCAATTTCATCTCGGTAAATGCCGCTAATCCTGACTTTTCAGCAAGTCTAACAACAGTCGTAATAAATAATTCGACCATCTTTACAGATGCCACAACCTGTGGAGGAACAAGCTGGTCGTGGAATTTCGGTACCGGTGCCACACCGGCTACAGCCAGTACCATTGGACCCCATACTGTTTCATACTCAACAACAGGACTGAAAACCGTCTCATTGACTGTAAATGGCAGTTATACAAAGACAAAAACAGATTACATCAACGTTATTCCTCCCGAGTTCAACATGAGTAATTCTACGATCACAACCTGCACAGGGAATTTCTATGATCCAGGTGGTTCCACAGGACAATACTCCAATAACCAGGATTTCACCATGGTTTTCAATCCGGATCCTGGCAATAAACTTAAGTTTGTTTTTAACTCCTTCAATCTTGAATACCAATCATCCTGCAGTTATGACTACCTGAAAATCTATAACGGGCAAAACGTTTCAGCCCCTCTTATTGGTACTTATTGCGGGACTACATCACCAGGAACAATCACTGCTGATAATGCCACGGGATCCCTCACCTTTGTCTTCCACAGTGATTATTCTGTCATAGCCAGCGGCTGGTCAGCAGCCATCTCCTGTATTTCAACCATTCCGATTGTTGCAGATTTTGTGGCCGATAACGTATCTCCAGAAGTCAATTCAGCAGTCACCTTCACAGATCTTAGCACGGGCGGTCCAACCACCTGGAACTGGTCTTTCAATCCTACCTCTGTCTCATATACCGGTGGCACAACAAGTGCTTCTCAGAATCCTCAAGTCCTGTTTACTTCAAATGGCCCATATTCCGTATCATTACTGGCAAGCAACAGCTTCTGGAACGACACGGAAACGAAAACCAATTACATTCATGCCGGTACTCCGGGATTATGGACCGGCGTCACTTCTACGGTCTGGAATACAGCTTCCAATTGGCATAATTATCTTGTTCCATCATCATCAAATCCGATCACCATCCCCACCTCTGCTCCCAACTTTCCTATTACCAGCGGTGATATGACCATCGGCACCACACATCAGAATTTCACACTCAGCGGTAATGCGGTCCTCACTGTGAACGGAGACCTGGCGATCAACCCAGGTTACAATCTGACAGCAACAGGAAATGGCCTTGTCCGCGTTTCCGGGAATTGGACCAACTACGGCTTATTCAACCCGGGAACCAGTACAGTTGAGTTTTTCACAACCACCCCTGCCCGGCTGGTTGGTGGAATTAATCCTGCTACCTATATCCAGAATCTCAACAGAAGTACATTTACAAAGGGTATGACAGCCCTGTCAGGTGCCACGACAGGACCTACGGGAGATAATGGCTCAGCCACCGTGAATATTGGATTCAACTTCAATTTTATGGGCACCCAATACACACAGGTATTGATCAATACCAATGGCTGGATCGCTTTCAATATCAACCCTCCCACCTATCCTCAAAACAATCCATATCTTTTTACAGCCGACCTTCCCAATGCCACACTAGCACCCTGGTGGGATAATCTGATAGATGATGCCACCAGTATTGTTTCATACAAGACCGAAGGTTCAGCGCCAGACCGTGTCTTTACAACCGAATGGTACCGGGTATTGACCTATAATTCAGGCTCCACATCAAGAATCAGTTTCCAGGTCAAATTGTTTGAGACCACGAATGTCATTGAATACCACTATGGAAATCTGGAAAACGCAACCCATAGCAGTTCTGAAAGCGCTTCCATTGGAATTGAAGATCTTACCGGGGGAGCCAATCATTTTATTGATGCAACGACTGGTTCATTCACTACCGGCATTAGCAACCTGGTGAGTACTACCCAATGGCCAACTATTAATTTCAGGTTTACGCCACCCGACATTCAGGAAACCTTCTATCACCTGAATATCAAAAAAGGGTTGGGGAATTTTACTATTGAAAGAGACATTAAGGCTATTGGGAATATCCAGGTTGGAGACTGATCAGGAAACAATTATCAATTAGCAGTTATCAATTATCAGTTATCAGGAATCTGCAAACAGTGAGCGGTGAGTGGTGAGTGGTGAGTGATTAATTTTAGAGTTCCCTGGAAGGATCCCAGAAGTGTTTTTCGAAGTTAACGATCTTATCGTCAATGACTTGTATTCCTTCGTTTGCTAAGAGTTCGCGCATGACGTCGGGGCCGCCAAAGTGGCGCTTCCCGGTGAGGGCACCATTGCGGTTTACAACCCTGTGAGCCGGAATGCTTTGCAACGCGTGATGCGAAGCGTTCATCGCCCAGCCGACCATCCGCGCAGATCCTTTGGTTCCCAGATATTCCGCAATAGCACCGTAGGAAGTTACCCGTCCGGGAGGGATCTGAACCACGACCTGGTAGACCTTTTCGAAAAAGGAGATATCGCCGGTATGATCAATGTCCTTCATCCCCATCTTTCAAATGCCGGTGTAAAAATAATCTTATTGGCTGAATGATCACTTCGGCCAGGGTTTGGTCATGGGTGATGATCTCAGCGGTCCCCTTCATTTCCGGTCTGGCAGGTAATTGATATCCATAACTGGTCTTCAGCCCGTCAGGAAGCGACAATCCAGCCAGGTAATGATCACCTGCCGGAACGAGGGACACATATTCCACTTTACCGGTCAGATATCCATAATCCCGGGCAGGGAAGTCATCGATCAGGATCCTGGCCCGTTGTCCTTGTTTTACCTTTCCGGATCCATACAAGGGGATCATTCCTCGGGCAATGAGTTGATCCTTCTTCCCCGGCGTGACAGTAAATATCTGCTCTCCCTGTGTGATCCGGCCTCCCTGGGGAGAGAAAGAGGTGCGGGAAAGGACCCCTTCGACCGGAGAGATCAGAACATACCTCTCCCGCCAGGTGCGAATCGCCGAGCACAGACTACGGTAATTCCCAACCAGTTTCCCCATTACACTGGTGTTTTCCTCTGAGATCACCGACTGTTCCCGGAGTATCATGCCATTAATCTCCTCCAGCCGCATCCCTGCGTCCTGGTAATCGGCACGGGCTTCCTCCAGTTTCAGCGACATTTTAACCTGCTCACTACGCCGCTTTTCCAGCTCTGATTCAGAAATGACTCCGCTGTCATGGAGTCCGGCATACCTTTCATATTCCTTTTTTGCCAGGGAGAGATCCTGCTCCATCAATGAAAGGCCGGAAGCTGCTGTTCGCTGATAGGTCATCAGGTTTTCCCGTTGTCTTGAAAGATGACCCATCACCCGTTTGTTCTTGTCAAGCGACGCGGAAAGGAGATAATCTTCAACCGCCTGGATAAAGTCAGAATACGGTTGCTGTACCTCCCCCAAACCATGGAAAACTGATGACCGGAAAGCATCGACATCAGCCGTTTGAATATTGGTTGGGGCTAAGGTATGCGCCAGGAGAAATGAATCGAGCTTACACACCTGGTTGAAGTCCGCAGGGTTTTCAATAAAGGCGATGATTTCACCTTTTGAGACCTGCCGTTCCTCCTCCCCGTAGATAAAACGGATCCTTCCGGTGGCCATCGTGTGAATGCCAACTGGCGGATCGGTAGATGTTATCGTCACCTGGCACCGGATTGTGCACGGATACCTGATCAGAAACCCGGAGGCGACGGTCAGAGCCAGAAATCCCATGACGACCAGAATCCCGGTGCGGGTGATCCATCCGGGCGGTTTTCCGATGAAATCATTAACTGGAATGTTCATGTTGCAAGTTATTGTTGTTCCATAAATATCTGTTCTTTCACCAGGTGATAATAAAGTCCTTTTGAATCCAACAGTTCATGATGATTACCTGATTCTACAAGGCGCCCCTGATCAAGGACGATGATCTTACCGGCACGGATAACGGTGCTGAGCCGGTGGGCTGCAATGATAACCGTTTGCTTACTTTGTGCATTCACGATGCTTTCCATGATAATCCGTTCATTTTTTGTGTCCAGCGCATTGGTTGGCTCATCCAGAAAGAGGTACTGAGGCTTCTTATATAGCGCCCTGGCAATTAGCATTCGTTGCCGTTGTCCGGCACTGAGCGAGTGTCCGTTCACTCCCACCGGGGTCATGTCGGCCAGGGGAAGACGATCCACCACCTCCCTGAACGAAACCAGCCGGAGTACTTCGTCAAACCAGGCCTCGTCGTAGTATTCCTGCATGATGATATTCTCCCGGATGGTGTCGGCAAACAGGTACCCATCCTGCATCACAACACCGCATTGAGCCCGCCAGTGATCCAGGTCCATCTGGTTGAGAGGGGTCTTCCCGATCCGGATATTTCCATCGCCAGGCCTATAAAGTCCCAGCATCATGCGCAGCAAGGTGGTTTTTCCGCTTCCACTCTTACCTACGATGGCTAAGGTTTGATTTGGTGGTATCTCAAGGTTGATGCCCTTCAAAACAAAGTCATACGATGATGTTGGATATGAAAAACTGAGATTCTCCAGGCAGATTGGATGTTCTCCATCAACTTTAACGCTCCCCTCCTGCTGATCAGATTCTGTCTTCACATCCTGCATCTCTTTCATCCGGGTCCAGCTCAGCCTGGCGTCCTGCATCACCTGAAGGAATACAGCCATCTGCTCAACCGGACTGTTGATCATGCCGAGGATGAAGGTGATGGCCAGCATCATTCCAAGTGTGATCTCCCCCTGGATGACCGCCATGGCCGCAAAAAAGATCACGGTAAGGTTTTTCACCTGGCTGATCAACACACTTCCCGATTGCTGATACTGCGCATTGACAAGGATTTGGATATTGTTCCTGAATATTCGGGCCTGCAGACTGGTCCATTTTCTGAATATTCCGGATTCCGATTGATTGAGCTTGATCTCGCCAACCCCATCGACGATCTGGATCAGTTGATCCTGATGGGCAGATAACAGGCCGAAACGTTGCCGGTCCAGCACCCGCCGCTTTTTCATGAACAGCACCATCCAGCCCAGTTGCAGGAGGGTAGCTGAAAAAAAGACCAGGAAAATCAGCGGACTGTAGAATAAAAGCACCAATCCAAGGATGAGGATGCTAAGCAAGCCGAACACAAAGCTGATCATGTAGTTCGTGATGAAATCTTCGATCCGCTTATGGTCACCAATGCGCTGAAGGATATCTCCACTCAGATGCCTTTCAAAGAAGGCGATGGGCATCCGGATCAACCGGAGCAGAAAATCCGAGAGGATGGACACATTGATCCGGGCGCTCAGGTAGAGCAGCATCCAGTTTCTCAGGTATTCAATAGCAACCTGGCTGACGACCAGGAGTATCTGCGCTAACAGGATCATCAGGATGAAGCTGGTTTCCTGGTATTCGATCCCGAAATCCACAATGCTCTGTGTCAAAAGCGGGAAAGTCAACTGCAGAATGCTGCCCAGGAGAAGGGCGAAAATGATCCGGAACCAGTATTTTCGATATGGTAGAAAGTAAGTTGAAATCTTCCGGGGGTCATGGTCGATCTTTTTTCCATGAAGATTAGCGCTATTCATCGTGCCACCATCCAGTATGAGTGCAATGCCCTTCCCGCCGGTTCCCTCTTCCGGAAAAGAGACCCAGTGGCTCAGGAACTCATTGCGGGAAAGGTGTTGGATCCCGTTTTCAGGGTCCACAATCTGAAGCAGCTTTTTATCCGGTTGTTGAAGACTTCTCAGCGCGTGTTTTTGAGCGGTTGAAAAAACCACGAAGTGGTTCTTGTTCCAGTGCAGTATACAAGGCCCATTCAATGAGATCAATTCTTCCAAAGAGAGGATCATGCCGGTGGCTATAAAGCCAAATTTCCCGGCCGATTCACGCATAGATTGCAACGAAACCCCTTGCCGGGAAATGTTTATCGCCTCCTGGATTTCAGCCATCGAAACAGCATGTCCATGATAGTTCATAACCATCTTCAGGCAAGCCGCGCCGCAATCATTGGCATCAAATTGCGGTTGAAACTGGATTTTTTTCATGCTGAGGGGTATTTGATTGATGATGAGCATTGGCTGAACGATAATACCTGAAAAGCAACTCCATGGCCATCCATTCCAGCAGGCGCTGATGATCGGGGAATAGCCGGTTGAAACGAAGATGAAAAATCCGGATCAAGACTTCTTGCTGATCCTTGTACCAGCCCCTGCAAGCCCGAATATTTCTGATTTCATTCGCCATATCGTGGTTTCTGCCGGTCAATGACAGTCCTGGGTTATATGGACCTGCCCCGGATAAAACCAAATCCATGTTATTCCTGATCTCACGGAATTTTTTGTCAAGACTAACTTTCTTTTGCTGATCGTGGTTGAATTCTCTCCGGTACCGCTCCGAAACTTCCCGGTAATAATCAACCCTGTCGCAATGCAAATGAAAAAACAGGCCCACCAGCTCATCGACCAGGGCAAGTGAAATAAGCCAACGGGACTCCAAATCTCGGGACAAATCTGATGTGAGCGCTTCAAGTACGCTTTCGCTGTCAATATGGAATAGCCTCTCAAACAGGTGAAGATGAACCTTTCCGTACATTCGATGTTCCGGGCGATAGGTTAATACATCCATTTTCCAAATCCTGTGGTCAATCAGTAAAAGGTTGGCTGTGGACTGTATCCTGGCCAGGACCAGCGCTGGATTAACACCAGCTGTCACATTCAGCCTTATCCTCAGATGAGGTTCCGGATCCCGGTAACGGATGAAAAACCACTGGCGCAGCCATCCTTCACCAAGCATCGATGCGATTTCAGGGTAACACATCTCCACGAGCCATCTTTCTAAAGTTTTACAACCTCCGTAAACCTTGAAATAAACCCAGTTGCGATGATATGGAATAGCTGATTTCATCTTTTTACAAAGGAAATGATGATCTGATTTGCATAGCCATTCTGTCCATCGGTGACCTGCTGTGGTTCGCGGCAGAGAAGCGATTCATGGACTGTGACTTCATCCTTGTCAGAAATTTCTGCAGCCAGGATTTTTCGACAAGCTGCATTTTTAAGGTTCAACAGCAGTTCCTGGTCGCCAAACTGGTAAACAACCTGATCAGGCAGGTCATGCCGAAACAACCATTGTTTGACTTGCCATGGATTGCCACTTTTTCCAAGGATTTGCTTTAGGTTCGTCAATTTCTCCCCCTGAAAAATCCAGGTGGCAGGCAACAGGATGACCTTGCCGAGACTGATCCTCGGGATCATCTCTAATCGCTGAAAAATGAGCTGTTCCGGCAATCCAAACCAGGCATCGAAATCCTGAAACTGCAAATCCCCTAAAAAGCGAAACAGTGGCAGCGGATGAAGAAGATAGTTGTAGGCAGATGTAAACCGTGGGATAACACCTTTTCCCGTTTTTTTAGAAAAAAGTTTCAGCCTGCCTTTCTCCTCTGATAAATAAAGATCATACGCAGGAATGATGTGTTTCCCATCCGCTCTATATGGCCGTGTCAGATGGATCTCGTGATCCCTTAACGATACTGGCGGGAGAAGCTGATCAATCCCTTCAAAAAGGGGAGGGATCACCTCAGCTACGATCGCATCAGGACAGGACTGTTTCTCGCGTGAAACGATCTGCCGGATCATTTGGTCAACCTCTTGATCCGTGCCGGAAAACCGGGAATAGAGGTTTGCGGCTGATGATCCGCCAAAAGGATGCAGACGGATGTGATCACCGGTAAGCTCGATGACTACTGAAAATGTCGGGGGAAGTTTCCCCGCATGAAAGCTGTTGTCAATACAATAATCATCTGAAAGGGCAACCTGCCTAGAACCCTTTCGGATGGCCTTTCCAATTTCCCTGACGAGTTTTTCAAGATGGTCAGGAACAGTTACAGGCTCTGGTTTCCCTAGATTATATCCAGGATGAAAGATCTCTTTGGGGATTAGGTTCTCTAGAAATGCCGGTTCCGGGCCATAGGAAATTCCTGCTTCCGGGTCAACAGCAGTCAGCAGTGGAACCGGACCTTTCCCATACCTGGCGCAGAATCTCTTGCTGAATTGTTTCAGCCGCATCCCGGGTTGATTCTCTGCAAAGCCCGAAAGGAAGGTAATGGCACGAGTTAGATCCTGCAAGATGGAATGATCAAGGGTACACGCTGACATTTCCCGTAACATCGAAGGAATGTGATTTCCGGTATGGTTGTCACTCCTCCCTTCAAAAAGAATCTGATGATCCACCAGTGATTGAAGAAACTGCTCCTTCTCTTTGGCACATAACGCAAATGGCGTCAATGATCTCTTCAATGTTCCCATGGTTTTTCGATGTGCCGGCATATCAACAATCGCATCGATGGCTTCATTCCGACAAACCTCACTCACCTGGAAAGCACCATGATGGCCATCCTGCTCATAGTAGCGGTAGCAATCAGCGTATCTTTCCACCGATCCATTCAGGTAAAAACAGCGACTTCCCGATTTCAACTGCGAGGGCACTGCGGGCACTTTCATTGTTCTGCCTTTTCCCAGGATGATCGAGGTATTATCAAAAATCCTCCCGGTGCTGATCCCTGCAAACATCCCGAAAGGGGTACACCGGGTCGACATCCTGATCAGGTATTTCTGAAAGGTTAGAAGGATCTTGCTCAATTCTTTTTCCTGGTAAGCACTCCGGTTTTCAAGAAAGCGCCTGATTTCCAAAGCAAAAGAAGGTGTTGCCAGGCTGATGGGTTCCAGGATGATTGGATCATTTAACAGGGATAGAAGATCTTTCCGGTCAATTTCTTCTTTTCCAAATAGTTTGTTGAAAGTTGAAATGGATAGCAATGGGGTCCGAAGGATAAATGAAGAGAGATAGGTATATGGCAAATTCTTCATGCCTTATCAGCTTAAAAAGAAACACTCGTCCCAATCAGGAATGACAGGGCCGGTAGCCGCAAGCAAAGTCAGCCCTATCCCTGCTTTTCCTTCCAGCAGGGAAAGATCTTTCGTTTGTTTGAGCATCTCAAGTGATTGTTGTATCCAGAATAAACAGGCCTTCTGGAGTTCGGGGTTTCCTGTTTCCTGATACCCTTTCAGGAAGAGATATGCAACGCCCATGCGGCCATGACAGAATCCTGTCGCTGAAATTCCCGTTTCTTCAGGTGTTCTTCTTTGGGCTGCATGAAGAAATATCCGGATAGCATGATCTCTCCAGGTCCGGTCATTCAGGACAAACGACGCCCACAGGAATGCATGGGCAATGCCCAGGTCTCCATAACACCATGCCAGACGGCTGGGTAAATCCCTGTGTTCCTGATCCAGCCGGCCGGGGAATAATGACGGTTTCTCCGATTTGAACTCAAAATGGAGGATTTTTCTTGCCAACAGGGCTATCAGCCGGGATGTTTCTTGCTTCAGTAGATGCAAACCGGCAATTTTGCAAAGAAAAAGAAGGTTCCCCGTTAGTCCATGAGCCAGACTCAGATCTTCAACCTGACCGGCAGCTGATGAAATCTTGTTTTCAATAACAGGAAAGACATGATCTTTCAGCAATATTTCTGTTTCGGCAACGATCTGGGATCTACCATTCTTCCTTTCCCTGCAGAGGACACTCCAGAAAAACCCGAAGGCTCCATGAAGCAAATCAACATTTCCAGCTTGGAGATATTCTTTTCCTTGTTCAAGAAGTGCCTGTTCATAATAGGAGATATCCTCATCTCTGATAGAACATACCCCATACTTCTCACACTTCCTTATCAGCCAGAGGATGCCGCCGAGCCCGTTGGCAAAAGACCACCCGACATCACCATCATTGACCCGGTTGGTGATGAACTCAAGCTTCTGTTTAATCACCGGCAACAAGGCATCATCATGCACGGAAAGGTAAAGGCAGAGGAGGTACAGGACACTGCCGGCTTCACCACTGTATAAACCGGGTTGTTCCGACAATGTACCGCTCGTCAGGTCTTGTTCGACCTTCCGGACTACCTCCCCCACCAAACCAACCAAAACCTCATCATGGATGATGTTTGGTGCTGTCATGAGAACACTCAGATTAACCTATATGGTTTAATCCGAAAAAACGAAAAAGGTCATCTGTTTTTTTGAAAAAAATTTTACAAACCGTCTTTAAGGTCTGTCAGAAATGTGCGGATCTTGTTTAAAGACTGGATGATCTCACTCGTATCGGCTGTTTCATGCTTGTTGATCCTGAGTTTTTCTTTGGCACCCTGGATCGTAAAGCCACGCTCTTTTACAAGGTTATAGATGATTTGTAAATGTCGGATATCGTCCTGCGTATATAACCGGTTTCCCTTCTTGTTCTTGACCGGCTTGATCACATCAAATTGCTTTTCCCAATACCGGAGCAGCGACTGGTTTACGTTGAACATCCGGGCAACCTCACCGATCGAATAATACACACGCCCCAACTGGTTGATGTTTTCATCCATCAGGAAAAAGGATTAATCCATGGTTTGTGAAGGTCTTGCTGAAAGCTCGAGCATCTGTTCAAATTCTCCCGGAGTCAGATCGTTGAAGAAGAAATAGATTGGATTGACCGCGACACCGTTTTTCAGCACTTCATAGTGCAGGTGGGGGGCCGTTGACTTGCCGGTGTTGCCCACTGTGGCTATCACCGCTCCCCGTTTCACTTTTTGACCCACTCTGACTTTGAACTTCGACAAGTGAGCATATACGGTGCGGTAGGAGAATCCGTGGTCAATCACGATTTCATTGCCATATCCTCCGGATGAGCGGGAGGCCTTGATCACAACACCATCTCCGGTAGCAAAGATCTTTGTTCCGGTTGGAGCTGAAAAATCGATCCCGGTATGGAATTTCCGGATCTTATAGAAAGGATCCGTCCGGTATCCGAAATATGATCCGATACGCCTCATATCTGTGATCTTCACCGGCTGAATGGCCGGGATGGAGGCCAGCATTTGCTCTTTGCTCCTGACCATTCTGAAGACGTCATCAAAAGATTTTGATTGCACATATAACCGGCTGGCAATGTTGTCGAGCTTCTTACTGGTTACGATGACGAGTTCGGAGTTATCATACCCTTCCAGCCGGGTATACTTGTTCACCCCGCCATAAGCTCCTTCCCTTGCAGCGTTAGGTATCGGCTCCGACTCAAATATAATCCGGTAAATATTATCATCCCGTTCTTCCATATCTTCGAGTACCTTCGAAAATTGTTCAATCCGGTCATTCATGATCTTATACTGCAGTTGGTATTGATCAATCTCACGCTGCAACATTTTCTCTTTTGGGGACTCGAAAAAGTTAAAAGCAATAATCAGGATTACGGTTGAAAAGACCAGGCTTGTCGAAAAGGCGCCAAGGAATCTCAGCAAACGTGTTTTCAACGTTGTCTGAACCTTGTCAAACGTCAGGGAATGTTTGTTGAATTTGTATTTGACCTTGGTCATTGCTGATCAGGTTCCGGTATGCGTTTGATGTAACCAATTGGGCGCTGCAAAGTTAGGTAAATAAAAGTATCTTTGCAACCCGCTTTTGTGTCATCTTTGTTAATATTTGTTAACAATCAATTGTTTATGAACTCCTCTGAAATCCGACAACTATTTCTTGACTTCTTTCGTGTTAAGGAACACCATATCATTCCCTCTGCTCCCATGGTGATCAAGAATGATCCTACCCTGATGTTCACCAATGCCGGGATGAACCAGTTCAAGGATATTTTTCTGGGTCATCAGCCTGCCAAATATACCCGTATCGCTGATACCCAGAAATGCCTGCGGGTATCCGGGAAACACAATGACCTGGAAGAAGTCGGTCTGGATACGTATCACCATACGATGTTCGAAATGTTGGGGAATTGGTCATTTGGAGACTATTTCAAGAAAGAAGCGATCGCTTGGGCATGGGAATTCCTCACAGAATCCTGCAAGATTGAGAAGGATCGGTTGTATGTAACGGTATTCAGCGGAGATGAGAAAGATGGCCTGCCTAAAGATCAGGAAGCCTTTAATCACTGGAAGAAGATCGTACCGGAAGATCGCATCCTGCTGGGGTCGAAAAAAGACAACTTCTGGGAAATGGGAGATACCGGCCCTTGCGGACCGTGTTCTGAAATCCATGCAGATATCCGGAGTGATGAAGAGCGAAAGGTCACGCCAGGTCATGCGCTGGTCAATGCGGGACATCCACAGGTGATCGAGATATGGAACCTTGTGTTCATTGAATTCAACCGGCTGGCATCGGGTAAGCTGGAACCTCTGCCTGCCCGGCATGTCGATACAGGCATGGGGTTTGAAAGGCTCTGCATGGTTCTCCATGGAAAACAATCCAATTACGATACCGACGTTTTCCAACCGCTCATTCACGCCATTGCGAAGCGTTCCGGGATACCCTATGGGTCGAAGTCCGCATCAGATATTGCCATGCGGGTCATCGCCGACCACCTCCGGGCCGTCTCTTTTGCCATTGCCGATGGGCAATTGCCTTCGAACAATAAAGCGGGTTATGTGATCCGCAGGATCCTCCGCCGGGCCATCCGGTATGGATATACTGCACTCAACATCAGGGAACCCTTCATTCATGAACTGGTTCCGGCGCTAGCTGATCAGATGGGAAACGTTTTCCCGGAGCTTATCGCACAGCGGCAACTGATCACGAAGGCAATTTCAGAAGAGGAATCTGCTTTCCTGAAAACCCTCTCGCAGGGGATCCAAAGGTTCAACACCTATCTGGGAGAAACCGGAAAAAATCAGGTGATCGACGGAGCCTTTGCCTTTGAACTATATGATACTTACGGCTTTCCGGTCGACCTGACCCAGTTGATGGCCAGAGAACAGGGTTGGTCGGTGGATATGGACGGATTTCAGCAAGGTCTGGAGGCACAAAAGAACCGTTCAAAGCAGGCTGCGACGGTTGAAACAAGTGATTGGACCGTTCTCAGGGAAGATGTTTCAGATACTGTATTCATCGGATATGATCAGCTCTCTGCAGATGTGAATGTGGTAAAATACCGGAAAATCAAGACTAAAAACAAGGATCAGTACCAGATTGTGCTCGATCAAACCCCTTTCTATGCCGAATCCGGCGGACAGGTAGGCGACCGGGGTGTGCTTCAATTTGGAACTGAACAGATCGAAGTGACAGATACGCAGAAAGAGAACAACCTGATCGTTCACCTGGCTTCCAGGATGCCTTCGGATCCAACCCTCCCCTGCACGGCAAGGGTTGATGCACAAAAAAGGCTTTTGACGGCCAATAACCATTCGGCCACCCACCTACTGCATGCAGCCTTGAAAAAAGTTCTCGGAAGCCATGTGGAACAGCGTGGTTCCCTGGTAGATGAAAACCACCTCCGTTTTGATTTTACCCATTTCTCAAAAATGACTCCGGAGGAAATCCGTCAAGTGGAAGTGCTCGTGAATGAAAAGGTTCGGCAGAATATTTCGCTTCATGTTGACCAGGACGTCCCGCTGGAGCAAGCCAAATCAAGGGGTGCAGCGGCCATTTTCGGGGAAAAATATGGAGATACCGTCCGGGTAGTCACTTTCAATGAAGCATTTTCCATTGAATTGTGCGGTGGCACCCACGTGCCGGCCACGGGTCAGATCGGTCTTTTCAGGATCATCTCAGAGAGCGCCATTGCTGCAGGGATCAGAAGAATTGAAGCCATCACTGCCGATGCTGCCGATAATTATTTCTACCATCAATCTGAAACCATCGAGCAGATCAAAGAGGCCGTGAAGAACCCCAAGGATGTCCTCAAGGGCGTTCAAAACATCCTCGATGAAAACAACCTTCTCAGAGAGAAATACGAATCGCTGCTCAAGGATAAAATTAGCAGGATCAAGGAACAACTTCTGCAGTCAATAGAAGAAATCGAAGGGATCAATTACATCTCTTCAATTACAGATCTGGATGTGGAAGGGATGAAACAGCTCGCCTATTCTTTCAAAAATGAACCGGGTGAATTTTACCTCTTTCTGGCCTCCCAGCAGGGAGACAAAGTGAACCTGCTGCTTTTCATCACCGATTCCTTATGCAAGCGCAAAAACCTGGATGCCTCAAAGATCATTCGCGAACTGGCGAAAGAAATCAAGGGAGGCGGAGGCGGACAGCCCTTCCTGGCGACTGCCGGAGGGACTTACATCCAGGGAATGGATCGTGCGATCCACGATGCAAGAAAATATCTCTAACCTGAATCTTTTACGGCATTAACGCCATCACAAAGTTGCTGCCATTGTTGTCGGCAAGCCCCATGTCGTTGGTATCAACAACACCATCTCCATTTGCATCTGTTGACACATAGCCCATGACGAAGTTACCCGAGTCGTTGTCAATATCTCCAAGGTCATTTGTATCTACCACATCATCCTGGTTGACATCGCCGCCAAAGATGGCATAAACACCCGGTTCCATCAATTGCATGTTGGAGCCATATGCTTTTGCGGCATCATTGGAAAAATCATAATCCACGCTACCAGAGGCAAAAGAGATCGGGGCAGCGCTCCAGGTCTCAATGCTGTTCCGGTGTTCCATTACAACATAGTAGTTGCCGCTGTAGGAATTAGGTAGCGATACATTGATGTTCCCCGCGGTGGTCAGATCGACATTGGACAATGAATAGATTTTTGTGTACGGGGATGAGGGCAGTGCGATGGATGTTGTAACCTTGTCGGCTACAACCCCTGGCCAGTGATCCCCAAATTCATCCTGTGCCTTGTTCATGGCTCCTCCACCTGCATACAATCCTTCAAGGAAGACCTTCAGGTGCATCACAATGGAGGTAGGACCACCCAGGATAAAAATAAATCCAATGTCAGTTTCAACGGTTCCACCGGTCACATCAGGATGGACAAATGGTTCTCCAATGACCGAAAAGTTTTCATAGATCCCGCCTGTGGTGATACCGCCTCCCTGGGAGATCACGTAGGCTTCGTGGCTGTACTGTGCCTGTGCCATGCCACAAATCATTATGGCAGCGGCAAGAATGAATAAACGTTGCATGGTTTTCATAATAGCCTGTATTTGTTGATTATTTAATAATTGAAGATCCATTCGTTGTGATGATCATTCCCCGTTTGTTAAACATGAGGTATGGTTCATCGTAAGTATTTGATTTGATGGAAATCGTGGTTCCGGGACCCATGGCGTTCAAAGCATCTTCCACATTGTTGTACGGCGCCGCCGCAGAGCCATTTCCACCGGCTGCAGCATTCAGATCGACATAGATCACGACCATCGGATGAGCCCGGTACATACCGCGGCCAAAAGTAGCGGCGATCAGAAAATAATCTCCCTGCCAGCATAATTCATGGATTTCCACATTGGATGGAAATTCATGGCCTTCGGTTGGGTATCTTGGGTCGACACTCCAGTTTTGGCCTTTATCCTCGCTGGCAAAAAGACCCATATCGGTTCCAATATAAATCCAATTGCTATTTAACGGATGCACGCGAACCGTATTGACCTGCAATGCAGGCAGGTCATTGGGAGCAGTTCCGGAACGATTCGTCCAGCCGGTTCCCGAGTTGGATGTGTACCAAACGTTATTATTTTGATATTCTCCAAAGGTCACATATACTTCATCATGGTTGTTCGGATTAATGGCAATATCTGTAACATACCGGTTGGGAAGAGCCGTTGCGTTGTTATCCACCCTTGTCCAGGTAGGCGGAGAGGCCGTTCCATTGGTTGTGAAGGCTACATGGCCATCCTCATAACCAACCCAGATAATACTGGAATTTCCATCAGCGATGTCAATGGCGCTGCACTTAGGGGTTCCCGTTTGCGTACCCCGGATTGAACTCCACGCCCCGGCACTATTCGTTGTTCTCCAAATCGTAGCGCCTCCTGCGATCAATCGTGCAGGATCGTTCGGGTCCATACTGAAAGGTGAAATGAACAGGGCATTGTCGGTACCCGCGTCAGTGATGCCGGAATAGGCATCAAACCAACTATTGCCTGAATTTGTGCTTTTCTGTATTACCAGGTTAGTATATTCAGAATACTGGATGGTTGTGTTATTGTAATTGATTGCTGCGGCTCCGCCATCACCGGTTTCAGCCTGATACCAGTTATTGGCTCCGCTCCAGGTACCGGATGATTTATACCGCAAGTGATCATTATCCTGAGTTCCACCACAGATATAGCTTCCGTCAGGTGCAGCGCTCACGCCAAAAAACTGGGTTATTCCAAGAGAGGTACCGGCCAGGTTCACCCACCCTGAATTTTGGGCGGTGGTCAATATGTCCGTTGCTTTCTGAATTCCACCATCATTTCCGAAAAATACGACCTTATTGGTTGAACCATCATAACTTGGGTGATTGATGATAATATGATTATCTGCATGTGCTGAATTGGCAGAGCCATTGTTGTGGTAATCATGCCAGTCACTGATTTGGGTCCAAGTCGATCCACCATCGGTGCTTCTCCAGTTGTCAATTCCTCCGACAACCAGTTTAAGGCTGTTTGTCGGATCTACCCAGATACAGTTGTTGTACCACTGCTGTCCGCCAAGATGTCCCAATACATCCATCTGAGTCCAGGTGGCTCCGCTATCATCAGATCTCCATATTTCACCTGAATTCCTTCCAATAACAACATAAATTCTGGATGAATTGCTAGGGCAGAACGTTACTTCACAACGCATCGGCCAAACAGGAAGTTTATTTACAGCGCCGGTGGTTTGTTCTGTCCACGTTTGACCCCAGTTACTTGAAAGATAGACATCGCCTGAATTTGCCCATCCGGCAGTGTGATAACCCCAGCATCCGGCAATGACCATGTTATGTGTACCATGAGTGCTGACTCGAACATCGGTAACAGCATGTGAGGCATTCAGTATCGAATTCCAGGTCGCACCTCCATCTCTGGTTTTCCAGACTCTGTTGGGATCTCTGGTTGCTGCATACAAAACACCGGTACTGTCAGGATGATGTGCAAGTCGGTTAACAAGGGTAAAATTCGCATTGTTTGTACTTGATAATTGTGTCCAGCTCGTTCCACCATTTGTGCTTTTAAAAATTCCTGCTCCCGGGAGGGCATCGTGGTTGTAAAATCCCTCACCGGTTGCAGCGTACATGATGGTGGGATTGGCCGGATCATAGACAATAGAAGTGATAGCAAGACTCGGGAGGAAATCATCGATCACACTCCATGAACTTCCGCCATTTGTGCTCTTCCATATCCCCCCTGAAACCCCTCCAATAAACATGGTATTTGTCGAAGTTGGATGGATCGCAATTGCCCTTATCCTCCCCCCAATATTGCTAGGTCCCAGCCATTCCCAGTTCCACAATCCGGCATCTTTGGGTTGAGGCATTCCTTCAATGTGCTTTTTGGCATTGAGCAATGCATCCATGGGGATTGCTCCGGATGAACCGGCTCTTTGCTTGAAACGCTCCATCATGATCCCTTCCGGATTCATGGCCTCTTTTTGCTTTTCTTTGTTTTTATCCTTTTTCAAGGTGGAAGCGTAGATAATGGGTGCCGGTTCGCTTTTTACCTTTGGTGGCTCCATGTCAACAATTGATGCATAAAGAGAAGGATCAATGTTTCGTTCTTTTTGTAAAACAAAACCATCCCCTGTATTTACCCATGTTAGTAACTGAGCGTTGGGATAAACTTTCAATATCTCATAATAAAACGGTTTCATTGTTTCATTACCCAGTTCAACTGAGAAAATGCCACCAGTAACTTTCAATATGATATCGCCGGCTGGTTCTGCGCCATGAAAGCTACTTCCATCATGTGACCAGAGCGTTGAAGACCCGCTGACGACGGCAAATTTGAAACTGGCTTCGCCCGTAAAGGGCTTTCCATCCTTCAGGACAAGCTCCTGCAACTCGATCCTGTTCCCCTGCCCCATCAACAATATTGGAAACAGATTCATCAGCATCAACCACCGTAATATCTTTGCCCATCTCATAATTTTAAATTATTAATTATTAATTATTAATTATTAATTACTTAATAATGGCATTGCCGTCATAATTTCGCCACATTCCATCCTCATGGATGAGGATTGGATTGGATTCATCGTAAGTGCCTACCCTAACATATACGTTGGTATTTGGTCCCGCAGCCTGATTGGCAAGGGTAACCGTTTTGATTGGTGAACCGATGGTACCATTACCTCCTGCGGCTGCGTTGAGATCAACATAAATGCTTGCGGGGAAGACGGAAAATGATGCAATGACTGTTTGTTTTGTTGCATTGTTGCTAAGCACATGCATGTTGGTATACCAGAATGTCCGGTCATCTGTTGGATCGACATTCAGGGATGTATAATCACCCCATCTCTCTGATCCTGTTTGAGAATAAGAACCCGTAGAGATGGTAGTCTCTGAAATGTTCATCAACCCAGATGCCTTGCTGTTTTCAATCACATCCTGTCCGGTATATCTGATTCCCGGATAAACTGTTCCACTGGAGACAGAGTAACCAAGTCCGATCTCACCATGACCATTCATGCGAACGCTCCCCATCCACCGGTCGGTGGCGTTGGGAGAATAGGTTCCCTGTTGCCGGATAGTCCAGTTACCGCTTGTTCTTCTGAGTTCGTACCACCGGATACCAGCACGGTCGGTATTATCCACATCAACGGTATGGCAGCAGACCAGCGTTTGATAAGTCCCGAAATTGCGGTATTGCGGGGCATTCATGATAATAATGGGAATGCCATCAAGTTCCTGGGTTGTGCCGGGTTGTTCGATATTATCCCATCCCGTGCCGAAATTGCTGTCAAAAGCTGCTACATTGATCTGTTGTGTCCTATTAAAAGTAGAACTACCCGGCGTAGTCCAATTGACGCTGAGTTGGTATATCCAAAGCTGGTCGCTTCCACCACCAACGGCATCATCGTTAAACGCGATAAAAAGCCCAGGATATCCGGCAGGGGCAAAAGTGCCGTCGTTATCAACGGGAGGAACACACATGAACGAACTGCTTGATTGACTGGAAGCCGGTCGATTAGGGTTATTAAATCCGATTAACTGCGGGCTGGCGCCACCGGCCAGCATGACGTCTCGTTCCATAACATAGATGTCGTCTGTCGTTCCGGATAGACCTCCTGTATTGGTACCCATATAATATCCATCTCTCCAGACAGCGACTTTTTCGTAATCCGGTTTGTCGTCTGTATCAAAGGAATATCCGTAATAAGAACCTGTAGGGTCAGCTGTCTGGGAGACTGCGACAAGAACATAATCATTGGCTCCACATAGCGAGAACTCAATGATAAGCCACCGGTCAGCCTGTTCATCGTATAGGATAATCGGATCACCATCGTTGCATCCTGATCCCGGGACACCGCCAAAAACCAGATTCAGGTTGGTTGGGCCTGCCAGGATAGTACCGGTTTTGTTATAAACCACATACCGGCTATTATAAGCCTGGATATAATGATTTGGCCCAACATCACCGCAAGGATCCGGCGGATTGCTTCCACTCTGGGAGCCATTCCAGTTTTCAATGGTTGTTTTTGCTCCCTCCGTAATGCCCATCTTATCCTGCCAAACTGGGTCGGGGCCAGTTGGCTGAGCGGTAGCGGCAAAAGGAAAAGATCTGTACTGCAATCCAGGGTTACGTGGGGGTTTTTCCAGATCAAGCCGATCGAGTTCATCCATCTGTTGTTGTGAGAGCGGAGGAATATCCCTCAAGGGCTGTGAAACGCCCAGAAAGATACCTGTTTTATAATAAGTTGGTGTAACTGGTACTTCCTGTCCATAAGATGATCCAAGAAATAGCACAAGAAGGAAAACCAGCCCCCATTTCTCACCTGGTTTAGGCAGGACAGAAATACTTGATCGATTATTTTGTTGTGTGTCTTGCTTCATCTCTTATATATATCTTTACATTATTTCTATTTAATGATTGCGTTGCCATCATAATTGCGCCACATCCCATCCTCATGTAACAGGATCGGGTTGGATTCATCGTATGTTCCAACCCTGACATACACACTGGTGCCAGGCCCTGCTGCCTGATTGGCCAGGGTAACCGTTTTAATCGGTGATCCGATGGTGCCGTTACCTCCTGCTGCTGCATTCAGATCAACGTAGATAGACGTAGGAAACACATTAAAGGCAGCTATTCGCGATTGGTGCGTGCCGCTTCCAATATACATCTGGGTGTACCAAAATGTCCTGTTATCCACCGGATCGACAAAGATGCTTGAGTAATCCCCCCAACGGTTACCCCAGGTTTTCGACTGGGCACCGGTTTGAATGGTCATCTCTGCCACATTCATGACTCCGGCAGCTTTGGCATATTCAATGGCATCCTGGCCTGTACAGCGGATACCCGGGTACATGGTGCTGCTGGAAATAGAGTATCCCATGGCGATTTCCTGATGCATGTTCATATGGATGCTCCCCATCCAACGGGAGTGGGCATCGGGAGCATAGGTTCCACTTTGTCGGATTGACCAGTTTCCGGTCGTTCGCCGAAGTTCGTACCAGCGAATTCCCGCATGATCAGTATTATCAACATCTACAGTATGACAGAGCACAATGGTCTCATACGTTCCCCAGTTCATGTATTGCGGAATGTTCATGATCAGGTCGGAGATAGAGCAAAGTTCCTGTGCAGTGCCTTGTTGTTTGATATTATCCCAGTTCGCACCAAAATTAGCGTCAAAGGCAGGAACATTCAGTTGCTGTACCCGGTTGAACGTGGAGGATCCGGGCGTGGTCCAGTTTACGGCCAGTTCAAAAATCCAGATTTGATCTGATCCCCCCGAAACTGCATCATTATTAAGGATCATGAAGATTCCAGGTTCTCCGGCAGCAGCAAATGTTCCGTCATTATCAGCAGGTAAAGCACATTGAACGCCCTGGAGTGTTCCTGGTCGCCAGGGGTTATCAAACATGACCATATCGGCAGATCCGCCAATAAGCATTTGGGATCGTTCAAAGGCATAGATATCACAACTGTCGGCGTTATGGGTGTTGGTCCCCATGTAATAGGCATCCCGCCAGACACCGAACTTCATATAATCAGGTGTGTCATGCACATCAAATGAATACTTGTGCCAGCTTCCTGTTGGATCGTTTGTTTGGGAAACCGCAATAAGCATATATTGATTTGCATTACAGAGCGAAAACTCAGCCACCAGCCATCGTTGAGCCTGTTCATCATAAAGAATAATTGGATCCCCGCTGTTGCAATTACTACCCGGTACACCGCTGAATAACTGATTTAATGCTGTTGGACCAGCAACCAGGGTACCTGTCCGGTCATAGATTGCATAAACAAAATTGATCGTCTGCATGTAATGATCGGGACCAATACATCCATTTGGATCGATCGGGTTAACTCCGGAAGCCTGACCTGCAAAATTGATCTCAAGGCCTTTGCCTCCGTCCATTTCACCCATTTTCGATTGCCAAACCGGATCCGGTCCATTGGGTAGTGCCGTTTCCTGGAAAGGATACGATGGATCGGGCCATTTGTTGAAGGGTTTAACTTTGTTCAATTCTTCATATTCCTTCAACTCAGCGGCTGTCACAACCGGTAACTCTCTGAGTGGTGGAGAAAGCCCCAGGTAGGTTCCGGAAGCGACTTTTTTCGGATAAACCGGTTGATCCTGAGGATAGAGATCAATCCATAAAACCACCAGAAAGGCGGATAATATTAAACTGATTGTTTTCATACTATCTTTATATGACCTCTCCCCTCACCCCCTCTCCTGTGAGGAGAGGGGGCTGGGGGGTGAGGTTTTACTGCAGAGAAACCAGCACCAGCACCAATCCTTTTCCAGATTCCAGCGCTGTCATGGCTTTGCCGATGATGGCGCCCTGGGCTTTTTGATGGTCGGTAACCTTCATAGCGTAACCAGGGGTATCTGAAGTTGTTAACAGATCTCCTGGCTTAACCGGACCTTGGGTGGCATCAACCTGGCAAAATACGCGCCCGGTGAGGGCAACCAGGTGTTTCCCGTCGGCCTGGGTTCCCTTATGGCTCAGGATGATGCCGGGATCGACATCACTGCCACCGCTGACAATACCTGCCACGCAGTGATCATATGCCTTGTCACAAACCTTCAGTTTTCCAGGGTTCTCCGGATCAATTGACAAGACGATGCCCGGTTCAATATGCTGATCATCCATCACATCAAAGAACTCCGCAAGGTCAGAACCACCGGTAATCTCGAGTTCTGAAACCGTTGCACGGCCCTTTCCTGTTCCGCCATAATCGCCATCCAATTCAATGACTGCCGTTCCAGATCCGTTGTACATGGTTATTTGTCCGGCATCTGTTGAACCTCCCGTTTCACTGGGATCCAGTTCAATGGTCATAGTATAAGAACTGTTATAAAATCTCATGTTTCCATCATTCAAAATCCGGATTTCTTCATTTCCACCATTTTGCCCAAACATTTTGAGCATCGGGCCGGATGCTCCGGAGGCTTGTTCGACGGTCATGGTTGCATCAGTGCCTGCCGATTTGATGGATAGCGCAATCCCGGAACTCGTGCTGGTATTCTCAGCATATAAGGTAGAGTAAGAGATCCCTGTGCCTGTCCCCAAAAAATATCCCGAATGGGTGCTTCCGGTTGATTCAACATGCAGTTTATGAGTCGGAAGAGATTCTCCAATCCCGACATTACCGCTAAAATAGTTCTTTCCTCCCGAGAAATATCCGGCATAGCCATTGCTGCTGCTGCATATACCCTGTATGGCATAATTGACTCCGGATGCGTGCAGGGCAACACCGCGGACAGCCCTTCCGGTTGAACCATATGCTTCACCCCAGACGCCAACACTATTGCCGGTAGTATTGGAAGCTTGGCCAAGCACTCCGATTGAAGGGTTATCAGAGGAACTGCTGTTAACCCTTCCATGAACCCCGTATAACCAGGGGCTGGCAGAGGTAGCTGAGTTATTGCCATAAATAACAGCACTTGTGCTTCCGGTCTGGGCACTGGTCACATAGAGTGGGTATGGTGGATTTGTTATGCCAATACCAACATTGCCTTCAAAGTAGTTATTACCGCCTATGAAATATCCGGCAAAACCATCACTACTATTGGTTCCGGCAACGATGCCATAGTTTACACCGGTGGAAGAATTGGCCACTGCCTTTACGCCTGTGCCCGTGGTTCCGTTTGATTGGCCAAAAACACCGACGCCGCCACCTGTTGAAGCCCCTGACATCCCCAGGACACCAATGCCCGGGGAACCACTTGCGGAGGTACTGTTAACCTTGCCATGGATGCCATATATCCAACCGTTTGTTCCTGTATAGGTGTTTTCTGCATAGGCTGCTGCTGATTGTGAGGTTGCGGTTGAAGATAGCGCATACATCCCATATTCGCGGTATGAGGCATCCTGAAATCCCAACGATCCCCATGTTTCAGGCGGATCGGATGTTGATGAGGCGCCAAATACGCCCCCACTGTTGCCATAACCGTCATCAAAACGATATCCGGCAACGCCAAAGTGATAGGGCATCCCCCAATAGGCATATCCAACAATAGCATTGATGGAGTTTGCATATCCAAAGCCGGTTCCTTTATTGGCATTCGAATAATTCCAAACAAAAAGTCCATGTTTTCCTTTTACATTCGTTCCGGAATAAATAAAAGCGGCTTGCGTTGTATCCTCAACATGTAATTTATAAACCGGAGCTGATGTGCCCAATCCAAAAAGACCTGTTCCAACCAGCCCATAAATGTTTCCACCGCTACGGATTCTCAATCTTTCCGTGGCGCTTGACTTGAAGACCAGGTCCTGAACATCAGAAGTTCCGATATAATTGGTCGATGGATTAGTTCCGGCATTGCCTGTCAGTAGCCAATCTAACCCCGTTTTCTGTATTTCATTCCATTGGGCGCCGGCATAGTACCAGGGTGTATTGGTGGTGTTATCAAAAACCTGTAATCCCAGGGCCGGAGAGGCGATAGCGGTTCGTTGAGCTGATGTCATCCTTGGGATTAAAAAACCTTTCGTGTTGGATGCAATATCAACCTTTGCCGAAGTATTGGGAGTACCGGTTCCAAGTCCAAGCACCTTATTTGTATTATCCCAGAACATTTCTGCATCACTGGATAGTGTGTTTGTCCCACTCCAGAAAGTAACCCTCCCAGTGACTCCTGAACCTCCGTTTGGCGTTGCCCATGAAGGAGCCGAAGTTGCACCGGTGGATTGAAGTACCTGTCCGGAAGTACCTAAACCTAATTCTGTAACATACCCGGAAGCATTGGAATAGAACATCCTCCATCCGGTAGCTGAATGGTCAATGTTGGAGGTCATGGTATGTAACCTTGGATGGTCTGTTGTGTGGGAATGGTCACTGCGGGCAACAGTATTTGCGCCACCGCTTCCGGCAAACTCGACACCCAGTGTGTATGGACTCCCACCCGTACCTGCGCCCACGCGGATCAAACCACCGCTGGGTGTGGCATTGGTAACTTCATTTCCAATGACACCATCGGCCTCAACCAAAGCTGCCGGCGCCCATTGTGTACCGTTCCACTTGAGGTAGTAATTAACTGTCGGCGCCAGGGTGCTGACCGCATAACCTCCAATTTTATCGGCATCTGCTGATTTTTCTGCGCGATATGAATACCCGGATGACAATACCTGAACATCCGGAGTAAGAACCGTTCCATTTACAGTGATCCGCAAATTCACGGTTGGACCAGCAGTGAAAACAGTTATGGGAATGAGCGTTGTTTCACCCAGTGTAACAGTATACACACCATTATTTACCGAAACATTGTTATGGGGTTCACTCCATCCCGTTCCAACAAATTCGAAAATAAAATTTCTCAGACCTGTAACAGGCGAGCCGCTCTCAAGCAACTTACCCTGGAACGTCATCTTTTGAGGAATGCTCTGTCCATTCGAAACAGACAGCATCAGTACAAAGGATACCAGCAGGCATCCTACAACTTTCAGAAAGGAAAAACTTTTCATGATTAGGGGTTTTGGTTATTACTGAAGGATTTGTGTTTTCTTAGAGAAATTTCGTTATATTATTGAAAAACAAAACTTTACTAAACATCTATTGGTATTTACCTATATCATTTGTAAAAGTAGTATAAAAATGTTAAAGACAAGTCGGGATATCCATTTTTGAAAAATATTTTTCAGAATGACTTTTGAAATTCTTCCTTCAAGGTAGTCAGAGAATTTGATACCATATTGATATTCTCCTGGTTTATTTTTGTCAGTATTCTGATTGCCAGCTCGGTAGCCGGGTCACCCGGAGATAGCTCAGATGCGCTGGTATTGATCAGGGTGATCAGGAAATCCCTCGATTTTATGAGCCCCTCCCAGGCCAAAGCAGAAACATACAATTGTTGCGACATGTTGTACTCATACTCTTCCCGGATCGCCTTGATCATGGATGATTGGAGTGACAAAACCGTGTCGCCTGGTTGCGAAACCCTTAAGATCAGGTTTTCCGGCATGATCCTTTCAAGCAACAGCACCAGCCGTTCGTAGGCCTGCATTTTCACAGGACTCAGTTGCTTGTCCTGCTCAGCCCGGATGTTCAGTGCCATCTTCTTGTGTTCGTGGTCTAAAAAGGCTCGGAGCATCAGATAGATCATGATGAACAGCACGATGACAGGGATTGTCATTTGTAAAATTGGTACCAGGGTTTGCATGGTGGTTGGCTTTTTCTGTTATTGTACATCATGCAAAGATATTCAAATGATCTTGCCGGCAGAAGAAGGAAAAAATATGTACGTTTGCAAAAAATTTCAAGAATCATCCTAACGATCTAATTTTAACCACTATGCTCTCCGACAGGATCAACAAAATCTCGGAATCCGAAACCCTGGCTATGGCGCAAAAATGCAGGGAATTACAGGCTGAAGGCCACGATGTGATCAACCTGAGTTTGGGGGAACCCGATTTTTTCACCCCTTTCTACATCAAAGATGCTGCTAAAGAAGGGATTGACAAGAATTTCACGTTCTATTCGCCGGTCGCAGGATACCTTGATTTGCGGAAGGCTATTTGCGATAAGTTCCTCAGAGACAACAACCTGGCATTCAAGCCTGACCAGATTGTGGTCTCAAACGGGGCTAAACAGTCCATCGCCAATGTAGTCCTCTGCCTGCTGAACCCGGGTGATGAAGTGATCATCCCCTCCCCCTACTGGGTAACCTACAAGGAGGTGATCAAGCTGGCAGAAGCCAAGCCGGTTTATATCCACGCAACCATTGAGAATGAATTCAAGATCGGTCCGGAACAACTGAAACAAGCCATCACGCCCAAATCGAAACTCTTTATCTTCAGTTCGCCTTGTAATCCCACCGGAACCGTTTATTCCAAAGATGAACTCCGGGAACTGGCTGAGGTTTTCGCCGGGTATCCACAGGTTTACATCCTTTCAGATGAGATTTACGAGCACATCAACTTTGTCGGGAAACATGAAACCATCGCCCAGTTTGAAGCCATCCGCGACCGGGTGATCATCGCCAATGGCGTGTCGAAAGGATATGCCATGACCGGCTGGCGGATCGGATATATCGGAGCCAACCGAACCATCGCCCATGCCTGCGAAAAACTCCAGAGCCAATTCACTTCAGGCCCCTCCGGTATCTCACAAAGAGCTGCCCTGAAAGCCATCGCTGAAGGCGGCCAACATGAAGAGATGAGATCGATGCTTGCTGCATTCCGCGAACGGAGAGACCTGCTTATCGACATGCTTCAAAAAGTTCCGGGTATCAAGGTGAACCACCCCGAAGGCGCTTTCTACCTGTTCACCAACATCACCTATTATTTTGGTAAAACCGATGGGAACATCACCATCAATACCTGCGACGACCTGGCCATGTACCTGTTGAACAAGGCCTTCGTCGCCCTCATCCCGGGATCGGCCTTTGGAAACCCAAATTGCATCCGGTTCTCTTATGCCACATCCAAAGAAAACCTGACCGAAGCAGTGAAAAGAATTGAAAAAGCCCTGGGAAAACTTAAGTAAAATTTGACCCTCGCAAAAACAAATTATACCCTTACTACCCATGAAAACCATCGACCTCAGTAAATATGGTATCCGGAATACCGGAAAAGTGTACCACAATTTATCCTATGATGAATTCTATGCCCATGAAACAAATCCAGCCCTTACCGGGTTTGAAAGGTGTTTCGTGACCAATACCGGGGCAATTAATGTTGATACCGGGATTTTTACCGGACGGTCGCCCAAAGATAAATATGTTGTTGATGAGGATTTTTCAAGGGACAATATCTGGTGGAAAAATCCGACACGGAAAAGTTCCGACAACAAGCCCATTTCAGAAGCTTTATGGAGGGAATTACTAAATCTCTCAGCCGAACAGTTATCCGAAAAAGATCTATACATTTTGGATGGCTATGCCGGAACCAATATAGATACCCGTCTCCGCATCAGGCTCGTGACCGAAGTCGCCTGGCAGGCGCATTTTCTGAAAAACATGCTCATCCGCCCCACCGAAGAGGAAATGGAAGTCTTTGAACCTGATTTTGTAATGCTGAACGCCTGCAAAGTCACTTTCCCCAAGTGGAAAGAAAACAACCTGAACAGCGAGGTCTTTATCGCTTTCAACCTGAAGGAACAGATGGCCTGTATCGGTGGAAGCTGGTACGGCGGAGAAATGAAGAAAGGGGTCTTCTCGATCATGAATTATTTTCTCCCTTTGAAGGGTGTGGCCTCCATGCATTGCTCCGCCAACATGAGCAAAGAAGGGGAGACAGCGATATTTTTTGGATTGTCCGGAACCGGCAAGACCACCCTCTCGGCTGATCCCAAACGGCTGCTCATCGGTGATGATGAACACGGATGGGATGAAGAAGGGGTGTTCAACATTGAAGGGGGATGCTATGCCAAGATGATCAACCTGAGCAGGGAAAAAGAACCCGATATCTACAACGCCATCCGGCGGGATACCATCCTGGAAAACATAGGCTATGATCCTAAAACAGGCGAGATTGACTATAATGATGGTTCAAAAACAGAAAATACACGTGCATCTTACCCGATCTGTCACATCCAAAATATAGTGAAACCGGTCTCAAAGGGTGGTCATCCGAAGAAAGTCATATTTTTAACTGCCGACGCGTTTGGCATCCTCCCCCCCGTTGCCAGGCTTACCCGGGAACAGACCATGTACCAGTTCCTGAGCGGTTATACCGCCAAACTGGCCGGTACCGAGCGTGGGATCATTGAGCCCTCCCCTACCTTTTCTTCCTGCTTCGGCGCTGCATTCTTGCTCCTCCATCCCACGGTTTACGCCAATCAGCTCATCAAGAAGATGGAGCAGCACGGATCGGTCGCTTACCTGGTCAACACCGGCTGGATTGGTGGCCCTTACGGCGTTGGCAAACGGATCGATATTCCCGTAACCCGCCGCATCATCGATGCCATTCTTGACGGCTCACTTGATCACGTTGAATACGAACAAACACCTGTTTTCAACCTGTCGATTCCGAAGCACATCCCTGGAATCGAAGATCGCATGCTGAACCAGCGCAATATTTGGCCCGACACCAACGAATATGATAAAGCCGCCAAAGCCCTGGCACAGAAGTTTATCGATAATTTTGTCAGCTTTACAGATAATGAAGAAGGGAAAAAGCTGGTGAAAGCAGGGCCAGTGATATGACGATGTAGCGATGTAACGATGTAGCGATGTAACGATGTAGCGATGTAACGATGTAACGAAGTAGCGAAATTTTCTGACAACTGACTCTGACTCTGACAACTGACTCTGACTCTGACAACTGACTCTGACTCTGACAACTGACTCTGATTAATGAACAAGAAATTCAAAATATACACCAAGACCGGCGACAAGGGAGAGACTTCCCTGATTGGTGGAGCACGTGTGCCTAAAGATCATGTGCAGGTGGAAGCGTATGGGTCAGTGGATGAATTGAATTCCTTTCTGGGATTGCTGCGGGATGAGGTGAAAGACGATCATCTCAAAGACATGTTGCTGGAGATTCAGCGATGCTTGTTCGTCCTTGAAGCCGCCCTTGCCACACCGCCGGAAGGAGTTAGCCGGAGAATGCCGGAACTGACAGAAGAACAGGTGAGGCATCTCGAAACCGAGATCGACCGGATGGAAGCCGGGCTTCCCGAATTGACTTCCTTTATCCTCCCGGGCGGACACCCGCAGGTATCGCTCTGTCATGTTGCCCGTACCGTCTGCCGCAGGGCAGAACGCCGAACCCTCACCCTGGCCAGGGAATCAAAGGTTGATGATATCCATCTTCGCTACCTCAACAGGTTGGCCGATTATCTTTTCGTACTTGCCAGGAAGCTGGGAAAAGATAACCAGGCCGGAGAAGTCATCTGGAAAGAAACACACTAAAATTTTTCCATTTTCAAGTTTTTTCAGGGACTTGACTTTTTTGTAAAAAAATATACTTTTGCAAAAAATTACAACGAGGCAACACCTATGTACTGGACGCTGGAACTTGCATCAAAATTGGAAGACGCTCCCTGGCCTGCTACCAAGGAGGAGCTGATCGATTATGCGATCCGAACAGGCTTGCCCCAGGAAGTCATTGAAAACCTGCGGGAGATTGAAGATGAAGGCGATGTATATGAACGCATCGAAGACATCTGGCCCGACTATCCTACCAAAGAGGACTTCTTTTTCCACGAAGACGAGTATTGATCAATTAACAATTAACAGTTATCAATGAACAACGATCAGTATTGTTCATTGTTAATTGTTCATTGTTCATTGTTTGTGGTCTGTGGAAGGTAACGCCTTATTGAACTTTCATATGTCTCTTTCGGTATGCCCACCAGCCGATGAGGGTGTAGAGAACCGTTAGCATGCACAGGCAAAGAAGCTCAGGCCAGATATCCCCGATCCCCATGTCCATGATCAGTATCTTATTCAGTGCGCTAACAGAATGGGTTGCTGACATGATGCCGTTGATCCCGATCCCGTAGCCTGCCATGGAAAACAGGGGACTGATCTGCAGGGGAAACATCGATCCGGTGAAGAACATGAACAAAAACAACGGGAAATTCCCGATGATGAGTATTTCTGCCACCGATTTGCAGATGGCGGCCAGGATCAGGCTGAATGAGATGATGGAAATGCTTGTCAGCACAGCCACAAGAAACACCGCCCCCCATGCCCCCTGGGTGTGAAATCCCAATGCCATTGCCACCCCCAGGGTCATTGCAACCGAGATAATACCTACCATCACCTGAACCATACTGATCCCACCAAGAAATTCACCCGTGGTGAGTTTCGAGAGCTTCAGCCTCAAGATGGTCTTTTTCTCCACCTCGTTCACCATGGCGATGGAAGCCGGAAACATAAGCATCACAATCGAGAAGATCATCAGCCCGGGAACTGCAATGTCAAAATCTGATCTCTGCCCGGAAGAACCAATGGGTATTTCCCGAAACTCAAACGGAGGCTCCTGTCCAATGGCTGGATAAAGATATTGTTTCATTAGCTCATCTGTCCATATGGCGGACAATAGATACCTGAAATCGGTCAGATCACCGGAAAATCCATACCGGATCTTTCCCGGCATTCCTCTGGCAAGGGAGTCGACACCCGCCGAGAAATGATCCGGCAGAAATACCACCAGGTTGACTTTCCGTTCCCGAAGCCATTGCGTGGCCTGCGCCCTGTCACCGGAAAAAGAAAAGACGAAGTTGATTTGCTGCAGGGTATCTTTCATGGAGATTATCTCCTTGGTCAGTAACTCACCGTAATTGATGGTTTTCCCGCTATCGGTGATGCTTTGATCTTCATTTACGATCACGATTTTATAGGAAGGGGTATATCCCTGGGTGATCAATTGGTAGATAAGCACGAAGAAAGGCGCTGAGACCAGCGTCAATAAAAGGATCCAGAAACTTCGATACTGTTCCCTCAGGCTTTTTTGTACAATTCCTTTTATCCTCATACCTGGAATTATGGATTATTAAATAGATCTCATTGACGCAGGGTTCTTCCGGTTAGGTGAATGAACACATCCTCCAGGGTATTTTCCCTCAGCTGCATACCGGTGATCTCGGCACCTGACTCGCTGATGATCCCAGATATTTCCGGGATCCTCCGGATGATGTCCAGGGCTTTCAGGTTGAGCGTTTCTTCTTCTATCCTGATGGAGATTCCCAGATTACCGACTTGTTGCAGGATGCCTTCCTGGTTGTAATGTTCCCTTTTTCTGATGCCGATTTCCAGCACGTCGCCGCTGCCGATGGAGTTCTTCAATCCTTGGGGTGTTCCGTTGCGTAACGCTTTTCCCCGGTCGATGATCACCACCTTGTCGGATACCCGGTCAGCCTCATCCATATTATGGGTAGTAAAGATGATGGTCTTTTTGCTGCTGATGTTTTTGATAAAATCGCGCACCATCACCCGGCTTTGGGGATCAAGACCCGCTTCAGGCTCATCCAGCACAATGATTTCAGGGTCATGTACCAGTGCCAGGGCAATGTTCAATCTCCGTTGCATCCCCCCGGATAATGTGGATGCACGTTTGTTTCTTTTCTGCCGGAGATCCAGGTCGGAAAGCAGTTGTTCGGCACTCTTCCTTGCTTCCCGGGATTTCATGTTGTACATCTCCCCGGAAAAAACCAGCTGTTCGAAGCAGGTGAGTTTCGGCCAGATGACTATTTCCTGCGGACACAGACCCAGCCTGTCCTTCAGGCTTTTTTCACGGCTTCCATTGAAGAGCACTTCTCCCCTGTCGGGTTTCAGCAACCCGCACAGCATGTTGATGGTTGTGCTTTTCCCCGCACCATTCGGGCCCAGGAACCCAAGCACTTTACCCTTCTCAACAGTAAATGAAAGGTCATCGACGGCAGTTATTTCACCAAAACGTTTCATGAGATTCCTCACCTCCACCACCGCTCCCTCCTTGCTTTTACCCGTCATTTTCTGATATATTGATTTATTGATTTGTTTGGATAGCTCGCTTGTCACATGTCACGCGTTACGGAAAAAGCTAAAGTGCACATTCCCGTATTTTCTAGTCTCGAGGAACCTCGCATGTTCTGAAAAATCGATCGTGCCGGGATGCTCAATAATCAGCCATCCGTCAGGGTTTATCAACTGTCGACGGAAAACAAGCACAGGTATCTTTTCAATTTCAGGAAGATCATACGGCGGATCGGCAAAGATCAGGTCGGTTTTCACTGCTTGGCGTTCCAGGAAACGGAAAACATCTGCCCGAACGGGTTGGATGCACTGAAAGCCTAACTCCAGCGCCATTTTCATCAGATAACGAATACACCCGTTGTGGATGTCAACAGCGATGACAGAACCGGCGCCGCGACTGGCAAACTCCAGGGTTATATTTCCCGTGCCGGAGAACAGGTCGATGACCTGTAACCCTTCAAAATCAATGCGGTTATTGAGAATGTTGAACAGGCTCTCCTTGGCCAGATCGGTGGTTGGCCTCACCGGCAGGTTCTTGGGTGGCCGCAGCACTTTACCTCGGTATTTTCCAGCGATTATCCGCACAGTGGTAAGTTGAACAAGGTAAAAAACCGATGTGGTTGGATCTCATCCAGTGCATGACTATATTGGAATAACCCGCTTCTTTCGAGGTAGGTCACCTTAAACACATAACGGGAGATCAAATCCTGGATATCGTTGTGATCACCAATCTCCCCGCATAGCACCGGTACCGTCTCACCCGGCGACAAACCCAATTGTTCGATCACAAACATCACATAATAGACCACATCTTCCCTGGCACGGAAAGGAAAAGCATTACCGAACATAAGCTTCCCTCCGTTGATGGAAAGGAGATCAAAAGCGCCCCGACGGAAATTCAGATACAGTTGATTGGGTTGCGTCCGGCTTTTGCAATTTAGCATGATCCCTTGAATCCAGGCGGTTGTTGAATGAAAAACCGCGGCAGATGGAAAGTTTACCAGAATCCAGTCTTGTAACTCCGGCGAAATCGCGTAGATGTTGTATGCTGCTGCATTCCTGAGTTTATCTGTCAAAACCACCTCTTTTTTTCCAAGGTGCTGGGTAAAATGAAGGTACTGCTCTTTTTCTTCCGGAATAAACAATCCTTCCGGCATCAGTGTTTGCTTTGGCGTTTCAACTAGGATCCTGACCTGGTGAAAGGGATTTCTCAGCATCGGATAGATCTCCAATACTTTATTCAGGAGTTCCGGTTGAATGGTTGCGCCAAAATACGGTGACAGGTTGGTCAGTTCCTGCACGTTTTTACCGGTAAATTCAATGCTACAGCAGGACAGGAAGGCATTCTTTTCCACATCCAGGTAAGTGAAAGTCACGCCGGCCGGAGATATCAGCAAGCCCAGGTCATACTGGTCTCCGCCGGATTTCTCTGCCAGCGGATCCCAACATTCGAAAAGGGTATGGAGCTTTGGATTCACGATGATTTATTATGGGACAAATTTAGTGGAAATCGCTTGATCAAACGCTGTGTCATTCATTTTGCGATTGAATCATCTCTTCATACGATGGAACGGCATCCAAGAAACGGAAAGCCCTGGCCGCATGATCCATCCGGCAGCAATGGTGCGTCAATCCATTGCTTACAAGCAGGAAAGAAGCGCCCAGCTGCATGTTGTAAACGGCTATCTGGTCGAAAACGTTCTGTGTGATCTCCACCTCTGGCGCCTTGCACTCTACGACCAGCAAGGGTGATCCATTGTTCCGGAATACGGCCATATCATACCGTTTGGGCTGACCATTCACCACGATCTGCCCTTCAATGCTCATCAACGTAAGCGGACATCCCCGGTCACGGTTCAAGTACATCAGAACATGCTGACGAACCCATTCTTCCGGGGTTAGGGAGACGAACTTCTTACGTGCCGGATCAAAAACATCAAACGCTTCACCTTGTCTTTGAATCCGCAACGGATATGCCGGGAGGTTGAGATCAGGAAACATCTTCATCGAAAGAATCGCTAAAAATAGCTAATTTTGTCATCTTGTTAATGCAATTCGCATCATGGAAAAACATGAGATCGTCAAAGACTGGCTTCCGCGATATACCGGAACGGAGATCAAGGACTTCGGGCAATATATTCTGCTGACCAACTTCGGTAAATACCTGGAGTTGTTCTGCGCACAATTCCAGGTACCCATCATGGGGGCCGACCGGGCAATGCCGAGTGCGACCGCCGAAAACATCACCCTGATCAACTTTGGAATGGGAAGCGCCAATGCGGCCACAATCATGGATCTCCTCTCGGCCATCCGGCCCAAAGCCTGCCTTTTTCTTGGCAAATGCGGTGGACTGAAGAAGAAGAACCAGTTGGGGCACCTGATCCTGCCTATCGCCGCCATCCGGGGAGAAGGAACATCCAATGACTATTTCCCCAAAGAGGTTCCGGCGCTGCCGGCATTCAGCCTGCAAAAGGCCATATCAACAACCATTCGAGATCATCACATGGACTACTGGACAGGTACGGTCTTCACCACCAACCGAAGGGTTTGGGAACATGATGAGAAATTCAAGGAACACCTCCGGACAACCCGCGCCATGGCCATCGACCTGGAAACAGCTACCCTTTTTATTGTCGGATTCCACAACGAAATACCCACCGGCGCCCTCCTCCTCGTCTCCGATCAACCCATGATATCCGAAGGAATTAAAACAGCACGGATGGATAAGATCGTGACTGAAAAATTTGTCGAAAACCACCTCCAGATCGGTATCGACTCCCTAAAACAATTGATCAATAACGGCCTGACCGTTAAACACCTCAGATTCGACGAATCCTGATAGCTCCCCTCCTGTGCCCGAGATCAAACAAATCACCCAGATCATCTCCGATCTGAATAAAAAGATATACCACCCGGTTTATTTCTTCCAGGGAGAAGAACCATTTTATATCGATTATCTTTCTGATTTCATGGAGGAGAACATCCTCACGGAAACGGAAAAAGAATTCAATCATTTGGTGGTGTACGGTAAAGACACCACTGCTGTGAACCTGATCAACCTGGCCAGGCAGTATCCGATGATGTCGAACTTCAAAGTCATCATCGTCAAGGAAGCCCAGCAACTGGATAAGATCGATGCGCTTCAGCCATACATTGAGAAACCGCTTACAACGACCATTCTCGTCCTCTGCTATAAATACAAGAAGATCGACAAACGGACCGGCTTTTTCAAATCACTTCAAAAAAACTCGGTGTTCTATGAATCGTCCAGAATCAGGGATGAAGATGTTCCCGGATGGATCAACCAGTACCTTCGGGAAAGAGGCTATACCATCACGCCGAAAGCATCGCAACTATTGTTTGAATACCTGGGTAACGAACTTGCCAAGATCGTCAATGAGATCGGCAAGATGATCATCAACATCCCGGCGCCGGCGGAGATCAACGAAAACGATATCGAGACCTACATCGGCATCAGCAAAGATTTCAACATCTTTGAGTTGCAAAAAGCCATTGGCAGGAAAGACATCTACAAAGCCAACCAGATCATCAACTACTTTGCTGATAATCCAAAAAACAACCCGTTAATCAAAACAATCGCTATTCTCTACGCTTATTTTTGCAAGATTCTGATATTCCATCAGCTTGCCGATAAGAACAACACCCGGGAAGTGGCGGCAGCGTTATCTGTGAATCCCTATTTTCTGAATGACTATAAAATGGCGGCAAGGAATTACTCATCCGCCAAGCTGGTTCAGATCATCTCATTGCTCCGGAAATACGACGGAAAGATCAAGGGGATTGATGCCGGATCAGCTAGTGAAGGGGATCTTTCCCGGGAATTGCTTTTCCATATCTTGCATTGATCATTCTATCAAAGCTTTTCCTGCCTACCCAACCCATCAGAGAGGGAAACAGCCGGTCAGCAATCCAAAGATGCCCGCTTTGCTTATCGTGTATGGGATCGCCCCGAGCAGGTTGGTGCGTATAACCGTTTCCCAAACATCGGAAGGATAGGCAGCAGCCGTGCCGCTAACAGCGATTCCGGCCATGTTGAAAAGATAATCAATACCGCCATTTTCAGTAGCGAAATGATGTATTACCTGCTCAAAGGCTTCAGGATCGGCGATATCCAGATGATATGTCTGTACCCTCGCACCCTGTGAATGGATCTTTGCTGCAGTAGCTTCGAGGTTTTCTCGGTGGATGTCGGCCAAAGCAACAGTTGCCTCCTGCCGGCAGAGTATTTCACCGAGCGCAGCACCTATTCCGGATGCACCGCCTATGATCAGAACCCGTTTTCCACGAAAATGACTATGCGAGATCGAAGAGTTTGTCAATGATTCCCTTGTATTTCTCACAGATGAAGTTGCGCTTTAGCTTGAGGGTCGGGGTCAACTCGCCGGTTTCAACGCCCCATTCGGCGGACATGAGCTCAAAGCGCTTGATCTTTTCTGTTTCACCAAAAAACGCATTGTATGAATCCACCTCTTTTTGGTAGACTTTTCGAATCCGCTTATCCTGGATCACCTCCACCGGCGATTTGAATTCGATCCCTTTTTCCTCGCAATGGGCTTTGAGCATGACAAAGTCAGGTACAATGAGGGCGGCAGCGAATTTTTGGTTCTCGCCAACGACGATGATATTCTCGATATATGAAGATTCTTTGAATTTATTTTCGATGAGTTGAGGGCTGATGTATTTCCCGAAAGAAGTTTTAAAGATCTCTTTCTTTCGCCCGGTGATACGCAACTGGCCTTCCGGTTCAATCACCCCAATGTCACCGGTATGGCACCAGCCTTCCGCATCGATGACTTCCCGGGTCATTTCCTCATCTTTATAATAGCCAATCATGGTGTTTGGGCCACGGGATAAGATCTCTCCATCTTCCGCGATCTTCACTTCAACCCCACGAAGCGGAGGGCCCACGGTACCGAACTTGATCCCGTTTTTCTTGAAGTTGCTCACAGCGATCACCGGGGAAGTCTCCGTCAAACCGTACCCTTCCATCACCTGGATGCCGGCAGCCCAGAAAATGGTCGACAACCTTGGCTGCAAGGCTGCACCACCTGAGACGATAAGCCTCAACCGTCCACCCAGGGCTTCCCGCCATTTGCTGAAGACCAACTTATCTGCAAGCTTCAGTCTCAGCAAGTACCACCAGCTATTATCATTGAATTTATACTTCAGACCAAGGTTGACGGCCCAGAAAAAGATAAATCGCTTGATCCCATTCAGCTTCAATCCTTTGGAGATGATCTTGTCGTAGATCTTTTCCAGCAGCCGGGGGACAGTTGTGAGCATATCGGCACTCGTCTCCTTGATATTCTCTGCAATGGTGCCAAGGTTCTCCGCATAATATACAGATATGCCTAGATACTGGTACATGTAGTTGAGCATCCGCTCATACACATGACACAGGGGGAGGTAACTGATGGCACGTCCCTCCTCGCCGATCGGCACAATATCTGAGGAGGCGATGAAGTTGCTCACCAGGTTGTGGTGCGACAACATGACTCCTTTGGGTTGTCCGGTAGTTCCGGAAGTATAGATGATCGTGGCTATGGTATCAGGAGTGATGGTGTTTTTGATGACTTCCAGTTTCTCCGCCTGTGGGTTCCTTTTTCCCAACTCAATGAGCTCACTCAGGTGCTTTTTTCCTTCGGTATCAGAATATGTGTAAACGTCTTTGAGGCTGGGCACTTCCGGTAGAATGTGGTCGATTTTGCGGAGCAGGTCCCAGCCGGAAACAAAGACATATTTCACCCCTGCATGATTCAGGATATACTTGTAATCCGACTCACTGATGGTCGGATAGATCGGTACATGAATGGCGCCGATCTGCAGGATGGCCATGTCGATGAAGTTCCATTCGGCGCGGTTGGCGCTGATCTGCGCGATCCGGTCACCAGGCTCTACCCCCAGCGAGAGGAACCCGTAACTGATCTCATCAACGATGCGGATATAATCTTTGATGCTGTATTTCTTCCACTTCCCCACTTCCTTCGAGGCAATAACGTCGTCCTTGGGTTTGAATTTCTCGGCGTAATGGGGAAGAAGGTCAAAAATCCTCGTAACTTCCATGCAGTTTTTTCTTTTCTTTTTCGTATAACGAACAAAGGTAATACATTTTTCAAAAGAATGTTCCCTGCGCCTCCGCGTGTCCGCGGTTATTTCCGATGAATCACCGTTGCGCTGGCCTGAGCCGTTGGCATCAGCACCAGGTCATTGATATTCACATGACCAGGCAGGGAAGCAGCAAAATACACAACCTCCGCCACATCTTCCGCCCGGAGCGGCGCAAAACCCGTATAGACCTTTTCCGCCCGCTCCCGATCCCCCTTGAACCGCACCAGAGAAAACTCGGTAACCGCTGCCCCCGGACAGACCTGCGTCACCTTGATCCCATGCGCAACCAGATCAATCCGCATCCCCTTTGAGATGGCATCCACCGCGAACTTTGAACCACAATAAACCGCTCCATTCGGGTAGGCCTCCTTCCCCGCTACCGATCCGATATTGATCACATGCCCCTTTTTCCGTGTTACCATCAACGGAACAATATTCCTGGAAACATATAACAAACCCTTAACATTGGTATCGATCATCCGTTCCCAGTCATCCACCACCCCTTCATGGATCGGATTCAACCCCACTGCCAGTCCGGCGTTATTGACCAGCACGTCGATCTTCCTCCACTTCCCCTTCAATTCGCTTACCGCTTTTTCAACCTCATTCAGTCTTCTGACATCATACCCCTGCACCAATACCTCTGTTTTGCTTCTCTTCCGAAGCTTTTCCGCCAGCTTTTCCAGCAGATCCTTTCGTCTACCGGTGATGATGATATCAAATCCTTCCGCAGCGAACTTTTCGGCAATGGCCTTCCCAAAGCCACTGCTGGCGCCGGTGATGTAAACGAGCTTCTTCATGATGTTTTAATTATCATTATGCTTCCAAAGGTATCAAACTTGAGGATATCATCAGCTCCCCCTTTAGCGCCCTTTGCGCAGGACTTGGAGAACTTTGTGGTTAAAGAAACCGACTTAATTGCCACTAAGTCACCAATACACAAAATTTCACAAACAATTTGGTGATTTTTCGTGTTTCCGTGCTTTGGTGGCAAAAAAAAGTGCCCGAAGAACCTTTTCCCGCAGTTTTTCAAAATCTCTTGATTTTTATTTGGCAACCAGTCTGTTTTCATAAATACTTTACTTTCAGTAAAATAATAAAACAGGAATCAGGAAACATTCCGGAAATCCGGAATAAAAAAAACGGAAATCCGCAATTGACAAGTTGCTATTTCTTATGTATCTTTGGGGGCATATTTAATAAATCACCCTGACAATTCTCTAATAACAGAAACGAAAACCCGCCTACATGGTAAGCCAAGATAAGAATTACCAGATTATGATCCTGGAGGAATCCGATTGTTTCTATCAGGGGATCAAAGCCTGGCTCAGCAATTATCCTGAGATTACCATGTATCCGGAGATCCTGGGCTGGGACTCCCTGCAGCGCGAAGCACCAAAACTTGATGGCACGATCGTGATCACCTTGATGCACTGGATCCATTTCCATCCCGGGTTTAAGGAGTTCGGTTCATTTCTTGAAAAGCATGGGCACAGCAAAGTACTTTGTTTTGTCATACCCTGTCCGCAGTTTGTGATCGAGCAATTCATCGCCACCGGGATACGCGGATTTATTGACTGGTCGGCAAAAGCAGATGATTTTGTCGCTGCTGTAAAAGATGTTGCTGCCGGCAGGCTCTATGTCTCCGCCAGGCTGCCGGATCAGAAGCTAAAAACTGAAAATCATAACCATGCCATCCATCCCCCAGCCGGTCTCGGCCTGACAAAAAGGGAGATGGAGGTGCTGTGCCTGATCTGCCAGGGACACTCCAGCAAAGAGATCGGTGAGCAGCTCTCCATCAGAAAACGAACTGTTGACGGCTACCGGGCAAACCACCTTAGCAAGTTCGGCACCCATAACAGTGCGGGGATGGTCAGGATGGTGATGGATAATCATTTCATCCCTGGCAATCCGAAGTAATTCTTGCAACAGAAATTGTAATTATGCCTTCATCTGGGTATTTTTATTAAGGCACAAACACATGATTTTTTAGGCATAAATACTCTGAGCGAAATAGAGTTTTCAATATATTTTTAAGGCTTGAAATTGTATATCCGTCTCCTGAAAATTCAAGATCACTTTAAAAATAAATAGTATGAAAAAGGTTATTTTTCTTTTAGTAGGTGTTTTGTTGGCCATTTTTACTATTGCACAGGGGCCACAGGCTTTCAAATACCAATCCCTTGTAAGGGATAATGCTGGTAACTTACTGACAAGCCAGAATGTCTCATTCCGGATGTCAATTATTCGTGGACCAATACCTGGTCTCGTAGTTTATACCGAAATACATGTTGTTTTAGCCAATGCTTTTGGATTAGCAAATCTTGAGATAGGAAGGGGAACACCTGCAATTGGGAGTTTCGCTATGATTGATTGGTCTGCATCACCATTTTATTTAAAAACAGAGGTTGACATAATGGGTGGTTCTTCGTTTGTTGATATGGGTACATCCGAATTATTAAGTGTTCCTTATGCATTCTATACTGATGCTGCAATTTCATCATTTGAATTGAAAGATTCTGATGGTGATACGAAAGTTCAGGTTGAAAAAAACCCTGATGAAGACATCATCAGGTTTGATATGAATGGACAGGAATACTGGTAGATGAACAGGGAAAAACTTGAATCGACCGGCGAGGGGCGAACCGTTTTAATTGGTAAAGGGGCTGGCGAGAAAATTTCTGTACCACAAAGCAAGGGTATGAAGCCCTTTACGAAAATATTTTCAGGATCGAGAAATACTGCCATAGGAACAATGGCTTTGGGGTTGTAATCGGTAATTACAAATGCAAG
>VGGL01000008.1 GCA_016868575.1 Bacteroidota bacterium
TCTTCTCTTTTTCAGAAAGACTTTCTGCTCACCTGGGATAAGACCAGGGATGAGTTGGAATTGGTGCTGGATGTTGCGGCTGCGTTGAAGCAGCTATATGAATCCAATATCGCTACGCGCTGTTTTGAGTCGGCGCTGGCGGTGAGCCAGTTTCGGGACAAATCAACCCGGACCCGCTTCTCCTTTGCCTTTGCCGCCAACCTGCTGGGACTTACGGTGATGGATATGGATGAAGAGAAATCACAGATCGCCCATGGAGAGACTGTGCGGGAGACCGCCAACATGATCTCTTTTCTCACCGAGATCATTGGCATCCGTGATGATATGTACCTCGGTGCCGGCCATACGTACATGCTCGAGGTTGCTGAAGCGCTGGATGACGGCCACCGGCAGGGAGTACTACACCAAAGGCCTGGTATCGTAAATCTACAGTGCGATGTGGATCATCCAACACAGTCGATGGCCGACCTCTTGCACCTGCGACAGGTGTTCGGCTCTCTTGACAACCTCAAAGGGAAAAAGATCGCCATGACCTGGGCCTATTCACCAAGTTATGGAAAACCCCTCTCGGTGCCACAGGGGATCATCGGTTTGATGACCCGCCTGGGTATGCTGGTCTCCCTTGCCTATCCCGAAGGATATGATCTTATCCCTGATGTGGTTGATCTATCCCGCAAACAAGCCGATAACAGCCGTGGATCATTCGAGGTGTCGCACTCCATGGAAGAGGCTTTCCGGGATGCCGACATCGTCTATCCAAAGAGCTGGGCGCCGTATCATGTGATGGAAAAAAGGACATCTTTACTGCAAAACAGTGACAAAGAAGGCCTGAAAGAACTTGAGAAAGAATGTCTGGCCAACAATGCCCGTTTTACCGGCTGGGAGTGCGACGAACAAAAAATGAAGCTCACCCGCAATGGCAACGCCCTTTATATGCATTGCCTACCTGCCGACATCTCCGGTGTGTCATGCAAACAGGGAGAAGTGTCGAAAGAAGTGTTCGAGAAATACCGCATCGCCACTTACAAGGAAGCCGGCTTCAAGCCCTTCGTCATTGCTTCCATGATGTTGACCAACCGCTTCAAAGACCCGGTACGGCTGCTGGAAGAGATGGTGCAGCGGAACGAGAGGCGGGTGTGGAGGGCTGTTTAACGACAGAGTCACAGACTGTTAAAAATTCATAATAACCCCAAAAAAATACTCAATCTTGCATTTTCTAAAAATATCTTTATATTTGCACTGAATTAATCCATGTTTAACCTGCTCGCCACCTGGCGGCATAATATAGGAGACGGCTTATAGAATAAACTTCTACCTCTTTTAAAAACAAAAGGAGGGCCTATGAAAGCCAACTATGTCAGTGATCAGGATCTGATCAGCAGGTATCATTCCGGGCACGAGCCAAGTCTTGAAATCCTCATCCGCAGGCACAAGAGCCGCGTCTTCACCTATGTGTTGATGCTGGTGAAAGACAAAGACCTGGCTGAAGATATCTTCCAGGATACGTTTATCAAGGTGATCAATACCATCCGGTCGGGATGCTATAAAGAAGAAGGGAAATTCATCCAGTGGGTGATGCGCATCGCGCATAACCTGACCATTGACCATTTCAGAAAGGCTAAACGACTCCCGACCGTTCCCAACAGCGAGAAATACGATGTGCTCAACAACCTTAAGATCACAGTGGAATCCGTGGAAGAGAAGTTGGTACTGGAACAGATCTACGACGATGTGAAGAAGCTGATCGACTACCTGCCCGATGAACAAAAGGAAGTGCTGCTGATGCGGCATTACGGTGACCTGAGCTTCAAGGAGATCGCCGAGCAGACCAACGTGAGCATCAACACTGCCCTGGGTAGGATGCGCTATGCCTTGATAAACCTCCGGAAACTCATTAAACAAAAGGAAATCATCCTCTCGGCATAATTTTTTTCAGTTCCCATAATTTCCAAAATAATCCTCCGTTAGGTTATAAATAGTAACCTGTAAAAATGCCTATGGAGGATTCTTTTACCCCTGAACCATCATTATCGGACACTAACAAAGAACAGCGACCGAAAGAGATCTTATCCAGGTTTCATGTCTCATCGCCCCGTGAATCGGTAATCCGAAATATCCTGAACTATTCCAAAGCCTTGTCAGTACTAAAACCGGCAGCCGGAACATTTCTGGTAATCGGAAATTAATGGAGAAGCTCCATTCGGAGCAGCATTGAAACTCAGAAAATCTGCGTGAAGGAAACTACACGCGTTCTTCCTTGATGCGTGCTTTCTTGCCTGTGAGTCCTCGGAGGTAGAATATCCTGGCACGGCGCACAACCCCACGCTTGTTCACATCAATCTTGTTAATGTTGGGTGAGGTTACGGGGAAAATACGCTCAACACCTACGTTTCCGGAGATTTTTCTCACTGTGAAGGTTTCGGTCACGCCATGTCCCCGGCGTTGGATCACAACACCCTGGAAATTCTGGATACGTTCCTTGTTTCCTTCCTTGATCTTATAATGAACCGTAATGGTATCTCCGGCTTTGAAAGAAGGGAGCTCATTCTCAGGAGCCAACATGTTCTCAACAAACTTGATCTTTTCAATATCCTTCATGGCGTAGCGTATTTATCTTAAAAAGGTTTGCAAAAATACGGATTTTATTAATCCGAAAAAGATTTCTGTAGAAATATTATCTTCACCTTCTGGGTGAGGGCTCCTTTATTGGTCTTCCGGAAGAAGCCCCGGCCTTCGTTTACGTGTCCGTTCCAGCGCCTGCTCCAGCTGCCATTTTCGGATCTCTTTCTCGTTGCCTGACAACAGGATATCGGGGACTTTCATCCCCTCAAATTCAGCAGGCCGGGTATAGACAGGCGGCGAGATAAGCCCATCCTGAAAAGAATCAGACAGGGCGGAGGTCTCATCGTTGAGGGCTCCGGGAAGCAGCCTGACCACGACATCTGTGAGCACCATCGCGGCCAGTTCTCCGCCGGAGATGACATAATCACCAATGGAAATCTCCCGGGTGACAAAGCGCTCCCTGACACGTTCATCCACCCCCTTGTAATGGCCGCAAAGAAGGAGCATGCCGCTTCGGGTCGAGAGAAAATTGGCTAATTGCTGCGTCAAAGGCTCTCCATCAGGGCTCAGCATGATGATCTCATCATAGGTTTTGATACCAAGCAGGTGCCTGATACTTCTGGCAATGGGCTCCACCATCATCACCATTCCGGCACCACCGCTGTAAGCGTAATCATCTACCTTCTTGTGCTTACCTGTGGCATGATCGCGGATGTTATGGAGACCAATGTTCACCAGCCCTTTTTCCCTGGCTCTCCGGATGATCGAGTGATCAAACGGACCGGCAAACATCTCTGGAAATATGGTCAGGATATCAATGTCCATGGTTGTCAGATGGTGATTTTTAATCCGTCATATGCCAGTTTGATGAAAGGGGGAAGGGAGACATTGACCTCTTCGTGAAGGCCAATAAAATGACTCATGTGCGTGAGATAAGCCTGCTCAGGTGCCAGCTTTACAAGTACCTCCACGGCTTCATCGATGCAAAAATGAGATGGGTGGCGGGATTTGCGAAGGGCGTTCAAAACAACCACTTTTGATCCCCGCATTTTTTCTATCTCAGCCTCCTCGATGAAATTGGCATCGGTGACATAGGAAAAGTCTCCGATCCGGTATCCGTGGATCGGCAAATGCTCATGCATCGCCTGAATGGGGGTAAAGGTGATCCCGTTGATCTGGAATGGTTTCTCGGTGATATGGTGGATGTTCAGTTTGGGCGCACCCAGGTACCTGGATGATTCTGCAAAGATGTACGGGAATTCCGTCTGGATGGCGCTGAGCATCCGCTTGGTACCATAAATATCGATCTTTTTGTTCAGCACATAGTTAAATGCCCTTACATCATCCAGTCCGGCGATATGGTCACGGTGTTCATGGGTGAAGATGACGGCATTGAGGTTCGTGACCTTTTCCCGCAACATCTGGATGCGGAAATCGGGTCCGCAGTCGATAACGTAGGTGTGGCCGGCTGTTTCAATCATTACCGATGACCGAAACCGCTTATCATGAGGGTCAGATGAACAGCATACAGAACAGGTACAGGTAATGACCGGGACGCCAATAGATGTTCCTGTTCCCAGGAAGGTGACAGTGATGGGTGGATGCTGGTCAGCCATGGAATACTGTTTTAGTAGATAAGTTCTTCTATGACTGATTTGTCGATCCTTAACTGGTTCTGCAGTTCGATGGGATCATGCAAGGGCTTTTCATCGCGGATCCTTTTATGGAACAGTAGTTTGCCATCTTGAATGGTTCGGCCTGCAAGGTCTTCGAACAGGTAAAAATCAACGACTGTTTGTAACGTATCGTGTGGGTTTTTCCGGATGAAGCACATCCCTCTGGAAGTAAAATCGCCGGAATGGAACGAGATGGCATACAGGCCGTTGGGAGGGATCAGTTTACATTCTTCCTCGATGGTCATCAGGTAGCTTGGAAAGCCGATCTTCTCGAGGATATCATGGCTATTGGTAACCGGTCCCATGATGGTGTATTGGGTATCAAGGTAGGCATTGGCTTTCTGGATATTTCCTTCCAGCAGCGCCCGGCGAATCTTGGTGGAGCTCACCGACTCATTCCGGATATCCTGCTCAGGGATCTCCTCAACCATGAAGTTATCTTTGGCGGATAACCTGCGAAGCTCCTCAAAATCACCTTCCCTGTTGTGTCCGAAATGGTGGTTGAAACCAACGATGATGCATTTGGCGTGAAGTTTTTCAAGCAGCATTTCACGGATAAAATCGAGACTGGAAGTTTTCGAAAAAGCCAGTGTAAACTCGATGATAAGGAGGTTGTCAAGGCCGGTCTTTTCGAGCATTTCAATTTTTTCCCGCTGGCTGTTGATGAGTAAAAGATCTTTCCCTACCGTATCGGGATAAAGCACTTTCCTGGGGTGGGGGTTGAACGTGATCAGGGTGGATTCCCCGTTTATATCAGCGGCAATTTTCTTTAACCTGTTGATAATGGCTTGATGCCCGATGTGCACACCGTCAAAAGAACCGGTTGTCACAACGGCTCGCTGAATTTCATGAACGTTATCGAGTCCGTAAAAGATTCTCACTGGCGTAGTCGTTAATCGCTGTCGGTTGAACGAATTGTTTGTAAATGTTAATATTTGGTGAAATAAGCCACTTTTTCGAGTGAGGTGAGCATATCATATTCTTCCAGATAGGCGTGTGGTGACACGCTGAGTGATTTGGGAGAATAATTCAGGATGCCTTTGATGCCGCTGTTGATAAGGGTTTCGGCAACAGCCGCAGCCTGGGCTGCAGGAACCGTAATAATCCCGATCGTTATCTGCTCTTTCTGAATGATTTCCTGCATGGCTTCATTGGGATAGATGGGCACACCGTCGTAGACTTTCCCGGTTTTTTCGGGGTTGACATCAAACCCGGCAATGATGGAAAGTTTGGATCGTCTTCCTTTGAAATAGCTGATGATGGCTTTCCCAAGATTTCCGATGCCGACAACCGCGACCCGTTGACCTGTTTCAGTATCAATGATATGCCCGATAAGGTCGATGAGTTCTTTGATGTCATAACCTTTCCGAAGGTTTCCGGTGTACCCGATCAGCATGATGTCGCGGCGCACCTGCACGGGTGTGATATGAAGCAGGTTGGCGACTTCATGGGAGAAGATGTTGATCTTCCCCTGACCGAGGCAATCCAGCAGCGCCCGCCGGTACTGGCTCAAGCGCTCGACGGTTTTGTGTGGCAAGTGTTTCATAAGGTTGAAAATATGTTTTATACTGTTGCCACCGGGAAATTGACTGTAAAGGTACTTCCTTTCTCGGGAATACTGTTTACAGTAATCGTACCCTGGTAGGCTTCAATGTATTTTTTGGAGATGGATAGTCCCAGTCCGCCGCTTCCTTGTAAGCTGAAAGGTCATTTCCAAGCTGTTTTTCCCGCATCATGGCCAGGTAGCCTTCCACTTCCTCTCCGGTAGCAACCTCCAGCACGCTGAAGCTGTATCCTTACTTTAACTTCGCGCATAAGCTAAGTTTTATTTCATCAAACGTTCAATTTCAACCTTTAAAACATCTGCACGGATCCCTTTATCGACGAAAGCATCCGCGCGGATCCACTTCCGGTTGTTTTCATCGGTCACATCGAAATAAATCCCTGTTTCGGCTCTGACACCGGTCAGGATGATCACCGGCACTTCAGGATATCTCTTCTTGATCTTGAAACTCAGGATAAATCCGCTGTCCTGGTTTTCCATCATCAGGTCGAGGATAGCCATATCCGGCCTGGTTTTACTGATGATATCCCCGGCTTCCTTCTGGCTTTCAGCCGTGATCGTGGCATATCCCATGCTTTCAACTTTCATCCTGGTCTGGAGCAGAAAGTCGATGTCGTCGTCTACGATCAATATGGTTTTCTTAACTGCTGGCATCATATGGTTAAGGTTTTCGTGGCAGGGTAATGGTGAACGTAGTACCGGTCGGACCATACACCTGATCATCATTGGATTTCAAATGGATCTGTCCCTTGTGCATCTTGACGATCCCATAGATCAACGGCAGTCCCAGACACGTTCCTTTTCCATCTCCTTGGTGGAAAAGAATGGGGTGAAGATATTGTCCATGCTTCTCCCTTAGGATCCTTGTGATGGCTTTAACCGGACATTCCCTGACACAGGTAAAGCATACCCGGCACAGATCCTTGATCGTTGTGATCAGTTGGTGTCGAATCGGGTGTTCCGAATAGGATGGTATGGAGGCTTGCGAATTCATTTATTTCTTGTAATAGCGTATGTAGGTCAGATTCTCTGTGAATAGTTCTATTCTGTTAAATCTGCAATTGATAATAACAGTCAGGTCGTCAGGATATTATTATTTTCGTTCTTGTTCCAGAAGTCTTCTATAGTATAAGTCTTAGTTTCTGGTTTATTTTCTAGTCTTATAGGTAAATCTTCAAGGGTGAAGCCGCATCTCTTGATTTCGTCAACCTGCATAAACCTCTCTTCTGCATCTTTCAAATCTTTGCCAAGGACAAAAAAGTGGCGATAACCCGAACGGGTCATAAAAATGTATTCTTTTAGGTTTTGGCTCTCTTTAAGGCTTTCCCAAAGCTTATCCCTTTCGTCAATCATTTGTGAAAGTGTTTATTATATTGTAAAACCTGTGATTTGTAACGGCTTCATGAATGATATGGAGGTTTGAAAAGCCAACGCAGGGTAACTTAACTTTAAAATACAAAGCGAAAACCAAATCATCAATGTAACCCTTGACTTTCTTCTGTTTCTCAACATTGATCACAGGAAGATGTTCAAGATCACTGAGATTACCGATCCCATCCTCATTAGTGAGTGTTGAAAGATTATCATTCAGCGCTTGCTTAACCAGTGAGGTATTCTTGCTGATTTTACACTTTACGCAGTTGCTCTTATAACAAATTATTAGGTCATTGTCAATAACTTCCACAGAGTCAAATTTCTGTAGAAGGATGCCTTTTAAATCAACAATGTCGGAAAGGTTTAAGCTTTCTAATGAAAGAAAAATCTTCGTTTGAGAAATGATTTCATCTTTAATATGCTTATTGAATATTGATATTTTCGGAACTCTGCAAAACTCTTTTATAATTTTGATACCAATTTGAAAACTCTTTTCATTCTCATTACTTAACAGTTTATGCAGTATGTATCTTGTAATTGGAGAATTTAGCAGGGAAAAAATGTACTGTATTTCATTTTTATGGTCGGATGAGATTAAAACCCAGTTATGATTTATCATTATATTCTTGTCGGTGAACATAAAAGTTTCGGTGTTCATATACCTCCATATTATTTTATATGCTGCATCATAAACTTTAAAACCTTGGGCACCACCTGGTAATTTGATTTCATTCTTAGAGATATAAGTTCCGTCGGTTTTAATTATGAACCCTTTTTGCTTTGTCATAATTAGCTCATAATGAGATGTTGAAGGAGTAGTAGATTTAATTTTGTCTTTTGGGTAAATGAGTCCCTTATCAAAATAGAAAACGCCACCAAAGTATTGCTTAGAATAGGTTTCAAATCGATATATGTCAAAATTATCTCCCTTCACATACTCGGAGAAAATGTCCTTATCATTTTTTGTGAATTTAATGAAACTCCAATTCTCAACGTTTCTTAATAATTCTTCTTGAGAAATTATTGTTTTTGAGATATTTTTTCCATTCTGTAATTCTATGAGACATTTTCTGATATCATCTTCCGGTTTATTGTAATTTATAATCTCAACTTTTTGAGCTCTTTTCGGAGGAAGTTTTGAAATAATGAAAATCAAACTGGAAGTTGGTATTGGCTTATCTTGCTTAATACCTCTACCAATAAACATTTTTCCACTGAAAGTAACAATCTTTTCAATCGTTGAATACTTTGAAAGGTGGTAACGAATTACGTCATGGTCAGTAGATGTTAACAATGTTTGAGGAATGATAAAACATATTTTTCCGCTGTCTTTCAATAATGCAATACCCAAGGCAATAAAGAAAGTATAGAGATTTGGCTTGGGTGAATATGCTTTTATCCTCCCTGGCACTGTGTTCAGGTTGACACCATAAACATCATTTGCTAAGAGCTTTTTGCTTTGAATCAACTTAACGAATAGTAAGTTTTGCTCAGAACATTCGTTATAGCTTACATATGGCGGATTTCCAATTACGAAGTCAAAACGATAACGGGGGAGTTTGTTGTGTTTTTCTAGAGAACTTTTGAGGCAATTCAAATCTCTCTTATCCCGCATGAAGCTCTCATATCCTAAGTCTAAGTCCTGTGTAAATAAATCATATTGGATTTTTCCTTTTTTGTAAGCAGTATTGATATCTGTAATAGTATTTTTAATTGCAGTATCAAGAAATTCTGAAATGCTGTCACGGGTTTTAAAAACTTTTATTTTTTGGTCAATGGGATTATTGTACTTTTGATTGACCACGATCGGAAGCATCCGCATTAAAATATTCATTTCCGCCAAATATAGTGGAAACTCAGCAATATCTAATCCGAACACATTTTCATTGACCAATTTTTCGACTAGTTCTGATGATTTTTCATTGCTTTCAAAGAATGCTTGTACAATGCGATGTGTCGCATTGTAGAGAAAAGTTCCGCTTCCACATGACGGGTCAATGATTGAGATGCTGTCTTTATCATTTTCATAGCGCTTTTTTAATTTAGCTGAAGTATAGCCTATTTCATTCAGCATATAGTCCACCACAAGCGGATCAGTGAAGTATTGTCCTTTCTTTTCATTGAGGTAAAGATCTTTCAGATAGTTTTCATAAACATACCCGAATATCTCATTTTTTACATTGGCGAAATTATATCTGTTGATAAAGAGTAGAATATCTAGCCAAACGGAAACATCACCAATATCATTTTTTGGTTTGTCAAGAATTCCTTTCAGATGTGAGTTGATTATCTCCTGCTCATCGCTGAATCGTTTATAAATATTTTCTGATATCTTATTGCTTATGCCCTGGATTTTCTGAAGGATTTCTCCGTAGGATCCGGCATTTAATGCCTTGTCAATCGTTTTCAACCGTTGTTTCCAATCCTCTTCAAAGTCTGAAAATGAATTATCAACAAGCGTTTTATAAAGGATGAACTGGATGAGGTAGGCGTAGGTTATCTCAACCGCTTTCTTATTTCTTTCGGTATCGTCAATAACTTCTTTGAAATACCCTTTGAGATTCAGTTTATTTTTAAAATTTTCAATAAGTTTGGTAATATCCTTAAAAAACTCTTCTCTAACGTCATCTAGATGAGGAATATCGGCTTCCTGGAGTTCTTGTTCTCCTTTCTTCTTGAAAAAAGACAAATAGTAATACTCAGGCGTTGTGTATTCACTCCAAAATGTCAGAAGATCAATCGGAATTTTAAGAATATCATCAATGAAAAAGGTTTTCTCAATATATTTATTGTTGTAAAACCTCCACTCGTTTCCGTCGGTTAGGATACCATATTTCTTAACCCAGTCTGCCTGGTAATTGTAAATCTGTCTTTCGCCGGCCTTGATATTGCCGAACTTCTCAATTTCAACTGGAATAATTATATCCGAATCAATAAAGATAACCACATCTGCTCGTCTGTTCTTCTTTTTAGCTTCCTCGAGGAATTCATTTTTCCTATTTATCTCTTTTGTTGAACCTGTTCCTTCTTTAAGACTGAATAAATCCTGACAAGAGAAAACCTTTTTACAGAACTTTTGTACACCTGAACCCACTTCTGCAGAACGGTAGAAATCTTTATCTGTTTTCCAGAGTGTTTTTATTGACTTTAATATATTCTCCGACATCATCTATTTTTTCTGATTACGAAATTATCATTTTCTATGATATATCTGTATAATGCGAATAGCGTAACGATGCTCAATTTATACTTTCAAATAGGCTTAAAACATCCGGTGCGCCCGGATTCCGGTGAGCCGTCTTGATCGGTTCTTCGGCGTCGAGGTCATACAGCGCTTTGATTCGGTTCCGGATGGTTTTCTCCTGCTCATACATCGGTTGTCCGCCGCCGTATATACAGCCGCCGGGACAGGCCATCACTTCCACCAGGTGCAGATCATCTCTTCCGGCAACGATCTCATCCATCAGTTTCCGCGCCTGGTTCAAGCCACTGACGATGGCGACACCCAACTCCTGTTTGCCTATGCTGAACCTGAAATCCCTCCGGGGTTTTTGTCCCCGACATTCCTGACATTTGATCTCAGCAGGCTCCTTCTGCCCGAGTTCCGGGTAGAGGGAGCGGATCACACTCTCCGTTACTCCGCCCGAAACGACCGAGAGCTTTGATGCTGAACTCCTTCTGTTCAGCGGGGGAGCGGTGGGTAGTACAGGCAGGGAAACATCAATACCGTAATACCTGATCAGCCTGACCAGTTCACGAGTGGTTATCACAGCATCCACCTTTTCATCTGCAGTATACTGTGTTGCTTCATACTTCCTTGCCGTGCATGGCTCGATGCTTAGAATAAATGGTTCTTTGCTTTGCGCATCTGGTCCTTTCCGGTAGAAGTTTCTGATCAAGCTGCCCATGATCTGTTGCGGAGAACCGGAATGAAAAAGGTTTTCAGCATGATCAGGATATGTATCCGCAAGATACTTGGTCCAGGAAGGGCAGCAACCGGTGAAGGCAGGAAGCTGCTTCTTTTCTTTGATCCGTTTGGCCAACTCCCTGGCGTCCAGAAGGGTTTTGATATCCGATGCGAAAGATGTGTCAAAGACCTCCTTGAACCCCATGGTCTTCAGAATTTGAGCTGTGAAATGGAAGGCATCCTTAGGCGGTTTGAGGCCCAGCGCTTCAGCCGGAGAGGATGAGACGGCAGGTGAGATGGTGGCAACCGCAAAATGATCCGGTTGCTGGAGCATCTCTTGTACCCGTGGGATGTGACTGTACTCCGTGAGGGCGGCTGTGGGACAAACCTTGATACACTGTCCGCATTTCACGCAGGTATTCAGGTTGAACCCCTGGTTGAGTGCCGTTCCGATGGCGGTTTGATTCCCTTTTCCAACGAACTCAATGGATCCCACCACCTGAACTTCATTGCAGATGCGGATACATCGACCACAAAGCACACATTTGGAAGGATCTCTCAGGATGCTCGGACAGGAGCGATCGACCGGTGCAAGCGCCCGGTGGGGGGCAAATTTTCTTTCCGACAAGCCCAGAGAGCCGGCCAGATCCTGCAGTTCACAGGTTCCGTTTCGTTCGCAATAGAGACAATCGTCGGGATGGTTGGCGATGAGTAGCTCAACGATGGCTTTTCGTGCAGTGATGACTTTGGGACTGTGGGTATACACTTCCATCCATTCGGCAACCTGTGAGGAACAGGCTGGTACCAGTTCATCCGTCCCTTTCACTTCTACAACACATAGCCTGCATGCGCCGGAAGGAATAAACCCTTCCATGTGGCAGAGGGTGGGTAACAGGATTCCCCTTTCCCTGATGACGGAGAGCAAAGCTTCTCCTTTCTTGACCTGTACTGCCTGGCCGTTAATATGAATGGTAAATGTCATAGGATCATTTCATTAAAACCGCATTGAATTTGCAAACCTCTTCGCAGATACCGCAACCGGTGCACTTCTCTTCGATGATGAAATGGGGTGACTGTTTTGTTCCGATAATGGCATTTGCCGGGCATTTCAATAAACAGATATGGCAACCGGTGCACATTTCAGGAAGGATGTAATAGGTGCGGAGGCGATGACAGACGCCTGCTGTGCACTTCCGGTCGAAGATATGCTCCTCAAATTCATCCCTAAACCATTTCAGGCTGCTGAGGATGGGGTTGGCTGCGCTTTTTCCCAATCCGCAAAGGGACGTTTCCCGGGCGACTTCCGCCAGGGTTTCGAGTTGGATGATACCCTTGAAGCGTTCCAGCGTCTGATAAGTAACCCCGTGTTCCGGTTTATGGGTAGTGGCTTCCAGTATCTCGCTCATTTTTCTCATCCCTTCCCGGCAGGGTATGCACTTTCCGCAGTTCTCCCGGTTCAGGAACCCGATGAAATATTTCACGAGGTCAACCACACAGGTCGTTTCGTTAAGAATTGTCATCCCGCCAGAGCCCATGGTGACCCCGGCTTTTGCGAAAGCAGCAAAGTCAACAGGGATATCAAGCTGGTCAGCCGGGATGAAGGTGCCTGCGGGTCCGCCCAGATGAATGGCTTTTAATGTGTGACCTTCTGCTACTCCACCTGCGATTTTTTCAACCACATCCCGAAGCTTTGTCCCCATTTCCACTTCAATGATCCCGGTATTCCGTGCATGACCTCCGAGGCTGAACAACTTGGTCCCTTTGCTGATGGCAGTCCCGGTAGCATGAAATCGGAGCGGACCATTTGCAATAATGAAGGGAATATTTGCCAGGGTCTTGACATTGTTCACCACGGTTGGCTTGCCGAATAATCCCTTCGTAGCAGGGTAGGGGGGCTTGATTTCGGGAATCCCCCGCTTGCCTTCCAGACTCCGGATCAGTGCGGTTTCTTCCCCGCATATGTAAGCGCCCGGGCTTTCTTTCACGTAGACCTGGAGCTTATAACCACTGCCGAAAATGTTATCACCCAGTAATCCCAATTCCTGGGCTTGCTGTATTGCATGCTCCAGGCGTTCCTTCGCCAGGCTGTATCCGTGTTTCAGGTAGATGTAGGCCTGCTCTGCCCCGATGCCGTATGCCCCGATGGCAAGTCCTTCAATGATCAGATGGGGATTCCCTTCAAGCAAAGCACGGTCGATGAAAGCACCTGGATCGCTCTCGTCAGCATTACAAATAAAAACCTTCTGGTCAGCAGCAGTATTGAGCGCCTGTTTCCACTTTGCTGCGGTCGGGTATCCGCTACCTCCCCGTCCCTGCAAGCCACTGTCTTCCACAATTTGGCAGACTTTCTCACAGGTGTAGTTGGAAATGGTTTTCAGGAAAGCAAAATATCCTCCGCGGGAAATATAATCTTCAATGATGGTTGGTGAGATGACCCCAAGGTTTTGCGTGATGATCCGCTTTTGATGTCTGAAAAACTCCATTTCATGGAGGAAGGGGACCGAAGGCCAGGCTTCGGCGCCAGGTGAGTGGTATTGACCGGCCAGAATTTCCGAAAACGGATTCCGGTTCAGGGCAGAGTCCATGACAATGGAGACCATCTCAACGGTGACTGGAGCAAAGCGGAGTCTGTTTATACCGGGGAGTTGGATTTCAACAACGGGTTCATCGTTGCAAAGCCCGGAGCAACCGGCTTGAATCACTTCGGCGTCCAGTGCATGTTCCTGCAGGTATTGCCGGATGGACAGCAACGTCTCTTGGGCGCCGGCAATGATGCCACAGGAATTCATTCCGACATAGATATGGGGCCGGGTGATCTTTTCCCTGCGAAAAGGTGTCAGTAATTTTCCAAGCTCTTCCGTAAAACCGGATGAACCACTCCGTAGTGCATCCAACACCAGTTCCTTCTTTTTTTGTTCATGCTTCATGACAAACATCCATTAGGGCAAGGAGTCGATTAAATGCCGAAGTTGATCGGACGAGGTGATCTTGTGGTGCGTATCATTGATCCTGATCACCGGTAATTTTCCGCAACCTCCAAGACAAGTTTCAGTCAACAGGGTAAACCGTTTATCCCTTCCGGTTTGACCCGGTTTCAGTTTTAAGATATTCTCGAGCTCAGCAAGAATTTGACTGCCGCCATTCAGGTGACAGTTGGGACAGTTGCAGGCTGTGATGACAAGCTTTCCAGCAGGTTTCACCCGGAATTGCCTGTAGAATGACATCACCCCGATGATTTTATTCTCCGGAATGCGAAGGTGAAGGCTCACCGCTGCAATGGCTTCAGCAGAGATGTACCCTTCCATCAATTGAACTTCCTGGAGTAGCCGGATAAGGTTTTCCGGTCCTTGTCCAGGGGTCAGGTTTGAAAAATATGCCGCATCAAACTTCATGTTCCTTAAAGCAACAGTACAAAAATAGGTAATAAAATCAAATCAAGTGAAAAATATTGTTAAAAAATTCACATTGTGAAAAAATAAACAGATAAGATATTGCAGGTTTTCTATGATTGATTTCAGATTTTCATCAGCATGAATAAAATGCGTATTTTTGGTACGTGGATAAAACAATCGGGGATTGAATCCTTTGGGATCACAACTGGTATATATTGAGCAGGGAGGGTGTATCAAGTGTTATGCTTGTGTGAAAAATTCCTCCGCCATACCCTGGTTACCGATTATGTAAACAAACGGATCAAAACCATCGACCTTACCGCATGGAAAAAGAACATCGATAAATACTATCCCATTGATCTGATCCGGGATTTTGTTGCAGATGATCAGCGATTGCCTCTCCCTTCCGAAGACCAGATCAGCGAACTGCTTGCTTCCATCGAAAAAGACCACGGTCAGACAGGGATTGGCTGTGAATCATGTGGATATGCAACTTGCCGTGATTTTGCAATCGCTGTTTTACAGGGTCTGGCCACTTCCGAGATGTGTTCTCTCTATTCTTCGAAGAACAGGCAGGAATATATCAAGACACTTCGTTCAACGAATGAAAAGCTGGCAAGAATCCAGGCTGCTCTCAGGGAGTCGGAGCAAAAAGCACGTAAGGATGAGGAGACGACTAAGGCGGCCAACGAGACAATCGGAGCCCTGCTTCAAAAGCTACCGGTTGGGGTGCTTATCGTTGATGAAAAACTCAAGGTGGTTCATGCCAATAAAGCCGTGATCACGATCCTGGGTGAAGAGGCCAGGCTCATTGATGAAGTGATACCCGGCCTTTCGGGCGCTGATTTGAAAAGCCTGCTGCCGGTGGCTTTCTACAAGCTCTTTTCCTATGTCATCGACAGCGAGGATACGATCAGCAACCGCGACATCCACATTGGCGACCGTCTCTTTAATACATCGGTCTTTCCGGTTGGCAAAAGGAAATTTGCCGGGGCGATCATCCGGGATATGTACCTGCCGGAGGTACAGAAGGAACAGGTTGTTAGAAGGCTTGATGAGGTTGTGACAGAGAATCTCAGCATGGTACAGAAGATCGCCTTCCTGCTGGGTGAAGGAGCAGCCAGTACCGAGAAGATGCTCAATTCCATCATCGAATCATACAAATCACAGGAAAAGCATGAGTGATGGCTTCTTCATAGAAGTCAACTGCCAGCAGGTTTCACATTTCGATGCCCGGATCTGCGGCGATACCTTCCTGTCCAAACGGATCAAGGAAGAAGGAAGGATCATCGCTGTCCTCTCCGATGGCATGGGACATGGGGTGAAGGCCAACATGCTTTCGACCCTGAGCTTCCACCTGTCTCCTATATGGATGGCGTGGATCTCATCAGCGAAGGGATCCTGACCCTGGGAAAAGTGGCGGAGATATTGAGGAACTACAACCCGCAAACCCGGCTCGGAAATGGTCCTGCTGGCACCATTGTCAAGTTTTTGCTGGATTGCGATGAAATTCACTTCCTTGCCGGCATGACCATTAATGTGACTAACTTTGATCCAAATCTACCTGTTGAACTCGAAACAAGGCCAACCCTCATCCGCCGCATTAGCCGGCTCCTGGAAGAGAAATTTATGAAGGAAGTCAAAGTGGAATACTACTAAAATTAGAAATCAGAAATAAGAAATTAGAAATCAGAGAAATCTGAATTATTACATATCATCTTCAAATCTCCTAATCTTCATTGCCACACTGCTTCGCAGTTCGCAATGACAACAATCACTAAATCACTAAATCACCAAATCACCAAATAATAAATGAAACGATTCCTAACCATTCTAATGGCTGCAGTGTTGATCGTTCCGTCTTTTGGCCAGAAGGCGGAGAAGGGCCGGACGCGGGAGGTGATCATCCTCCACGTGAACGACATGCACGCCAGGATCGACGACATGCCCAAGCTGGCTTACCTGACCGATAGTCTCCGGAAACTGCACCGGTTTGTATTCCTTGTATCTGCCGGAGATAACTTCACCGGGAACCCGGTTGTGGATATGGTTGCCGACAAGGGTTTTCCGATGATCGACCTGATGAACCGCTGCGGGTTTGATGTGAGCGCTGTCGGTAATCATGAGTTCGACCTGGGTCAGGAGATGTTGAACAGGCGGTTTAAACAGGCGAGGTTCCCTTTCATCTCAGCCAACATCGACAGCCGGGAAACGGTGTTAAAACAGCCCAGGCCAATCAAAGTACTGAAAGCCGGTTGCGGCAACCGCCTCGCACTGCTGGGAATCATCCAGCGCGGAGATAATGGCCTTCCCGACTCACATCCCGACAAACTGAAAGGGATCATCTTCACCGATGGACTGCAAAAGGCCAAAGAATTTGATTGGTTAAAAGAAGAATATGGTAATTTCATTGCCCTGACCCACCTGGGTATCGAGACCGATACGATCCTGGCCAGGGTGGTTCCTGACATTGACCTCATTATGGGCGGACACTCCCACACACTCATGGATCCTCCAATCATGGTTGGTGATGTGATGATTACCCAGGCAGGCTATGGGCTCCGCTATATTGGCAAGACGACGCTCCAGATGAGGAAAGGGAAGGTTTTGGCAAAAAAAGATGAGATCATCGTGGTGAAATACCTGAAAAAAGCTGACCCGAAGGTGCAAAAACTGGTTGACCAATACAATGACAACCCGGAATTCAAGGAGGTGTTGGCCACGGCGGAAACCGCTTTCAGCAATGAGGAGGAGTTGGGATGCATGATGACAGATGCGCTGACCACTCAACTCAAGGTCGACTTTGCCTTTCAAAATGTCGGCGGGATCCGGATCAAATCCCTGCCGGCTGGAAATATCACACTCCAAGACGTCTACCGCATCGATCCTTTCGGGAACCAGGTGGTGGTATACACGATGAACGCCGCTCAGGTTGCGGGTTTGATCTGCAACGCCTACAACCGGCTCAAAGAGCATGACCTGATGGTCTCCGGCATGACCTACACCATCAAGACCGGTCAGGATGGCTCATGTGCAGAAGTCTGGATGAAAGATATGATGGGAAAACCACTTGATCAGCAACGAACCTACACCGTTGCCATGAACAGCTACATGGCAGCAACCTATAAGTTCGACTCACAGGATAAAGGAAAGACACTGGATAGTAATTGCTCTGATCAACTGATCCAATTCCTGAAAGCGAAAAAATCGGTGAATTACTCCGGCTGCAGCAGGATAGCGGTCTCGAAGCCGTGACAGAAATTAATTTAAAGAAATAGTACATTTTCTCTATTCTTATTGTATCTTTGCAATAACCATCTCTTACTTCAATGAATACCATACGTTCTTTCTTCTATGAGTATGTTGGTTTAACATATTCAAGTTACAAAAGGAAAAAGGTAGTCTTTATTCTGCTGTTTCTTTTTCTGCTGTATAATATCCCGGTTTTTACTCAAAACTGGGCGCCACTAAACCATACAGATAAGTTCAATTACCTGGCTGATGATTCAACTTATATAACCAATTCAATTGGGGTCGATTCCATAAAAATGGAGAATGGTGATTCAGTATTTTACCTGAACCGTATCGTGACGGATTGTGATACGTGCGCATTCTCCGATTGGAAGCTATACAATCAGCCACAGTTTCTGCAACGCAGAATAATCCGGCAAGATGAAGGTGTTTATGCCCTGAATGATCCGTGGAATCTACGATTGTTTACAAAAGCGACATTAAATTGGCCCTGGATTTTTGATTCAACAGTCAATATGACAGCTCAGATTATTCAGAAATACCAGGCGATCATTTTGGGAGAGATTGATTCTATCAGCTCAATAAAGTTATCAAATGGCGATACGATCAGAATATCAAAGAACCATGGTGTTATTCAATGGCCATTATTTCTGGGCAATAAGGATTTTCACCTCGCTGGTATTCAAGGTCGTGACATCGGTATATTAATTCCAATGTTTAAGGATATATATAATTTCCAGGTAAATGATGTGTTTCAGTATGAAGGTTGGTCATGGGGGCTTGATCCCGGAGGAGGACCTGTTTCTGCTGAATGGTTTATCAAATATACTGTTTTACAGAAAGATTCCTTGCCTGGTATCTATCAATATGAAGTGACCAAAGTTGGATTTTTCAGATATACCAATGCACCACCGAATACACAGTATTACAATAATATCGAGACACTTGAATTCATCGATTCATTGAACCATTCCTGTAATTATTTTCAGAATGAGTTGGTTGACAATCCTTTAGAAGATACATATGAGACGAATTTCGGGATCATGAGAGTTTACCCGGACACAGGTATAGTCATATCAAAGAAAATCGGAAGCGAACAGTATTTCAATGAAAATTCTCTATATGCTCAACTTAATGAAGAGGTTCTTGTTCCCTGTTGTGTACTTGATTTTTTAAAGAAGTATTCGAATACACTTGGTATGGTTCATTATTCATGTTCCGTGGGCGAGTTTGGCTATGGGGAAAAACTGATCGGTTATGTAAAAAAAGGAGACACGACAGGAATTGTTTACGATGATGATTGGCTTCTTGGCATTGACAGGCCAGAAAAGCGCCTTAAGGGTGTTTCTATATTTCCCAATCCCGCAGCGGATAGGATAACCGTTGAGATCCAGAGACAGGAATGTAACGCTTGTGAGATGAATATTCTTTCTATGGATGGAAGATTAGAAACTTCATTGAGATTCTCCCACAACCGTTTTGTTGTTGATATTTCAAAATTACCTGAAGGGGTTCATATGATCAGGATAACTTGTGCTGATCAAGTCTTCACGGAAAAGCTGATTGTTTTTTGAGATCGGTGTGAGGGTGTGCGGGCAGGGTGGTGAGGTCATTGCTTCTTTGCGGAGTCCTTATAAAAATCCGTGCTCTCAAAGATCTTATCCGCTGATTTGGCAATGAATCCGGAGTAAAGCCTGCCATTTTTGCCCGGATACCGCAATGCGAACTCATAGTAGCAGGATGGGATATCGAAAATCCCTTCGACAAACTGCACAGGGATGATCCCAGCCCGGATGCTTGACTGTTCAAGCAACTCAGCAGGAGTCCCTTTGATCTCGCCACCTGAGTCATTGATCCGAAAACCATTCTCCTTCAGGAAGGCATTGAGCTTTTGCAGGGTATTGTATTTTTTCAGGAAGTTGACATAGACCGTGAAGTGATTGGCACGGAAACCATAAACATACACCCAGGCTGCATATTCCGATTCTTCCCGGAGCTTGTTGTAGACATCAAAAGAAGGGAGACCAAACACATTTCCGGAAAAGATCAACTCGTCAGATGTTGCCAGATCGGCTGGCATTTTCCGGATGGTTTCCCCGATGGTTGTCTGCAGGAAGGGACTGAATTCCCTGGTCAGCAGTTCCGAGATAAAGACCCGGGGCGCTTTTTCGTCGCCCGGTAATTCGTAATGCTTGGCCCACAGCTTTTTCTCTTCAAAGCGATACTGCCCCTTTTCAACGTAGCCGGCTTTCAGGAAAACCTGTGCCAACCGTTCAACATTGATGGCCGGGTGGTCAAACGTGCGGAAAGCAATATGGTCATTCACCACCTCCTCCCCGGAGGCTGTCAGTACGTCATAAACCTTCTTGGCCGCCGGATTCTGGGTGATGTAATCGTCCCACAGACGGGTAAAAATATTCGTTGGGTTCATATTTTAAAATTAGGAGATTTGAAAATTTGAAGATTTGAAGATGTTTATATGCTTATCACCATTGCCACGTCGCTTCTCCCTCACTTCGTTCGGGATAAAGCTCCTCGCAACAAGTTTCACCATTTCACCATTTCACCATTTCACCATTTATAAATAGTCACAAAGTCACTTCAACTGATCTCTGACTCTGATCTCTGACTCTGATCTCGTTGTCAAAAGAATCCTTTGATCAGCTCTTCTGCCGTACAATTCTTGATATAATCGTCGATATTGAATGTCTTGAGTTTGTCGATGATAGTCTGTTCGGTGTGAGGAACATTTGTGAGGGCTTTTTCAAGATCGTCTGTATCAAGCCGGCCAAAGAAGTCGCCAAAGATGCGAATGCTTGTAATGGTCCCATTCTGTACAAAGAGATTCACCTCGATAGTCCCACTGGAAGTTGTTCTGATGATCTTCCGCAGGTTGTATTTAGGGGAGTAGCCGAAATTCCATTCCCAGGTACCGTATTTGGTTCGAACGAGTGATTCAATGTTTCCATGATCTTCCTGCGTCAGGTCGTAATATTGGGCATCGGGAAATTTTTCCAGGATGTGGTCATTGATCATTTTGGCAAAATCGAGGACCCCCATCGGTTCTTTGAGGTGTCCTGAAATATTTGTCACCCGCGAAGGCACCGACTTCACGGCTTTATCTGAAAACTTTAACGGATTCACCTTCAATGCCCGGCTGAGGTCAGCCATTTTTGACGAAAAGAGCAGGGTACCATGGTGAAGCACCCTGTTTTTCCACACGCTTTCAGCATTGCCGGAAAACTTCTTCCCCTCGATGGTGAGGTCGTTACGTCCTTCAAACCTGGCTTCAATACCTAGTTTCTGCAGAACTTCGAGGATCGGCAGGGTATATTTCCTGAAATCTACCAATCCTTCGCCGCTACCTGTCTCGATAAAGGTGAAATTCAAATTCCCGAGATCATGAAACACCGCTCCACCTCCTGAAAGCCTTCTGACAACCTTGATGTTGTTGGCTTTGATATAGTCCACATTGATCTCAGCCAGGGTATTCTGATGTTTACCGACAATGATGCTGGGATCATTCCGCCACAGCATGAAGCAGTCATCCGTAAAATGTTTCAGGAAATATTCTTCTGCAGCGAGATTGAAATATGGATCAGTACTATTCCTGGATATTATCAGCATAATGCTTGGTGTAACAAATTAATAATTAATAATTTATAATTATTAATTACCCTAGCAGTCCCCCCTTCTTATATATTTCCAACTGTGCTGAATAGAACTTGTTAACCTGCGTCTTCTTGTTATTTTTCAGATTGACGAGTTCGCCGGTAGTGAAATCGACACTAATCTGGTCGCCGTGTTTGATTTCGGCTTCCTGAAGGGTGGCTGGATCGAAAGTTAGAATGGGCATTGCCGCATTGATGGCGTTGCGCTCGTAGATAGCTCCGTACGATTCGGCGAGGATACAGGAGATGCCGAGGGCGAGGAAGCAGTCGACGGCTTGCTGGCGTGAGCTGCCGGCGCCGAAGTTTTTCCCGGTAATGACAATATCACCGGCTTTGGCTTTTTTGGCAAAATCCTCGAATCCTTTGAGGTTGTCGAAGGTATACTGTCCCATCTCCTTGATATCGGTGATGGTCAGGTAGCGGTTGTGGAAGATCATATCGGTGTCGATGTCGTCTTTGGGAATGATCCAGACGTGGCCTTGAATGAAGGTTGGATGCTGGATGTTGGAAGTTTGAGGTTGGAGGTTGGAAGTTGGAGGTTGGAGGTTGGGTGTTGGTTTAAAGATAACAGGTTCGGGTGGGATATCATCCGGAGTGGTGATGTATCCGGCGACAGCCGATGCAGCAACCGTTGCAGGAGAAGCAAGGTAAACAAAACCTTTACCTTGTTTTCCTTCGAAGTTCCGGTTGCCTGTGCTGATGGTCACTTCACCAGGCCCGTTTTGCCCAACCTGTCCGGCAGCACAGCCTGCACAGCCGGAATTGGACACCATCGCGCCTGCATCTTTAAATATCTGAATCAATCCTTCTGCCAGCGCCTGATTCCAAATCTCATCCGTAGCAGGAACGATCTTGAGAACCACTCCGGGAGCCACCTTTTTCCCTTTCAGAATAGTAGCTGCCTGCCGGAGGTCTTCCATCCGGCCATTGGTGCAACTACCGATAAAGGCACTGTCGATCTTGGTCTTTTTAACCGAATCAACCGAGGCATCATCATGCGGGTGCCCGGGTTTGGCCACCATTGGAACGAAAGCAGATAGATCAATATCGAAGGATTTCTCATACACGGCGTCGTTATCAGCAGTGATCGGTTGATAGGCTTTACCGGTCTTCTTTTTCAGCTTATCAAGGATGGCCTGCGTGGGAGGGAAGAACAGGATGATGGCGCCCATTTCAGTACCCATTGAGGAGACGGTGATGCGTTCGTCAAGCGTCAGTCGATCAACTTCTTCTCCATAGAACTCTACCGAATAGCCCAACAGTTTATTGGCACCGAAGATGCTCAACAGGTTCAGGGCGATATCCTTGGCAGTCACATTAGCCGGTCGTTTCCCGTTCAAATTGATTCTGACTGAAGGAGGTGCTTTGAACCAGACTTTCCCATTGGCCCAGGCCGCTGCAATATCCTGATCACCCATCCCTTGTCCAAAGGAACCGATGGCGCCGAGGATATTGGCATGAGAGTCGGTGGAAACGAAGGTACTTCCCGGATACGCCAGCCCTTTGTCGATGGCCAGGTGGGTTCCGATGCCGGCATCCACGTCATAAATCCGGATGTTGTTGTTGCGGGCAAACTGGCGACAATACTGCTGGTTCGCTGCATATTTCTGATCCGACCCTCCCGGGTTGCAGTCAAACGTGAAGAAGGTCTTCGAAGGATCATGTACCTGCAATCCGTTATCTAACAGGTTCTTGACTACATTGGCTCCGCCGAAATCCCTGGCAACACGTGCGTCGATAAGTACATCCACGATGTCGTTAGGCTTCACAACAGCCTGATCAGAGTGGGCAGCGATGATTTTTTCGATGATGTTCATTTGGAAATTTGGTGATTGGGTGATTTATTGATTGGGTAATTATTGTCATTTCGAGCTGCAAAGCAGTGTGGAAAGGGTGATTTACTGATTTGGAAATAGTTTATTCCTCATTGTTTTTCTGGAGGAAGCAACGATTGCAAGGATTTCATTGGCTTCTCTCAGTAATGGTAGAACTTCTTGCTCATTGACCAGGTTGGCTTCGTGAATGATTTCAAGCCAAAAGACGCTTTCATCTGCTTCCTCTACTACGATACTAAGTTTTGAGAAAAACTCAGTATTTGACCTTGCGCGGCAAGCAGCTCGATAATTTGCTGCAGTTGATGCAACAGACCTTATCAATTGCTTGAGGATTATTTGGGATTCAGGAGATTTGGGAAGGGACTTGGAAAACGCAATGATTCGGATTGTAAAAAGCTTGGTTCTTTGCCTAAATTTTTCCGATAATTCCGAGCTATTCATATTCAATCACTAAATCACTAAATCACTAAATCACCCAATCACCAAATCACCAGCTCACCAACTCACCAGCTACTTCAACCTGTCACGGAACGGCTCGAACGTCATAAAGTCGGCGTGGTGAACGATGAAGGCTTCGGTGGTTCGTTTGATCATATCTCCTTCGCCGGCATGGGCGGCAATGATGTGGCAAACTTCAGCAGGAACGCCGCATTGTTCTGCCAGTGAAACGCCGGAGAACGGATGGCGCAGGTATTTGCCATATTTTCCCTGCACCGATTTTCCGTCTTTCATCTCGTATTCAAGCAGTTTGCCAACATCGGCGAGGATTGCACCGGCAATGACCACATCCATATTTACCGGCAGCTCATTTTTGAGGAACTCATTCATCTTTTCGCCACACAACTTAGCAAGGTGGACAACCAGTCTTTTATGTGCCATGAAACTGACCTTCAGGTCAGGCCCGGCAAGCAAGGTAAAGGGGATGGTTTCAAGGTCTTCGGGGGTCAATACACTCTTAGAGAGAGCCAATTCCCAGGTTGCGGCAACCTGTTCCCTGAGTGAATCATCATTTATCCATTCAAGTTCTTCTTTCCAAAGTTTATAAGCTTTCTTCTTCATTGTTATTTAATTATTTATATTGTTGTGATATTTTTTGTATTTCATCTGAAAACATATCTGACAACTTAGGATTCCTGATTGTTTTTACAATCTCCAAAGCCTGCTTGAGGAATTTAAGCGCTTCATCCGGATCATTTTTATCTCTATAAATCAGTCCGATGTTACCAAATGTAATAGCCTGCCCCGACAGATATCCAATCTGATTGTAAACATCCAAAGCCTGCATCAGAAATTTAAGCGCTTCGTCCGTATCACCTTTATTGCTATAAATCAGTCCGATATTTCCAAGTTGATTAGCCTGTCCCTTCAAATATCCAATCTGCTTAAACATCTCCAAAGCCTGCATCAGAAATTTAAGCGCTTCGTCCGTATCACCTTTATTGCTATAAATCAGTCCGATATTACCAAGTTGATTAGCCTGCCCTCCCAAATATCCAATCTGCTTGAAAATCTCCAAAGCCTGCATATGATACTTAAATGCTTCGTCCGGATCACCTTTATCATAATAAATCACTCCGATATTGCCAAAGGCAGTAGCCTGTCCCTCCAGATAACCAATCTGCTTACAAATCTCCAAAGCCTGCATATGATACTTAAATGCTTCGTCCGGATCACCTTTATCATAATTAATCAGTCCGATATTGCCAAGTTGATTAGCCTGCCCCCGCAGATATCCAATCTGATTATAAATTTCCAAAGCCTGCATATGATATTTAAGCGCTTCGTCCGGATCACCTTTAGCATTACAAATCAGTCCGATATTGCCAAGATCAGTTGCTTGCCCCTGCAAATATCCAATCTGCCTATCAATATCTAATGCTTGCTTCAAGAATTCAAGTGCTTTTTCCGGATCCCCTTTATCGCGATAAATCATTCCGATATTGCTAAGGGTATTAGCCTGGCCCTGCAGATATCCAATCTGTTTATCAATTTCTAATGCTTGCTTCAGATATTCAAGCGCTTTGTCCAGATAACCTTGACCTCTATAAATCAGTCCGATATTGCCAAGAATATTTGCTTGCCCCTGCAAATATCCAATCTGCATATCAATATCTATTGCTTGCTTCAAGTATTCAAGTGCTTTATCCGGATCTCCTTTATCGCTATAAATCATGCCGATATTGCTAAGGGCAGTAGCCTTCCCCTCCAGATATCCAATCTCCTTGAAAATCTCCAAAGCCTGCATATGATATTTAAGCGCTTCGTCCGGATCACCTTTAGCTCTAAAAATCAATCCGATATTGCCAAGGGCAACTGAGGTTTCAAAAGGCTTTTTTAATTTTTTTGCAATTTGGAGCGCCTCTTTCAGAAGTTTCAGGCTTATAATATGAGATGAAATATTGATTCCTGAAAAGGCAGTATCAAGAAGTTTTTGAAGAAGGACACCCTTTGTTGGTTTCTTTGTTCTTTTGTAATTTTCAAGATCTTCAAGTTTATCCTCAAAATCGAGGATATTAAGAGATTTGGTTTCATTTTCCTTCAGATCTGAATTAACTAAAAGCTGCATGTCATGGAAACGATACCTTGCATTTGCCCTTGAGTACAAGTCATATCCATTGCGTAATACCGACTGGAAGAAATCAGAAGTTCCAAGATAGAAATGTCTCAGGCTATTCTCAGGAATGTCATCACGGTGAAACATAAGTGTCCTAACCGCTCGATCAAGGATTTTTGTATCAGAAATATTGTAAAATGAAAGAATAATCGCTTTATTTTCAAATTTATTCGTGAAAAAGTCAGGGATAGAGGAAGAGTCTGCAATCTCAAATACCTCTGTGTTTCCATGGTATAAATCTTTGATAAATTGTACCATCTCCTGATGTAGGTCCTGAGAATCGACAGAAACTAATGCCAGAAACGATTGATCGAAAGAATGCAAGATTTGCTCAGCAAAGCGTTTACTTTCAATGAACTCTTTACTAGACAACAGCTTTTTAAGGTTCGATTCTTTCTGCATAGAGGCTAACAGTGCTATTGATAAGAGGGTTTACTTCGTACCAGACAGAGTCATTGTAAAACACTATGATCTGTAGCGTTAAAATTGCATTCACGAACTCGGCTTTCTGATCACCGATGTTGGGAAGATGAGTCTTTTGAATTGTTGAAAGGATTTTGATCAATGTATCGCCAATAATCGCCTGTTCAAGATTTCTTTTTTCATTATGACAGGCCTGCTCAACATCATGAATAGATATTTTTTTTCCTTCAGATGTCAGAACAAGTAACGCAGCCCGGTATAAAATATTGAAAAACTGAGATAAATTCCCTCCACTCATTTCAATCGCTTTATCAATAGCTTGTGGTTCAATTAGTTGTGTTTTAAAGCTGATCCTTTTTCTGATCATTTCCTTAAAAAAAACGGTATTCTTTTCAATACTATCAGTATTTCGTTGCTTCTCTTTAGAAAGGGGGTTTTGGTATATCTTGAGGCTGAAGAAATAGCGGTTGATCTCTGTAAAAGATGGATTTGTAGTTAGACAAACAGGAAAAGTAAGTACTTTCTTGCATTCGATATCTTTGAAATAAAAACTGTTTTCAATAAATATCGAATTCATCTGGTCCAACTCCCTGATTTTCTCAAGGTCATCGAAAATGACGAGAATACTCTTTTTTCCCTCTTGTTCTTCATAAAACTTATGAATAAGTTCATTGACAAGTTTTAGTAACTCGTTTTTATCAAAAGTGAAGAAACTTCGAGTCACTGTACGGTATTCCTTTTCCCGCCGATAATTCTTTTTAAACTCAGCGCCAATTTTAAAGAACTGAAGGAATCTTGCTCCTGCAGAAATATTAAAAGAGCCTTCAGTTTCGGTATTCTTAGTTGATTGACGAATCGTTTCTTCTTCCATTCGGCGTTTACGAATATCAACTATTTTGTTAAGTTTTCCAGTCAGGTTGCCGTGATCACTTAAACGTTCATTGACCTCCAGAGCAAGCATTAATAACAGATCAATTATATCAATGTCAGACAGGTCCAGTATTTCTCTCCCCTTGAGGTAAATCAACTCGAATTTTCCTTCCAAGCGATCATTGCTCAGAAAATTTAATGCAGATGATTTCCCCGAACCTGACTGACCGGTTATGTAATAACATTCTTTTTTATATTCACCAATTAAGATTTGAGTCCTCAGAGACTTAAGGCAATTATCAAAGATCGGTACATAAACATTGTCATCCTTTCCTTTTATCGGAATGAAAAATGGATTCAGGTTGTTGTACAGTTCTTTAATATTTTTTGCAGGTTTCATATGTCAATTCTTATAATATTACAAAAGTAATGCAAATATAATGAAATAATGCAGGATTCAGTTTGAGGACATGACTGAAATATTTTCTCACTTCAGATCGAAGAAGATTAAGGATGAACACTTCACTTAAGCATTCTAATGATCTCATCCGCCATTTGTTTGGATGAGGCAGCACCCTGCTTTAGGACTTCTGGGCTACCGGTGAGTTTCAGCATGTCATACGCCAGTGTTTTGCCTTCTGCGACCACATCTGCAACGGCTTTGTATATCTTAGCTGCGATGGCCTTTTCGCCGATATGTTCCAGCATCATGCAGGCCGACAGCACCATGGCAATGGGGTTGACGATCGATTCAGGATACTCGGCATATTTCGGTGCTGAACCGTGTGTAGGTTCAAAAACCGCGACTTTTTCACCGATGTTGGCGCTGCAGGCAAAACCGAGGCCACCAACAAGTCCGGCGAAACCATCCGAAACAATGTCACCGAACATATTACCGGCAACAACCACGTGATATTTTTCCGGGTTCTTTGTCAGCCACATCATCATCGCATCGATGTTCACGTCTTCTACCCTGATGCCCTGGAATTCCGTTTTAGCCAATTCCTGAGCTACCTTGAGCATCATACCTGAGGTTTCGCGAACCACATTTGGTTTTTCGCACACGGTCACGGTGTCAAATCCCCGCTTTTTGGCATATTCAAAGGCAGCACGGACGATACGGGTCGTATATTTTTTGGTGAAGATCCGGGTTGAAACGGCCAGTTCTTCCCTGGGTGACCGGGCAAAGTTCTCTTTGAATTTCGGGTGGGTCATCAGGGCATCGTAGACCTGATCCGGAGGGTTGGTCCATTCGACGCCACCGTACAAACACTCTGTATTTTGCCTGAAGATCATCACATCCACTGCCGGTTCTTCGATGGAACCGCCTTTTCCCCGGCGGATGAAATTCAATGAGTTGCCCTTAAAGGTCATGCAGGGACGCATGCAGATATCCAGATCGAACCGCTGACGCATGCTCACAATGGGGCTGTAATACTGAAATCCTTTTCCCTGAAGCTCAGGGGCCAGCTCGGCTGCTGCCTTGTCTTTGGGCTTCGAAGTAATGGCACCGAAAAGTCCTATTTTGTGTTCTTCCAGCAGCTTGATGGTGCGGTCGGGGAGGGGATTTCCTTCTTTACACCAGAATTCCCAGCCGATATCCCCATGCACATAATTGGCTTCAAATCCGGCAGCATCCAACACGCGGATAGCCTGCTCCAGTACAGGTTTTCCAATGCCATCACCGGGCATCGCAACGATGGTTCTTTTACTCATACTTCTTGTTTGTATTAAATGATTATTATTGGTCGGAAATTGTCTGCAAAGATATAAGACTCTGATATATTAACAAATACACCTTTTCAGATTTTTTTACTTTTGCCGTGTGGTTCTGCAAACCATGCCATGATGAGAAATGTCCTTACCCATCCGGTGTTTAAGGTCATCTCAGGAATTTCCGCTGAGATGTCGATTCCGGCTTTTGTGATCGGAGGCTATGTAAGGGATGCTTTTATGGGCAGGGAATGCAAGGATATCGACTTCGTTGTGTTGGGCGATGGGCTTGCGTTTGCCAAAAGGGTGGCCGAAGAAATGAAGATAAAGAAAGAAGCCAAGTACTTCAAAAACTTCGGCACCGCGATGATCCGGGATGGGGATTGGATTTTTGAGTTTGTGGGTGCCCGGAAAGAGTCTTATCATCCTGAATCCCGTAATCCTGAGGTGGAGTCCGGCTCTTTGGAGGATGACTTCAGTCGCCGCGATTTTACGGTGAATGCCATGGCCTTTGATCTGCGGGAGGAGTTTTATGGTGAACTGCTGGATCCTTTCAATGGCATCCAGGACTTGCATGATGGATTGCTTCGCACCCCACTGGATCCCGATGTGACCTTTTCTGACGACCCGCTGCGCATGATGCGGGCTGTGCGGTTTGCCACCATCCTGTGGTTCACCATCGTACCGGAATGTGCGGCTTCGATCATCAATCAGGCCGACCGGATCCGGATCGTGGCACCTGAACGGATTTCCGAAGAGCTGAACAAGATCATCCTATCGGCCCACCCGGGGAAAGGCCTGAGACTGCTTGATGAATTTGGACTTTTAAAACACATCCTACCCGAGATGATCGACCTGAAGATCACGGAATATGTCGGTGGAAAAGGACATAAGGACAATTTCAGGCACACCCTGGAAGTGCTGGACAATATCTCCCGTGTGTCAGATAACCTATGGCTCCGGTGGGCTGCGATCCTCCATGATATTGGCAAGCCTCCCACGAGAAAATACATGGAGGGAACCGGATGGACATTCCATGCCCATGACTTCCGGGGAGCCAAAATGATCCCCGCCATCTTCCGGCGACTCCGTCTCCCCCTGAATGACCCGTTGAGATATATCCAGAAATTGGTCTCGCTTCACCTGAGACCCATTGTTCTATCGGAAGATATCGTCACCGACTCGGCCATCCGGAGGCTCCTGTTTGAGGCCGGGGATGACATCGATGACCTGATGACCCTGTGTGAGGCAGATGTAACGTCCAAAAATCCGCAGAAAGTGAGGACCTACCTGGAGAATTTCAAGCTGGCCAGACAAAAACTGAAGGAGATTGAGGAAAAGGACCGCCTGAGAAACTGGCAACCACCAGTCTCCGGGGATGTCATCATGAAGACCTTTAACCTCCAACCCTCCCGTGAAGTCGGGATCATCAAGGAAGCCATCACCGAAGCCATCCTGGAAGGGAAGATACACAATGACTTCGATGAAGCCTACCGTTTTATGCTCGCGGAAGGAGAAAAGATGGGATTGAAAAAAGTGGAATGATGAGTCAAGATTTATATTACCTTTATAATCGGAAAAGCAAATACGAACCATGCTGATTTACAGATTTAAAGTTGTCTCTGAAGACCCGGACGACTTGGTACGTGAAGTGGAGATCTACCCCAACCAGACTTTTCTCGATTTTCAGGATATCCTCCTCATGACCCTGGGACTTGGAAAACCAAAGGATGCGTCATTTTTTGTCCATGACAAGCAGAACAAGGTTCACAAAGAAGTTGTTTTTGCCAATGAACACCGTGAAGAACGGGTATATGATGAAGATCTGGATGAGATGGTGATGCGGAAAAAGGTTTTCCCATTGATGAAAAAAGCTACCCTTAAATCCTTCATTGAAGATCCGCACCAACGACTCAATTACATCTACAACACCGATGTTGATTACCATTTCTTTATCGAACTCCTGAAGATCACGAACGGGGAAGGCAACCTGACCTATCCCAGGATTTCCAAATCCATCGGTCAGCTTCTGAAAAAGACACCCAAGATCAAACCCATCATTTCACCCGACATCTCCAAAGTCGTCCCGATTGCTCAACTTTCCAAAGATGACCTGGCACTGCTGGAGGCGGAAGATGCCTCTGCTGATGATATAGCCGAAATTGAAAGATCCTTTGCTGATATGTTTGTGAAAGACAAACCAAAGGTCTCCGGAAACACCAGCAAAAACAAAACCCCTGATCCACTCAGCAATCAACCCAAAGACCACCATGATCTTGAACTCGAACCTGAACTTGAACCTGAACCTGAACCTGAACAGGAACCCCTCGACGATTATTTCGAAGAAGAGGAGATGATCTCCGATGAAGACCGGGTCGACATTGATCCCATCTCCGATGAGCTAAGCGATGACGACTGATCCCTTCTTGCTGGTCATCGCCGGACCGACTGCTGCTGGTAAAACGTCGCTGGCCATTCAACTGGCAAAACATTTTCATACGGAAATCATCTCTGCCGACTCCCGCCAGGTATACCGGGAGATGGTTATTGGCACTGCTGCGCCAACTTCGGAAGAGATGAATGGTGTGAATCATCACCTGGTTGGCCACCTCTCCGTGGAAGATACTTACAACGCCTGGTGCTATGCCAGGGATGCATCAGATATCCTTAAAAAACTGTTTGATAAACATCAGATTGTAATCCTGGTTGGCGGGTCAGGTCTCTATATCCGTGCATTATGCGAAGGGATCGATCCGCTTCCAGGCGCAGATGCGCAAATCCGGGAGTCACTGGGAACCTTACTGAATGAACAAGGGATCACGGCTTTGCAGCAGAAGCTTCAAACACTTGATCCGGTATACTGTCAAAAGGTTGATCTGGCAAATCCGGTAAGGTTGATCCGGGCACTGGAAGTATGCCAGTTGACCGGTCAACCCTATTCATCCCTGATTAAAAAAAGCAAGGAACCGCGGTGGTTCAGGTATATCAAGGTGGGTCTCTCCCTCCCGCGGGAGGAACTGAGCCACCGGATCGGTGTGCGGGTGGAGGAGATGATGAAACAAGGCCTGCTGGAAGAAGTCAGGTCGCTGGTTGACAGGAAACACCTGAATGCATTAAATACTGTTGGATACAAAGAACTTTTCGCATATCTCGACGGAGTGTTTTCCCTGGAAAAAGCAGTAGAAGTTATTAAGAGCCATACCCGGCAATACGCCAAACGCCAAATGACCTGGTTCCGGAAAGATCAGGAGATCACCTGGTTTCAACCACACCAGTTGCAGGAGATCATCCAATTTATTGAGAGGAGCACAAAGCTGAGATGATATCGGCTATGGTGTCTTAAAAAGACTCACCATTGCCACACCGCGGCTCCCTCACTTCGTTCGGGATTTCAGCTCGGGATAAAGCAGCTCGCAATGACGTAACTCGCCAGCTCGCCAACTCGCCAACTACTTCAGCCCAAGCGCCTCCACTCCCTGCTCATACACAATATCCACGGGGATTTTGGAGGTCTTCAGGTTGTCTAGGACTTTCTGCAGTTCAGGGCGGATCTTGCCATTTTGTTCCAGGTAAGCGCTGGCGCCGTCGTAATCGCCATCCCCTTCAAAGATAAGTACTTTGGCTGCCCATTCGTTCATCGCTTCCTTGGTCTTTTCCAGATCAACCTTGTAGGTGCCGTCGGGGTTTTGGGTAAAGGCGCCTTTATCCTGGAAGAAGTTGAAGCACATCATGTTGGCTTTGCCATGGGAGCTGGCGGCTCCAAAACGGACGGAACGAATGATACCGGCCATGTAGGTTACATACGCTTGTTCATGGGTGACATCTTTCAACTCTCCTTTGTCAATCAGGTAATTGACCATAAACAGACCGAGGATGTCTGCCTTCGCCTCTTCAAAAGAGGAATACTTCTCTTTCAGCGCTTCCCGCACCATTCCTTTCCCGGTGACGGTATTCTTGATGCCCAGGCCATGTGCCACTTCATGGAACATCACATTGCTGAAGAACGCATCAAAGCTGATGTATCCGGTCTGTGACGGATCGATGACCACGTTGGCGATCGGTACCAGAATGTTGTCGAACTTGGCTTTCATGGCATTTTTAAGTTGTAGCCGGCGGGCTCCTTTTCTCATCTGTACCCGTTCATCATTCGGCAGGTTGATGGCGATGGTCTTACTCCCTTCGTTGGCTTGTCCACTCACATACAGCACATCGTAGGCATTCAGGTCTGATTCTGTTCCGGGGACTTCTTTTTTATATTTACCATCAACAGGCAGTTGTTTTTGTAACTCCGGAAGAAAGGCGATGAATTTCTCCAGTTTCTTGCTCCATTCCTTGTCTTTCATCAGGATAAGACCCTCATAGGCATTTTTGTAGCCGAATAATTCATCTTCGTAGTTTTCGATCGGCCCGATCACCACATCGATGGTGTTGGTTTTCATCTCCATCCATGCCATGTCGCTCTCGAAATAATCATCGGAGAGAAATGCCTTGGCTCGGAGTTCCAGGTATTTCTTCAGCCCGGCATCTTCAGCCAGGACGGCAGCCCGGGTCAGCAGGTTGGCGGCACGTTCGATGTCAGCTTTAAAAGCTTCGTGATAGAAAACGGCCTTGAGTGTGCTGTCTTCATTCCGGCGGATGATCGTGTATTCATTCTTCTTGTCCTTGTTATCCCATTTCTCAAACTCTTCCTTGGTCATATCAACCGGATAGAAATTGGCGCCTGCGGGTTTTTCGCCAAATCCTTCCATGAAAGGCTTGTTCCCGTTCAACCGTTCCCAGGGGCCATAGTTGATCATGGCAAAGGCCCGGGTGACCGAATCGGTGATCCCTGCCAGGAAAGTCTCATGGTCGGCCATGGTCTGTTTCCAGAATAACTTGTCGACGATGTCGGCTGCTTCGATGAGCAGGGGGATCATTTGCCTTTCTTTTTCAGTGAGTAAACCCAGATCAGGATTGAGTTTCACCGTAACGTATTCAGCAAGTTTCGCTTTCATGGTTGAATCGGCTGCGGTTTCTTTTGAATGTTTTTGTCCCGATTTACACCCGGGCACCAGGGTGATGACGGCAATGATAGCCATCAGTAAAAAGATATTTCTCATAGGTTGTAGGTTTAGTATCCAAAAATGTCTTCCAAAGTTAACTTTTTTATCGTTCCGAATTTGGCCAGGCCATCGAAATCAAGTTCCGATTCACGACCTAACACGAGGTAGGTTTTTGTTTTATTTTTAATAAATTTTTCGTTGAACCTTTTGATGTCGTCCAACTGGAGCTGCTGGACTTTCGCGTAGATTTCCTTGCGGATGTCCTGTTGCAATCCATGTCGTTCTGCATCCAGGAGATTCCATATTATGTTCATCCGGGAAATCCGTTCTGTCCGGATCTTGCTGAGGATGGTCTCTTTGGCGGTCTCAAACCCGCCCTGTGACAGCGGAATGGCATCATACAACTCATTCATGGCATGAAATGCATCCATCATCTTATCGTTTTGAGTTCCGATAAAACCGATGGCCATGTAAGGTTTTCCTGATTCGGGAGGCGTTTGATAGAGCGCATAGGCCGTATATGCCAGCGCCCGCTTTTCGCGCAATTCCCGGAAGGAGAGATTTCGCATGTAGGTGTCATAAAGATTAACCTCAGTGGTCATGGCCGGATTGTACATGTCGCTCCGGATAATCGTCTGAAGCCTGGTTTGGCGGGCGTCGTAAGGGGCAAAAACCACCTTGTTGACATCGGTTGTCAGCTCTTTAAACTCCGGTCCTTTGGGCGCTGGCTTCAGGCTTTTAGGCACTTTATGATACCGGCTGACCAGGTTTTCGAAGGTCGCAACAGGCAGTGGACCATAATACAATATCTGGTGGTTGATTGATGTCATGCCCCTGATATGGGCAACAACATCATTTGCTTGCAGTCCGTTTAATTCTGCCGCAGTCAGGATGTGTTTCAATGGCGATTGCTCTCCGAATGTACCATAACTCACCAGCGCATTGAATACCTCCTGCTGGTTTGATTTGCTGTTTTCCATCCCTTTGATGATGTCGTCCACCAGGTTGTCAAGCGCGATTTGATCTGGCTGGCAGTCTGCCAGCATATCCTCAAGGAGGGCCCAGGCTTTTTCAAAATTCTCCCCAAGCCCTGAAAGGGTGATGGTGATCTGTTCTTCCCTCGAATTGATGTTCAGGTCACAGGCCAGTTTGTATAATTCCTGTTGAATCTCCTCTGCGGTCTTTTTCGAAGTTCCCAGATAGGGGAGAAACTTCAATGCTACCGGAATGGCCTTGTCATCATTCTTGCCGAAGGCAAAGTAATAGGTAAGGGTAAATAAGTCATTTTCTTTGTTGATGTTGTGAACTACCCTGACCCCACTTGGATGACGCTTGATGGCCAGGTCTTTCTGGTAATCGAGGAAGACCGGCTGGATTGGAGCAACGGAGGCATTTCGAATCCCTTTCAGAAATTCAGATTCATCAGTATAATTCAGATGAACCGGCGTGATGGGAGGTTTTGACATTTTTTCGACCTCTTCCGGCGTTCCCTGTCGTTTATAGATAGTCACATAATTTTCTCCGAAGTGTTTCCGGGCAAAGGAGATGACCTCTTCTTTTGTGATCTTGCTGTATTCGTCGATGAAAGCCACAGTTTGTTTCCAGGGAATATTGGAGAAGAACGAGCCGGCCATCTCCATTGCACGGCCGTTGTTCGTTTCAAATTGCCGCATCATGGAAACCTTTTCATTGTTGATGGCAGCGGTGATCATCCAATCGGGGAACTCGCCTTTTTTCAGGAGATCGACCTGTTGCAAGAGCAGGTCACGGAGTTCTTCGAGGGTTTGACCGGCGCGTGGCCTTCCATTCAGGGAGAGGTAAGCATAATCGTTCATGATGCTGGCGTAGGCATATGCGCTGAGGACCAGTTGTTTCTGTTTCAGGTTTGCATCGATGATGCCGGCCTTGCCATTGCTCAGGATCGAGCCGATCATCTGAAGAACCATCGCGTCATGAGAGGATGCTTTGGCATCCAGTCCGAAGGATATCTGGATGTTTTCAGCCTCCAGTCCCGTGATGGTGTTTTCAACCGGACCGGCCAGAGGCTCAAAAGGATCATATCTCAATTCCCGCGGGGTACCGGGCTTCAGTTTGCTGAAATACTTGTCGATGATGGCGATGGTTTGATCGGGATCAAAATCTCCTGCCATAACGATGGCCATGTTATTGGGCACATAATATTGGTTAAAGAACTCCCGGATGTTCTTCATAGACGGGTTTTTCAGGTGTTCTGATTCGCCGAGGGTTGTTTGCCTGCCATAAGGATGATTGGGGAACAGCGCTTTCAGGGTCGTTTCCCCGACTTTTCTCGAGTCGCTGGTCAGCGACCGGTTTTTCTCTTCGTACACGGTTTCCAGTTCGGTATGGAAGATCCGCAACACCGGCTTGTCGAACCGGTCGGCCTGTATTTTAGCCCAGTTCTCGATCTGGTTGGATGGGATGTTTTCAATATACACCGTATAATCATTGGATGTTCCGGCATTGGAGCCCTGACCGCCGATCATATCCATGAGCTTGTCATACTCATTGGCGATGGCGATTTTCGATGCTTCGTACGAAAGGCTGTCGATCTGGCGGTAAATCGCAGCCCTGCGGTTGTCATCCCTTTCCAATCGGTACACTTCAAAGAGGGCTTCAATCAGGTCGATCAGTTTCTTTTCTGCTTCCCAGTTTGAGGTGCCCAACTGTTCTGATCCTTTAAACATCATGTGCTCGAAATAGTGGGCAAGACCGGTAGTTTCCGGCGGGTCATTCTTGCTGCCGGCACGCACACAGATATTGGCCTGGATACGCGGCGCTTCCGGGTTTACGCTCATAAAGACCTTGAGGCCGTTGGACAGGGTATAGATCCGGGCATTCAGCGGATCTCCCGGTACTGACTCAAAAGGATAGGTTTTCGTTTGTGCCATGGATATTTGGGTCAAAATGGTAATGGATAGTACAATTCCATAAATAGTCATATTTCTCATGATTGATGAACTTTTCGAATACAAAGGTATTGATTCTTGGGGATTTCAATAATAGTTGCTCGTTGCTCGTTGTTCGTTGCTCGTTGTTCGATAAAGTGGAAAATTGTCCCTTGTCAATCCAATTGTCCATTTACAATTGTACCTTGTACATCCCTTCGATCTGATTTCAGACCTCGTTGATCAATGTTCGATATTTGGTTTCATTATTCCGAATTCCAAGAGCAGGAAGAAGAAAACGGTGAATTGATGAACCAAACAGAATATCGATCAACGATCTTTGAAATTCAATCGATTTCCTCCCTCTCCCCGCGGGAGAAGAGGGGCGGGGGGATGAGGGGCAACACGCCTTACTTTTGCTTCACAAACTTCCCGCTTGCCGCCATTCCGCTGGAATTAATGTACTTATAGAAATAGACTCCTGGTGGAAATGATGAAATATCCGTAGATACGCTGTTTGATCCATTAACGGATATGGCTTGGACAAATACTCCAAGTGATGAAAAGATCTCAATTTTCCCGGAAGTGACTGGCTCTCCGAGTTTTATTGTAAGATGATCTGATGCCGGATTGGGGAAGCAGCTCGATGGAATAATAATTAAACTTTCAGGAAAACCTATGATACAACTTCCAAATGCAAAACTGTCAAACATGACTCCGTCCTTGTTGTTGTTTATTCCATCGGATAAAAAAGTAAACCGATAAAGGGCAGTATCTCCTTCCTCTAATCCCAATTCATACCAATAGATATCACTATAACAGTCACGCCATCCGTTTGAATTTCCTGAAAATACAGTTCCCGCCAGGGATCTAATACAACCTGTTGTGTCATTACTCATATCAATCCAGCTTGTCCCATTGTCAGCCGAGAACTCTATTTTCCAGTAATCACTAATTGTGTCAGAGTTAATACTGTAAGAAAAAATTATATAAAGCCAATCCCAAGTCCAGAAAGTAATGGGCTGCCAGATAATAAAAGAGGATATGTTATTGACCGGATATGGATTGATTGTGTCGGTAATGATAACATTAGGCGGAGAAATGGGCATATTTAATGTCACTTTCTGCGGAGCTCCGATCTGCCATATGTTTTCAGGGTTTGATATAGTGTCGATGATAAGATGTGTCATTCCGGATGTATCATCAAAATTAATCTCAAAATGCTCTTGCGGATAGCCTATTATTAAGCACAAGCCGAAGATGAAAAATAATAATACTTTTTTCATGGCAACATTAATATTACTGTTTTATTGAATCAATATTTTTTCTGAAGTAACCATATTGTTTCCTTTAAGGATTCGTAACAGATACATCCCCCGTTTCCATCCAGAGACATCTATTTCTATTTGTTTCATTGGATTTGGTATCTCTTTCCTGAAAACTGATATCCCCTCAAAGGTATTAATTTCAAGCGATATTTTATCCCATTGATAAAAAACGGTGGTGACATTGAAAAGGGTTGTCCTGCTTTCCTTTACCAGCTTATCGGGAATGACAATGGTTATCTTATCGGTCGCCGGGTTGGGATAGACCAGTAACTTGTTCTCTTCCGCCAGGTTCCGGGGTTCATCCAAACCCACAATGACGCAATCCTGCGCAATGGTATCCGAGGGAATGGGATGCGGACAAAGGCTGTCGTAGACCAACGGAGCTGTGTAGATGCTGTCCCAATCCAGAGCGAAGTTCAGTTTATATAAATAGGTTCTTGCCATGTTGTTAGCATACTTCGAGGCTGCAAAAACGATTTTTGAATCCTGCGTCAGAACAGCGTCATATATGTTAACAGGGGCATTAATATTACAAACATCTATGATTTTAGTTTTAATCGTATCACCAAAAACATTGGTCTTGAATGCTACATTCTTAACGTCCATTTGCGAATAGGAATAACCGCCACCAAAAAGAAGCGTTGAATCATTCAACCAATTGATTGTATTGAGAGCACCCCCAATTGAAAAGGGGATAATATCTTTATAATAAAGTTCAGTTCCCTCTGGTGACGTAACATATAACGTTGGCGAAGATCCGGTAGGAGAAATATTCCGGTAACGTGCACCGGCTGAATAGATCGTTCCAGAATTATCGGTGACAGATCGATATATTTGTGTCCCAATAACATAAGATGAATCTGCTCCCCATATCAGATCCCAATCCATATCCCCGTTGCTGTTTGTTTTGATTAAATACGGGCGTTGCCAGTAGATAGAGGTGCCGGGGATCGGATAGTCACATGCTGCGCTGATAATAAATGATGAGTCATTACCTATATGCAGGGAGTAGCAATCCTGGTTCATAACCAACGGATCGGAAGCCAGGTAGGTTTTTTGCCAGATCAGGTCACCGTCATGATCAAGCCGGAACAAAGAAATCCTTTCTTCATGGAGGGTCCCAAAGTACCTCATCAGTGTAATATATCCTCCGTCTGTCAAGGGATAAATTGAAATTCCTGCGTCACCCCATGGGGGATAAGGAGTATAATATATTCTGCACCAACTGACCTCCATACAAGGATCCAGTTTTATTATTATAGGATCCCCCCATGGAGTTAATTTACTTGTATTACCAGTTAAGATTAGTCCCCCATCAAGGTCATTTGTAACATCACTTATCCCTCCACCATCATTTTCACCTATGGTTTTATACCACAGCATATTTCCGTTTATGTCGGTTTTTGCAATGAACCCATCCTTGGCTGTTCCCCCCTGACCCCAGAAAAATCCGCCGGTCACATATCCTTTATCGTAGGTCTCAACGACAGCATTTGGGCCTGTTTGTTTATTTGGAATTAGTACTTTAATCCACTGTTGCGCAGGAACATAAAACTGACCTATTATTAGGTGAAAAAAAAGAAGGATTTGCAGAATCAGATGATTTTCAATTTTCATATTCATTCCAACTGGATTCTCATTCATCTATCTCCCCTTCTCCCTCTGGGAGAAGGGGGCTGGGGTGATGAGGGGGGCGTTATCGAACCACCATCACCTTCCCCGTGGCATACGTACTGCCTTTCACCAGCAGCCTGACAAGATACAAGCCCGTCGGGAGGTAGGATACATCAAGGGAAATCTCTCTTTGTCCTTTAATGAATGCAACCTCTTTCCACTTTTTCCCCATTATATCATCTATCTCAATGAAGGATCCCTCTGTGTTTATATTACTGTAATGTATTCCGTTTAAATCTGCCGATAGATTTTCCCACATGCCAGATTCTGGGAGAATTACATTTATCATATTATCGGCCGGATTCGGATAGATTGATATATGAGTTGATATTTCATTTGAGTTAATGGAAAGGGATACACAGGCGCTATCAACCTCTTCTTCACTATTGCATCCGGGAGCATTGTTGCTGATATCTGTATTCATGAACGGGATATCAAGCAAATTGCAAATACTGCGGATCGCACAATCTGACAAATGACTATTGTCCTTTATTTTTAAAACATGAATAGAAGGAGCCGAAATGCTGTCAAGGCCATGTAAACTGGTCAATGCATCATTGTCTGAAATGTAGAGTTCTCCATTTATTGTTTGTAACCCTATCAGTCCGCTTAAATCCGATAAAACCGGATTTTCCCATATACCAATACCGCCGCCAATGTTTCTCAAGCTTCTCATACCAATTATGCTTGATAAAACAGGATTTTGAGCAATTTGAAGGTCTCCGCCAACATATCCAAGAGAATCCAGACCATCTATTTCATTCAGGCTGAAATTTGAAATAATATGCATGTCCCATTTAATGGATTTGAGATTTTCTAATCCTTCCAAGTTTTTAAGTTGCGAATTCCATTGAATGTCCAGAGACTTAACATATTTAAGGTTTTCAAGTCCGTCTAAACTCCCAAGGAGATAGCATGTTGCAATTGCCATAAATCCTTCTACTTCAACAATCGAACTTAGCCCTTGCAAATTTTCTATGTCCTCCCCAATGATAGCAACATCTCCCAACACTTTAGTGCAATTGGGGTGGTTAATTTGAAAACTGTCTATCTGTGATTGATAATTAAAGCCGATCCCCTCCGGGAGGCAAGGTTGTGACCAGCCTTTCAGAAAAACAGATAGGATGATTAATAGAAGAATGGATTTTTTCATGTTAACTGGTTTTGGGTTTTTCTAAGGTTAATATTGCTGCTTCCATGATCAAAAATGAATTTCCCATGTTATGACTTGAGCTACTATGGTTTTAAAATGACTTTTCCTGATATTAAATATTCCGGATATTGTAACATATACAAATACAGCCCCTCCGGTAAGCTAAGAGTATTCCATCTATATGAGGTGATGTTTTCTGAAAGCGGTATTCGGGCAACAGGTTCTCCAAAGGCATTGTATATTTCAATGTTAGCCTTACCTGATTGAAACGGATGCTTCAGAACAAAAGTTACCTGGTCTCCGGCTGGATTTGGGAAGACTTCGATGGGATTTTCACTATTTCTTTCAACTTCCTGAAATGACGTTGTCAGATCTGTTGCACAAACCAGCCAGACATCTAATTGTCCATGCTTTCCGCACATGACATCACCGGAACCATCCAGCGAACGGGTACCTCCGACTAATATAAGTTTCCCGGGTTCTACTTCAAGGAGATCTTCAAAACCATCTTCAAGAAACCCGCCAATGCATTGCTGCCATAATAAATCGCCGGAAGGACTTATTTTTATAAGCCAGGCATCGTGGATAACACCACCCGCAGGGGAATGGTTCCCTGAAACGTCTCCATTATTTGAGGTAGTAATTGATCCGATATAATAATTCCCATCCATAGAGGGTTTAATAAAAGAAGAAGATTCAAAATATATCCCTCCGTAGCACTTCTGCCATTGCATATTGCCAACAGAATCAATCTTCACAACCCAGACATCACAATCGCCATGGTTTCCGGTAACATCCCCATCATATGATCTGGTTCCTCCTGTTAAAATATAACCATCATCCTCAGTGAATGCAATATCACTAAACCCATCACTAAGTGATCCGCCATAGCAGTTTTGCCATTGGATATTTCCGGTAGAGTCCAGCTTCACAACCCAGGCATCATAATCGTCATGATAACTACAATTAACATCTCCATCATTTCGGTGGATGCTCCCGGCAGCAATATAGCCCTTGTCATAAGTCTCTTTTATAGAACAAGATGCATCAACCGAACTGCTTCCCAGGCAGGTTTCCCATTCAAGGTTGAGGTTTTTATCCAGTTTCACTACCCAGAAGTCTTCCAGCCCATGGTTGTTTGAAACATCACCATCAAGAGAATTTGAAGTACCACCAAGAATATATCCAGAATCTGAAGTCATCATGAAATTACCCTCAGTTTCTTTGTAGGATCCCCCATAGCAATGCTGCCAGAGTTGATTGCCAATACTGTCAATCCTTCCTATCCAATAGTCTCCATCTCCGTGGTTCCCGGAGATGTTCCCATTATATGAATAGGTGCCTCCGAAAATGACAAATTCATTATTGGATTTTGGGAGAACATAAGAATCGTATTCATCGATGCTTCCTCCATAGCATTTTGAGAATAGATAGTTCCCCATGCTATCCGTCCAGACAAGCCAGAAATCCCCCCCCCCGTGATATCCAGTAACTTGCCCGTCGTTTGAATAAGTTGATCCGGAGATAAGAATCCCTGCAGAAGTTTTAATCAAGCGATCACCTCCTTCCCAATCACTGCCACCATAACACTGTTGCCATTCAAAAACAACAGGTTGGGATTGTCCCTTTGAACGCAACATTGGAAAAAGAAATATCAAGGATATTATAAGTACTCTTGTCCAAAGGAGTGTAATAAATAACAGGGAAGCTCCCCTGGACTTTTCCAGGGGAGCTCTGAAGGCCAGAAAATCAATGTACAACGGCAACCTTTCCATTGGCAGAGTATTTTCCATTATGGAGCGAATAAAAGTACATTCCCGGGGAAACAGTCCTGGTATCCCAGAGCGCTTCCCCATCTTGATTGTTTACTGGAAATGATGTGATCATGTTTCCATTCAGATCGGTAATGCGAAGATACGCATTTTCCGGCGGAGTTGGCAACCGATAATAAAATGCCGTCCATTCAACAGCCGGATTATTCAAGACAGTGACCTTGGGTTCAAAGACTTTGTTCAATAATGCCGGGATACTGATCGGTTCACTCTTGAATCCACTGTCGGGAACTGAGGGACAATCATGGTGTGTATAATAATAGGCAAAATCAAGGATATTGATCGCCTGCAACCGTGCCAGCCCCTCGCTGTATTCAGTGATCTCCTCAAGCGTAGCCAGATCATCCTGAGAAAGTTGGAAAAGGTTTTTATTCTCAGTGATCCATGTCGCCTGCAATGACTTGAGCTGGGAATAATAACCATACTCTTCCATCTCATCCTCAGTCATGGGATAGAGCATGGGTACCAATTCAAGCAGCGTCAATGCAGAATTAGCATTTCCTTCTTGCAACCATGAGTCAATGATCATATTATCCGCAGCAACATTGCCCAGGTTATCGAGCCAGTTACGAAGCAATTCCCTGTCCGGAAGCGTATCGAGCAGCATATCCCGCAGAATAGCTGCTGCTGCCTGTGTTTTTCCGGAACTATACCCGGCCATTTGTCTCAGCAAGGTAGTTTTTGCGGTTGTATCGAAGGCAATGATCCTTAACAAATCGATCATATATGGAGGGAAGGGCGGTACACGCTGCTCAAGATGTTCGATCAGTTCCTCATTCCTCAACTCATCCGGATTGGCTGAGAGGATCTCAAAGATGATCGCATCGGGAAGAACTTCATACCGGTCGGCTGTTTCCTTCAGGATTTCAGATGACAGATGAGGCGACATCCCAAGGAGTTCATCTCGCAGGATCATGGCTTCGCTTGGGGTACTGGAGGAAATAATGGCTGAAGCTGCTGCCGAATTTCCTCCATCTTCAAGGATCTCATAAATGTTTGCTGCATTGGTCAGCGCCATCGTGTTGTCCATGTACTGCTGCTCGCAGGCCATTATCTGACCTGTATTGAGCTTGAGTGTCTGGCTTCCTCCTCCAGGATAATGAGAAATACAGAAGTTTTCATTCGAAGTCGGCACAAGCGAAAGGTTATAGTACTCCAATGGTTTTTCGCCGGGCACGCCCGGGCTACCGGAGTTTTGCGAATTGTACACATAATCAATAGGTTCTGATTGATTGTAAAAATCACCAAATTGATTCGCTGTTTCATGAGAAAAAACATTTCCTGCAGGACTTGAAGAAGATCCCTGAAATCTTGCAATACCCTTTCCTGTGACAAAGAAATCATAAGCGCCAGTCTCTGAATTCTCATTACATATATAGCATAATCCATCAGATGGAGGATCATGTTGTCTATTTCTCCACTCAGATTGATTTCCAACAGATGTTCCATTGAAATAGTTCTTATAGATTTCATTGTGATACACCCACCCATCTTTTGATCCAACGGTCCTAATCCCGATGGCATATACATCAACCGGGTAATTGGTGGATTTTGTGAAGGTGTTTTCTTCCACAGCATAGCCGTTGCATTGGTTGAGTTCAATTCCAACTCCTGTAAGGTTTGGGCATGTGGAGTTTGGCCCAATGTCGAAAGTATTGTGTATCAAACGTGCATACCACAGCGCAGAAATCTTTATCCCGATGCTGTTATCGGTAAAAGAAGCATCGCTCACATGAATTGCCTGAACGGAGGCAGCATCCAGGGCGGCAATTGCCGTATTCAGACCGTGGAAGGAAGAATTTATCCAGGAACCCTGCGGACAAGGAGAGGTTGTGCTGTTGCAATGCGATAGTACACTGTAATTTGCATCAATACTGTAAATTCCATAGCCACGGTTCAGGTTATCGGTATAGGGTATATTGTTTGTGAAACCGCATCCTTTTATCCTAACCCCTTCAACATCCCACATGGTAATGTGTGCATACAATGGCTGACTTTCGCCGCCGATGTATTCATTGTCAACAATGAACTGGCAATTGGTCATTGAACTGAGGTTACTTCTGGTGTGAAGAGTATCCGGGAAGAAATTATGGTACGACATGAATCCTACGGCTCGCCGGCTATTGAGGAATGTTGAGTTGGAAGCAATCAGTATGCCTCCCATGGAGTTCCAGTCATCCGGATGCCAAAGCGTTACGGCATTATAGGCGTTCTCAATCACACTGCCGTTTTTCATTTCAAGAATCCCCTGGGCGCATTGTCCGTTGATGGTAAACTGATGTTCCGCTTTATTTCCCCAGACTTCAATACCATGCCACCATTCCGATGGACAATAATTGGTGACCGTTGCATTATCAAGGATCAACTTCCCGCCGGGTTTGATAATGATTTTGGTGTTGCTGAACATAGATACAACGCAATTTAATATGGTCAGAACGGCGTCATCAGCGACTTCAACATTACCATATTCTGTCCGATTCGTATTCCAAGTCGTTGACTGGGATATCACCAGTGGGCTTTCGGCAGGTAGAACCGGACCAATTGTTATATTATCCAGAGCTATTTCGGATCTTCCATTGATGCTGTCAGTTTTCGCAATAAAACGAAGCTTATTCACTGTTGAAGGAAATCTAATAACTTGTCTATGCCAGATATCTCCCTGATTTCCTTCAATACTCCATACAGAATCCCATGTCATTCCTCCGTTAATACTTGTTTGGACCTCAAGCTTTGCCAAAAAATCAGTCCATCCCCAATCATCTGTATATTGGTGATAGTAGAATTCAATCTGACTTTCACAGAACCTTGATAGATCAATTGGTGGACTTTCTAAAGTATATTGTTTGTTTGGATAGCATTCATCACAGGAGGAATGGACATAGATGTAAAAATCACCATTCTGAGCTGAGAGAGGTCCAGTATTAAAACCCAATCCCCGTAATATTGATGGGCCGGTATGACGCCACCAATCCCTGTCATCATATCCAACCTGAGCCCAGTTATCCCACGTCTTTTCGAAACTTGCATTGTAAGAATTAATCACTCTGCAAAATCCTTTTGAGTTTTTTTGTCCAAGACCGGGATTTGAATCGTCTCCATCGGGTTCAGCCGGGTAAGGCGGACAATGCGCTGGTTTTTCACCAATGCCCCAGAAGTAGTAACTATCCCCATCTTTGTCAAAGCAATTAATATCTGCGGATGTTCGATTCAAACTAAATATCAAAGGATCGACAACTTGAATTTTTTTGGGTTGTTCATCATTAAAATGGATCATGTATTGAAAACCCTTGTCGGTTGTAGGATCATCTTTACCAAGTGATTGTTTATAAATAAAATAGGTAACCCCAAGATATTCAGTTGGAATAACTGCATTTCCTATCGACCTATCATCTTCATCGATAACATCCCAGCCTGCAAGTACCATTGAATGACCTGAATAATTCGGAGGATAAAACTTGTGGGAATTCGTATTTACCGGTCCATATTGTATCAGGTATTGTTGCAATTCCTCTTGAGTAGGGTTCGAGTATCTATGATAACTCTGGATACTTATCTTTTCTTGGGGATTTGGACAAAGAGTACTGCAATGTTGAGTTGAAGTGTCTCCAAAATACGGCAAACATTCCTCATTAGGGATACCCATATCTCTAAACAGGATGAATGTAGAATCAGAGATATAAGGAGTAGCACGCCCATAGTAACACACTGTTCTTTGCTCAGAGAGATCAATATTAATATGCTCATTGTAGTATAGATTAGTGAGCGCTTCAATCTGGGCGGTTGGGCCAAAAATCCAGCAAGTTCCGGCAATTTTGTTTATGCCACCCATCAATGTACATTCTGTTGGATCAATATTGCAAAGAAAATCATCTCCGACCAGACAACCGGATTGACAAACAGGTTTTGTCATCCATCCTGTGTGACATTCCAGATCACCATCAAAATATGGAGAGGAAGGATCATTGGCGCCGTGACGGTTTCTCCAGTCGAAATTGTCAACATAGCCATAATGAACTGGTTGTCCCACCTTAGTAGGATTCCGGGATGAATAAATGCCATTTTTATAGTATTCAAGACCATTAAGCAAGTATTTATCTCCCCACAGTTTCTTTTTATTGGAATAAAACAAGCGTGACTGGTTTGTATGGTCTGCTCTCCAGATGAGTCTTTCTTTTTGGATATATTGGGATATTTTATCCACTTTCATACTATCCATGGAAAATTTATACTGTCTCTGAAGCTCATTTGCACTGATTTGAGATATATCGCCCCATGCAATAGTGTTCAATGTCAATGAAGCATCATTGATCTGGATGATCAGGCTTTCGGGAACAAATCCGGTAAAAAAGCAAGTTTCATCACATACATAGGTAAAGTCAAAGGTGTTTGTGTCGGCTATCATAAGATATGATTCAAAAACCATGAATTCTTCATTCTGATTTCCGAGAAGAATAACCCTAACCAGAGAAGAATCTGAATTCAATACAACACTTCCACTGATGGATAGTCCGGTTGCAGTGTCACCGGCAAAGGGATGCAAAATTGTATCACGAGAAATGAATTATTAATGAGAATCTGATGATTAAAGTTGGGTTGTTGGGCAAAATTTGGGCTGATAAGAAACATCAGCAAAACGATAAGGCAACTTATTTTTTTCATATACGGTTGATTTTTTGATTAATAATTTTAAAAAAGGCGCAGAAGAAAAATCAAGAACTTAAGGAGGTACTTTTCTCTTACATGAGCCTATTCCGGGTCGGCGCGAATTATTATTCTCTCTCTCTCTCTCTCTCTCTCTCTCTACGGAAATGGCGAAATGGTGAATAGGTAAAATGGTGAAAATTTGGGAATGTGAGGATTTGCGGATTCGAGAATGCGGGAATATGGGAATATGCGAATCCGGGAATGGGGGAATGAAGTTCATTCGCATATCCGCATATTCGCATATTCGTCATCCGCATTTTAAAGAAATTTGAACTATACCGAATCGGAACAGGTTTGCAAATTTAATACTGCTGTTCCTCTCGGTATAACTCATTCTAAGCAGCTTTGCAATTGCAAACCTGCCAAGAATGAGTATA
>VGGL01000009.1 GCA_016868575.1 Bacteroidota bacterium
AATCAAAGGACTGGTTACCAGTGCCGATGTGAAGATCACCGATGTGGCGGGTAATGTCATCTTTGCCACCCGGGCGGAAGGAGGACAGGCAGTGTGGAACGGGCGGAATTATGAAGGCCGGAAAGCAGCAACCGGAGTCTATCTTGTTTATGCAACCAATGATGACGGGAAGGAAACCGTTGTTACCAAGATCCTGTTCATCAACTGATCCCTGATAATTGGTACTTTTACCGGGATATTTCTCAATCATGTCGGCCCGGTCCTTTTTCAAAGTCAACACACCGTATCTTTTTTTGTTGATCACAGCGGTCGTGGGTTTCTGGCAGGTTGCTTCCATGCAGTACTGCCTGAAGTACGACATGATCGACATCATCTATCCCTGGCGCTATTTTGCTTCGGAATGTCTGAAAAACGGTCTGCTCCCCATCTGGAATCCTTACCAGTATCTTGGATATCCCATTGGCGCTGACCCTGCAAGCTGGTACCCGGTAGCCTGGATCATTGGCTTCTTCCATGGATATGATATCTACGCCATCAGCTTCGAATTCGTCCTTCATATCTTCCTTGCTGGCATTGGAATGTACCAGCTGTTGCGGTTCCTGGGACATGAAGCCAGGATTTCGCTCATCATTGCCATGGCCTATATGATGTCGGGTTTCATGGTGGGCAATGCCCAGCACTTTTCCTGGGTTGTCAGCGCAACATGGCTACCTTTTATCCTGAGGTACTACCTGGCACTCGGCATGCAAGGGAACTTGCTGAATGTCTTCAGGCTCTCCTTTTTCTCCTTTCTTTTTATCACCGGTGGTTACCTGGCCTTTGCCCTGATCCTGGGATATTTGTTGCTGACATTGTATATTTTCTTCCTTATCCGTTTCCTGCGAAATAAAAACAGGACGGAAGCGCTCCGCTATACTGCCCTGAACCTACTGACACCGGCTCTCGTCGTGATGCTTTCAGCCATCCCGCTGGTGGCTTTTTCATCCATCCTGCCTTTCATGGATCGGGGTGGAGGGGTAACACTCGCACAGGCGCAGTTCTGCCCCCTCTCCCCGCAAAGCCTGGTATCCCTCATCTCCCCTTTCTCGGTGGTAAGGGATATGGAATTTTTCGACACCGATCTCTCCACCTCCAATTTTTACCTTGGATTGATCCCATTGGTCTTTGTGGTCATGTTTCTGTTAACCAGACCCGGAAAGCCGCTGATCATCCTGATCTTCCTGTTTGGCCTGGTTTGCTTCCTGGCCTCCCTTGGCCGGTACCTGCCTGTAAGAGAATGGCTGTATGACTATGTTCCAATGATGAACATGTTCCGCTTCTCCAGCATTTTCAGGCTCTTTGCATTGACTTCCTTTCTGGTGGCAGCCGGTTTCACCATGAACGAATACGTCAAAGAAGAAAGATCAAAAAAGAGCAAGCCATTGCTAATCCTGATCATTGCACTGATTGTCTTGACCGGATCATTGGTGGTGTGGCAATACCTTGCCCATCCGTTTTCTCTACCATCCTTCTTTCGAAATGAATTGCTGGTCTTTTCCATCTCCTCAACCCGTCATCAGCACTTGGTTTTTCAAGGACTGATACAAGTGACGGTATTAATGGTGATACTCTGGCTCTACCTGGCGTATCGTGAAAAAACATTCCATCGGGTCTTGCTTTGGATTGTCTTGGCTGATCTCACCATCGCCACCTGGCTGAATACCCCCTACACGGTCTACTACCGTGAATTTAAAACCGGTCCGGTGAAGGAATTCAGCCGCTCATTCCCGCAAGGATTTCCCATTCCTTCCATGCGGCCGCTGAACCAGGTGAGGGATGAAGGCAATGGCTTCGGGCCTTTGTGGCGAAACATGCACATGTTCCGGAAAGACATCGCCCCAGATGGCATCAACCCCTATGTGTTTAAAAGCCAGCAAATGTTGATGGACACATTCCCGAACATCTACCGGGCACTGCTCGTCAACCCGCCTGTTTACATCGCCGGAAGGCTCATCCCTGAAGATAGCATGAAGTTTTTCAACAATCTTTCTCTTCTGCCTTCCCGATCGGTTTTTCTTCCAGGTAATATGCTGCATGAAATCCCGGTAACACCTGCTGCAGCTGAACCTGGCGACAGTGTTTGGTTTGCCTCCTTCAATCCCGGCGGCATGGTGATTAAAACCCGCTACCAGGAAGCAGGTATGGTGGTTATCCTCCAAAACCATTTCCCGGGGTGGAAGGCAACCGTTGATAACCGACCCGCCAACATCATGAAGGTTAATACCTCTTTCATGGGCATTTCTGTTCCTGCTGGCGACCATGAGATCCGGCTGGAGATGAAACCGGCTGGATATTTGGCAGCCCTCTTCATCACTGCTTCTTCGCTTCTCCTGGTATTATGCGGAATGATGATTCCTGTCTTCAGAAGAAATCTATCCCTCTTGATCCGGCTCAAATGATTGCAACCACCGAAGGGATTGTACTCCATACCATGAAGTACTCCGAAACGAGCCTGATCGCCAGGATCTACACGGAGAAATTCGGACTTCAATCCTATCTCCTGCAAGGGATCAGGAAGCCTTCTGCCAGGCTTAAGCCGGCCTTTTTTCACCACCTCAGCATCCTGGACCTGGTGGTGTATCACAAGGAAAAAAGTGGATTGCAAAGATTAAAAGAGGCACAGTTCAAACACCTCCTGTCATCCATTTCCACAGATATCCGGAAAGGCGCCATCGCCCTCTTCCTCAATGAGGTCATCAGCCGGTCGATCAGGGAGGAAACACCTGATCATACCCTCTTTGAATTCCTGAAAACCAGCATCCTCACCCTCGAGCACCTGGAAGTCCAGTTCACCGATTTTCACCTGGTCTTCATGATCCGGTTTTCCAGGTTGCTGGGATTTCAGCCGTCCCATGATTTTTCTGATACAGCCACCTGCTTTAACCTGACGGAAGGACACTTCCAGCCAACCATTCCGCCTCATCCAAATTTCCTGGCCATGCCTCTGAGCCAATCCTTAGCAAAATTGCTAAACAAGGACATTTCGAGTTTCCCCATGCCCCCCCTACCGGCCGGAGAAAGAAACCAACTACTCGACGCCCTCATCACATACTTCCGTTTACATCTACCTGCTTTTCATCGCCTCTCCTCCCTGCCCGTACTGCGGGAAGTATTCTCCTGATACGAAAGGCAAATTGGTATCTTTGCCGAAATTTTTTTCTTTATGGAATTGAGCGAACAGAAACAGATCCGGAGAGAGTCGCTGGAAGGGCTCCGGAAAATGGGCATTGATCCTTATCCTCCCGATCTTTATGCAGTCAATGCCACCACATGCGAAATCCTGGAGAAATTTCCGCTAGATGCTTCATTGTTTCAGGATGTCAGCATTGCCGGACGCATCATGGCCCGGCGCATCATGGGCGGCGCATCTTTCGTGGAAATCCAGGACAGCACCGGCAAAATTCAACTATATTTTAAAAGAGATGAACTGTGTCCCGGGGAAGATAAAGAACTGTATAACACCGTTTTTAAAAGATACCTCGATATAGGCGACATCATTGGTGTTAAGGGATTTGTCTTCATCACCAAGATGGGAGAGGTCACCATCCATGTGAAGGAATATAAATTGCTCAGCAAATCGCTGCGCCCGCTTCCTATCGTGAAAGAAAAAGAAGATCAGGTATTTGACGCGTTCACCGACCCGGAACAACGGTATCGTCAACGCTACCTCGACCTGATCGTCAACCCCCACGTGCGGGAAGCTTTCATCAAACGTACCGAAATGGTCAACTCCATGCGCAGGTTCCTGAATGAACACAGGTATCTGGAGGTCGAAACGCCCATCCTGCAACCTTTATATGGCGGAGCAGCAGCCCGGCCATTTGTTACCCACCACAATACCCTCGACCTTAAACTCTACCTGCGCATCGCCAACGAACTCTACCTGAAACGATTGATTGTTGGGGGATTTGACGGCGTTTATGAGTTTTCCAAAGATTTCCGCAATGAAGGGATGGACCGGTTCCACAACCCGGAGTTCACCCAGATGGAATTGTATGTGGCTTATAAAGATTACGAATGGATGATGTCGCTCGTGGAAGAGATGGTGGAGCGGATCGCTTTGGATTTGCATGGGACAACTGCTATCACGGTAGGAGATAACGTGATCGACTTCAAACGCCCCTGGAAGCGGATATCGATGTATGGCATCATACAGGAATATACCGGCGAGGATATTTCAGATCTGGACGAAAAAACCTTGGTTACCCTGGCTAAAAAGCTGAACGTGGAAACCGATCCGACCATGGGCAGGGGCAAGATCATCGATGCCCTTTTTGGAACTTTATGCGAGCCTCACCTTATCCAGCCTACGTTTATCACCGACTACCCCATCGAGATGTCACCACTGGCCAAGAAACACCGCAGTAAACCCGGATTGGTGGAACGTTTCGAAGCGATTTGCAACGGCAAAGAGATATGCAATGCCTTCTCCGAGCTGAACGATCCCATTGATCAGCGGCAACGTTTTGAACTCCAGATGGAGCTTGGCAAACGAGGTGATTCCGAGTCGATGGTGCTCGATGAAGATTTCCTCCGCGCATTGGAATTCGGTATGCCGCCTACCGCCGGACTGGGCATCGGTATCGACCGCCTGGCCATGATCATGACGAACTCACCCTCCATCCAGGATGTGCTCTTCTTCCCGCAAATGAGGCCGGAAGTAAGATAAACTGTAGATGGTTTCTATAGCCGGATGATCTTGCCCGTCACGACCTGGCGATCCGTTTTTATCTGATAGAGATAGATCCCTGCCTGAACCTGCCGGCCAGCGTTGTCAAAGCCATCCCAGGTGATGTTGTGTGAACCTGCAGACCCGGATCCGATAAATAACTGCTTTACAATATGCCCGCTCGTGCTTGTGATCCTGATATCCAACCGGGTAGAAGATGCCAGTTGATAGCCAATCTGGATCTTATCAGTAAAAGGATTCGGGTAAACCTGAACTTGCAGGAGGTCGTTCGACAGCATTTGCGCGCGAACCGACTGGATCACCTCCTCATTAACCGCCAGGATCAAGTGATGATGTCCAAGCTCGGTGATGATGTCGAGCGTATCATATACAAAATCTGTCAGTGAAGAATGATCAACAGGTACGCCGATATACACATGCAGGTTTACGGAGTCACCACTGTTAACGGTATATGGGAACGACGGGAATGGCCATGGATTCACAAACCAGTAAAAAGCAGATTGGCCATCCTGCTCAACATCATCCAAATCCAACGGTCCTGCAGTGAAATTATGGATGGAAGCTATCTTTCCGTTCAGGCAGTCTTCTACCGTTAGAAAATACAAGGTATCTGGAACAACGGTCAAATCTGTCCAAACCGTGTTAAAGACATACGGATCAAGCGAAGCCATGCGGGGAGCAAACGACCTCCGTCCAGTCCGGTCGGCAGCGAACAGATAGTAGGAAACCTGGCTTCCACCGGCTTGGTGAGGGATCGTGCCCGTGAATTGATAGCCTGAAACATGGGTCATCGGAATGGTGTCATACATTCCGTTGTTCACCTGGTAGATAATAAGCACTGAATCAGCATAAACGGCTGTGTCACTGAAGTTGATGATGTCAGCATTGACAACATAATCCACTTCTGCCGGCTGGTTGCCAGTGATCGGGATATGCCGGATACGCAGCATCCCCAGGTCAGCGATGCCGATAGCACGGCAATGGAGGGCATCGGTTGATTCCCATGGTGCACCGGTATTGTTAATGATGCCAATGATCTCATATCCCGGCATGGCTTGTTCATAAACATCCAACGCATCGTCATCCCACTGGGAATTCATGATAGGTACCAATACTTTATTGTTCAGGATCAGGGAATTGGTATAGGGTTGATTATTGGGGGTATACACCCGGAAGACCTGATAAGGTAATCCGAATGGGCTTGTCTGTGTAGTCCAATAGGCAGCTGCCGCTTCTATTTCATTATACTGTGGATGGGACGACGGGACAGAGCGAACCAATATTTTCCCGACACCCAGGAATTTTGACCAGCAGTCGATGTGATCTATGTAAGTATTGTTTGGATCAGGACGGACATGGTACAGGTCAATGCCCAGATAGTCGTGCATTTTTGTGGCGATCTGATTGGTGGTCTGGGAGGGATTTTCTTCCCAAACAAGTTCCGTGGATGCCGCCTGGCCGTAACCGTCGCTCATATAATTCCCGCCCGTATGGATCACATTCATGCCATACAGGTCAACTCCAAGCATCTGGGCTACCTTAACGGGAATCTCGTCGTCATTGGGGCGGTTGGGACGATTATAAGGGAAATCGACAATACCGATATCCATGTTAGCATCACTGGCAAACCACGGGCCGTAATCGCGGGTCCAGTAAGAATCGCTGGGGGCAATGAGGAAGTTGCAATGGTTAATGTTTACCCCGTTGCTTATATACTGATTGGTCACCGTAGTCTGCTGGCTTGTGTTGGCGACAATGGTAGTGACCATCACATTTTCAGCCATCTCTTTTACCAGCGTCATCGGGATGCCAAAAGGATACCGGATGAGCACTCCCTGCATTTCGTCAAACTCGGCGACATTGCGCACGGGGCCGACCGGAGGATCAGTCTCCACAAAACCTTTTCCAAGGGTGTGCCGCAACAGCAGTTCTTCCGGTGTCATCCAGTGGGTCAGTTTAACCGGCCCGCGGTCACTTTCCTGAGACATTACAGCCAACGGCAGGCAAATAAGTATCCAAACCCAAACCCGATGGAAATGGCGAAAATCATTCAGAGAGAATAAATATTTCATATGAAGGCATGTTGTGAATGAGCAAAGGTAAAAATAATCCGGCGAAACATCCGTTATGATCAGGGGTTTGATTATTTGTTACTTTTGTATTCTGAATTCCAAGCATATGGTAATATTAGGTGTTATCGGCCCGTGGCAGATCATCATCATCGTGGTGCTGATCCTGCTGCTATTTGGTGGAAAGAAGATCCCTGAACTGATGCGCGGCCTCGGCAAAGGCGCACGGGAGTTTAAAAAAGGACTTTCGGAAGAGGATGACGAAAAGTCACCGCCCAAAGAGGAACCCCGAAAGGAAAACGGATAATATACGCTGGTCCGCGTCCTTTGTTGTTTCTGCTGATCCTGACAGTGTAATAATACATATTTTATGAATGCATAAGACCTCCAAGGCACTAATGATGAAAATTAAATATCCCATTCTCCTACTGGTAATCCTGATCTCTTTCCCCTTTTTTTCACAGCAGTCTTATTCCCAAAGCAACCTCAACGGCGACACAACAAATCATTCCTCCTCTCTTTTTCGGGAAGATGACCCGATCCTGGCCATGCTCGACAGCCTGGCCAATGTGAGGTTCTTTGAGAGTGATAATAATCACCTCCTCCACTCGAAGAGCAATGACTATAACTTTGCTGAATACCAGATTCCGGTTTATCCCGATTCTGTCTATGCAGAACGGATCGCCTCCCTTAACGAACAATCCCCATTTGAATATGTCTTCAACCAGGAGGTGAAAGAATTCATCGAGCTCTATGCCGTGAAAAAGCGTCAGCTCACCGCCCGCATCATGGGGCTCGCCAGTCTCTACTTCCCCCTCTTTGAGGAACAACTCGATAAATACAATATGCCGCTCGAGCTCAAATACCTCGCTGTCATTGAATCAGCCCTCAACCCGATCGCCACATCCAGAGCAGGCGCCAAAGGCCTCTGGCAATTTATGTACGGCACCGGCAAGGTGTATGGTCTGAAAGTAACTTCCTATACCGACGACCGTTACGATCCCTACAAATCGACCATCGCCGCTTGTGAACATCTGAAAGACCTCTACGACATCTACGGAAGCTGGTCGCTGGCGCTGGCAGCCTATAACTCCGGCGCAGGAAATGTAAACAAAGCCATCCGTCGGTCCGGCGGCCTCAAAAGCTTCTGGTCCATTCAACGTTTTCTCCCCCGCGAAACCCGTGCCTATGTGCCTGCATTCATCGCTGTGAGCTATGTGATGAACTATGCCAAGGAACATAACCTCTATCCCGCCAATCCGGGTATCCTCTATTATGATGTTGATACGGTAACCGTAAAAAGCATCCTAACGCTAGACCAGGTATCTGAGATGCTCAATATTCCGATGGAGGAGGTTAAATTTCTCAATCCTGCTTACAAGCAGGGTGTGATCCCGGCCAACAAGGATAACACTTTCATGCTCCGCCTCCGGAAAAAATATGTCGGCGACTTCATCAACAACGAAGCCTCTTTGTATGCCTTTAAAACAAAGAAAGGACTGGAGCAGGAAGCCTTGCTTGCCATCGCAACGGAAGTGCGGGATATTGACTATCACTATGTGAAATCGGGAGAAAGCCTGGGCTCCATTGCCAGGAAATACCATACCTCCGTAGATCAGATCAAACGGTTGAATGGGTTGAAATCTACCGTCATCCGCCCCAAACAACGACTCATCGTGTATGCTCCATCATCTACTGCCAAGCCTAAGATAACCCAGACAAAACCTGTGACTACCAACACGCATACGTCTGCCCCACAACCGGAAACGTCCGATACTTCCGCACAATCACTCGCTGCTGTCGAAGAAAATGGCACCAATAATATTTCAGAAGATACACCTCCCGTTTCCCCCCGGATCACACATACCGTAGTCTCCGGAGAAACCCTCAGCCTGATCTCCCGCAAATATGGATGTACGGTCGATGAACTCAAAAGTTGGAACAACCTGAGCGAAAACACTATTCGCGTGAATCAAAAACTGATCATCTACAAGGGATCAGCCCCGGCCACAACCAGCGTTACAAAACCCCAAACCGCCTCCGCCAGATACCATTATTACACCATTCAGAAAGGAGATAACCTCTGGGACATCGCCCAAAAATATGACGTCACCGTTGCCGATATCAAACGGGTCAACAGCATCCGCCATGCCAACCTGCTACGGCCCGGTCAGAAGATCAAAATCCCCAAATGAGCCAACTGAACGGGTCATGAAACTCGTCACCCCCATCCAACCCCTCATTCTCTTCATTCTCTTCATTACCCTCATTTCTTGCAGCAAATCCCCCAACGGCCTGCAGTCATCCACCGGCAAGCCCGGAGAAATACTGGTTGTCGCCGAAAATAAGGTGTGGCAATCTTTCAGTGCCTTGCAGATCAGGGATTATCTTTCCCAGCCCTATCCGGGATTGCCCCAACCCGAACCACGCTTTACCATGATCCACATCAACCCTTCGTCTTTCAACCGTATGCTGCAAGGTCACCACGCCGTGCTAAAAATAGAATCCGTTGATGGGGACAACACTGTTTGGATGGTCAGCCGAAATATCTGGTCCCAGCCTCAGGTTGTGATCTCCCTCCGGATACCCCATGACCCGGCCACACCTAACCTGTCTGAAGCATCCCTGGAGCAAGTCGCCGCCCTTTTCGACTCCCTAAGAATTGCCAGGGATCAACAATTGATTCGTCAAAGCCAAAATGATTCGTTGAACCTGCTGGTGAAGCATAAGTTTGAAATCGACATCCTTATTCCACGTGGCTATTTCCTGGCAAAAGAAACCGGAGATTTTATCTGGCTGAGGAAAGAAACACGGGAAACCGGAACAGGCATTATCATCTTTCAGACCCGCTGCAGTGACACCAGCCTGTTTACCCATGCACATCTGCTTGGCATTCGTGATACGATGCTCCGACGGCACATCCCCGGCCCGGCAAAAGGATCGTTCATGACCACCCATTCCGCTCTGCAACCACCCATCTTCAGGGACAGGGTTCTCAACGGTCATCAAGTCACGGAGATCCGCGGATTATGGGAAACCCAGGGCGACTATATGGGCGGACCATTCATCTCCTACTCCGTTTATCGCCCTGATAGCCGCACCATCCTCACCATCGAAGGATACGTCTACGCCCCCGGCCAGCGAAAAGCACCGTACATCAGGCAAATGGAAGGTTTATTGAAGTTTGTGGAGTGAGGCCAGAATATGGATCAGGATAGTGCTAAATAGGTGTTTCAGAGGAGGAGAATGAGGGATGTAACGTGCAAAATGGTGAACTGTAATATACTGCAAATAAATTAGATTATATTTGCAATGTTATTGCAAATAAAATGAGTCATGATAAATTTTAAACAGGTTCTGTCCGATCAAAAGGAAGAGTTAACCAGATTGAATCTCAACTCGTTGATTCCAAGAGAGGCTGAGCAGCTGTGGAAAAAAGAGACCGGTTTGATCAGGATTATTACAGGGGTCAGGAGATCAGGAAAATCTACATTGGCGTTACAACAATTGGCTGCCACACAATTTGCCTATGTGAATTTTGATGATGAGCGGCTGACCGGCCTGAGATCTGAAGAACTAAATGAACTGCTGACTGCTGTTTACGAAGTTTATGGTGATATTACCTGCTTCTTTTTTGATGAAATTCAAAACACCCCCAACTGGAGTTTGTTTGTGAACCGCTTGAAGAGAGCAGGAAACAGGGTCATTGTCACTGGGTCGAATTCAAAGTTGCTAAGCGCCGAACTTGCTACGCATCTGACAGGACGGTTCACTACCATTGAATTGTTCCCGTTCTCATTTAGTGAATTTCTGGTTGCAAAAACCGAAGTCAATCGAGCTGAAACGACACGCGAAAAGGGAATCATAAAAAGCAAGTTCGAAGAATATAGCCTGATAGGCGGATTTCCTGAAATCATCAAAGGTGAAGAACCCATTTCTTATGCCCGCGACCTGTTCTATTCGATTATCAACCGCGACATCCTTTTCCGGCACAAAATCAATCATACAAGAGCCTTTAAGGATCTTGCTGCATTCCTGGTTTTAAATACAGGCAAAGAGATTAGCTTCAACAGGTTAAAGAACATTTTCTCCCTGGGGAGCGCCCATACGGCGCGAAATTATGTTGCCTTTCTCGAAGAGGCTTATCTTATCTCAACCATCGGAAAATTTTCATACAAGCATCAGGAAACTCTCCGGTACCGGAAATCCTATGTCATCGATATTGCATTTTACCGGTCACTCATGCCTGCCGGTTCACCAAACACAGGGTTTGTATATGAAACCCTGGTATTTCAGCATCTCTTCCGCTTTAGACAAACACTGGGAATCGAGCTATTTTATTACAAAGGAAAACGCGAGGTTGATTTTGTGGTAAAACGTCCCGATGGCGCCCTGAAACTCATCCAGGTTTGCCAGGATCTTATGGCGCCAGGAACCATGAAGCGGGAAGTAAATGGCTTGCTTGAAGCATCTGAAATTCTTCGTTCCGATGATCTTACCATTATTAATGACCACCTGGCCGAAATCAAAACGATAGAGAACAAAAAGATAAGGTTTGTGCCGTTGATTGACTGTTTGAGCCATGATGACATATTGTGAGCCGACAACCTGAAATTGATCGGCCTTCCCATTTCGTTGATCAATATGCACCTACTCAAGTGGATTTGTCGAAGTTCCTTCCTCCCCATCCGATCAATATCCCCTGACTTCAGTCCGGGGCATACCAAAGCATTATCCTACTGGGCTTTAGCCCAAGTTCCATAAAGCCAGTACCATAAAAATTGCAGAACATCATTTCATTTCGGTCTATCGTATTGAATTGTATTATATCTTTGTCCAAAATTTGAGAAGCCGATGAAAACCATTGCTGTATTCCCCCTCTTGGTCCCGGTGTGCACCCCCCTGCACGCCTGACACGGCTTTTCATTCCACAGCATCTCCCCAAATATGATCAAACCTGAGGACGTGGATGAAGGCCACGAACCTGAAGTTTATTTATTGTTTACCATGATACAAGAAAGAGATGAACCTTCAAAAAGAAATAGTAAAAAGCAGGCTGAAACAACTGCTGAAAGACCTGAAAGAGGCCATTGCCGGCACAGATCAGGACTTCACCACCGGTAAGCTGGGACGCGCCATTTTTCTGCTATCTGTTCCCATGGCGCTGGAGATGCTGATGGAGTCGGTATTTGCCGTGGTAGATATCTTCTTTGTTTCGAAACTAGGTGCTGATGCCATCGCAACGGTCGGGATCACCGAGTCGCTGCTAACCCTTGTTTATGCCCTGGGACTGGGACTTGGAACAGCCGCCACCTCGATCATTTCCCGGCGGATCGGGGAGAAAAACCCGGAAGCGGCATCCGTAGCTGCATTCCAGGCGATCCTGCTGGGTATCGGGGTGTCTGTTATCCTCGCCATCCCCGGTATTTTTTATTCCCGGTTCCTGTTACAGGCCATGGGAGCCTCAGCTATCATTATTGAAGAGATGTGGGGCTACATGGCGGTTGCATTGGGAGGAAATGTGGTGATCATGCTGTTGTTCATCATCAATGCCGTTTTCCGGAGTGCAGGTGATGCCGCCATCTCCATGCGGGTGCTCTGGATCGCCAACCTGATCAATATTTTCCTGGATCCGATGCTGATCTTCGGGATCGGACCATTTCCGGAGATGGGTGTTGCCGGCGCTGCTGTAGCCACTACCACAGGGCGCGGTATCGCTGTGATCATTCAGTTTTATTTATTATTCCGGGGAAGGCGCCGGGTGACTTTGGCGGTCCATCACCTGAAGCCGGATTGGAAAGTAATGGGTTTGATGATCCGGCTTTCGCTCGGCGGTATCGGCCAAAACATTATTGCTACTTCAAGTTGGATTGGCCTGGTGAGGATCATCTCGATGTTCGGAAGTGTGGTGGTGGCAGGATATACCATTGCCATCCGGATCATTGTCTTTGTATTGCTCCCTTCCTGGGGTCTGAGCAATGCAGCATCCACATTAACAGGGCAGAACCTGGGTGCGAAAAAGCCTGAACGCGCTGAGCGTGCGGTTTACGTGACAGGCCTTGTGAATGTATTTTTTCTTGGTATAGTAGGGATTATCCTGGCTGTTTTCAGTCGTTCGTTTGTCATGCTGTTCACCGACAGTGAAGCGATCATTTCGGCTGGTACCAATGCTTTGAGGATCATCAGTTATGGATTTGCAGCCTATGGCTTTGGGATGGTGATGGTAAATGCGCTGAATGGCGCCGGGGATACAGCAACACCCATGATCATCAACATTTTTTGCTTCTGGTTGTTGGAGATTCCGCTGGCATATCTCCTGGCCATTCCGTTGAAGCTTGAATCCACCGGGATTTTCATGGCCATTGTGGCTGCAGAAACGACGATGACATTGGTGGCCTGGATGGTGTTCCGGCAAGGGAAATGGAAGACCAGGAAAGTCTGATTTATGGAATTATAGCGGAAGAATTCGGAGATCTGACGCTGGGAAGTGAATAGGGATGAGAGTAGAGAAAAAAATGAAAAATGAAAAATGAAAAATGAAAAATGAAGAGTGAAGAGCTATCCTAAAAATCGGAAATCGGAAATTGAATATCTAATAGGCCCATTTCACCCAGATCGATCCCCAGGTGAACCCGCCCCCAAAAGCAGCGAGAATGATGTTATCTCCTTTGTGAAGGCGTTTTTCCCATTCCCAGAGGCAAAGAGGGATGGTAGCGGCAGTGGTGTTGCCGTATTTATCAATATTGATCATCACCTGGTCTTTGCTGATGCCCATGCGGCGGGCGGTAGCATCGATGATCCGCATATTGGCCTGGTGGGGAACAAGCCAGGAAATATCTTCAGATTTAAGGTTATTTTTTTCCATGATCTCGGCGGAAACATCGGCCATTTTGGTTACGGCAAACTTGAAAACCGATTGACCTTCCTGGAAGACACAATGTTCTTTGGCGTCTATGGTTTCGTATGAAGGAGGACGACGGGATCCGCCGGCTTTCATATGGAGAAACTCTTCTCCTGAACCATCGGTGCGGAGGATGAAGTCCATAATCCCTTCCTCCCCGGAGGCGGGTTCGAGTAAGACCGCTCCGGCGGCATCTCCAAAAAGCACGCAGGTATCACGGTTGGTATAGTCAACAATGGCTGACATTTTATCGGCGCCAACCACGATGACTTTCTTATACAAACCACTTTCCACAAACTGGCAGGCTGTTGCGAGGGCAAAGAGGAATCCGGAGCAGGCAGCGTTGATGTCGTAGCTCCATGCATTTTTAATCCCTGCCTTGTGGCTGATGATGTTCGCTGTAGCGGGGAAGTGCAGATCAGCTGTGACGGTAGCGCAGATCAACAGTTCGATTTCATCGGGGGAGGTATGGGTTTTTTTCAGCAGTCCTTTGACCGCTTCTGCAGCCATGTCAGATGTTCCCCGATTCTCTCCTTTCAGGATATGTCGTTCCCGGATGCCGGTACGGCTCAGGATCCATTCATCGGAAGTGTCAACCATCTGCTCCAACTCTTTGTTGGTCAGCAGATCCGGCGGTACATAACCGTCAATTCCTGTGATGGCTGCCCTGATCTTCATTGACATAACGAGATATCTTGGTTGAATGAATGTCCAAATTAATTATCGGCTGCGAATTTACGTAAAGCCTGGCGAATTTTTTCGGTGAGACCTGCCTGATGCACATCCCTTGTCAGCAGAATCATGTTTTTGATGGCTACCGCGTTGGATATACCATGTCCTACAACCACTGTTTCGTTGATGCCCAGGATCGGGGATCCGCCGTAGAGTTCGTAGTTAAACCGCTCAAGATAGGAATCCCGGATGCCTCGTTTGGCCAATACCCGGTAGATGGCTTCGCTCTGCTTCAGGATAATATTGCCAATAAAACCATCGCAGACAAACACATGAACGGAGTCTTTGAATAAATCCCGGCTCTCAACGTTGCCAACGAAGTGAAAATCCCTGGTACCTTTCATCAATTGATAGACCGACTGGGTCACCAGGTTTCCTTTCTTCTCTTCGGTACCGATGTTCAGCAAGCCGACATTCGGTTTGGCAATGTGCTGAATATATTTGGCATAGAGTGAGCCAAGGATCCCGAACTGGTACAGGACATCAGCTTTGGCATCGGGATTGATCCCAACGTCGATCAGCAGGGAAAGCCCTCCGTTTTCCTTTGGAATAAAGGTCAGGGCACTGGGACGGATAATTCCCGGAATCGTATTGACAACATATACGCATCCTACCAGCATGGCTCCGCTGCTGCCGGCGCTTGCAAAGGCATCAATTTCTTTGTGCTTCAGTAGCCTGAAACCCTCAGCAATGCTGCTATGGGGCTTCTGGTTAAAAGCTTTTGTGGGGGATTCTCCCATCTCAATGACATCCGGGGCATGTACGATGTCAAACCCGGAAGGATCTGCATGGTATTCTTCCAACAAGGAGAGGATGATCTCCTTCTTGCCGATCAGCACGACCCGATCGGGAGGCTGCAACGCTTCCCGCGCAAGGATGGCACCCTTGATGGTTTCTACCGGTGCAAAGTCACCGCCAAAAACATCCAGACCAATTTTCATCGTTGGCAGTCTTATTCAGCAGCTGATTTCTCGATGGCCTTTTTACCTCTGTATGTTCCGCATTCCGGACATACCCGGTGAAGCTCCACCGGTGACTTGCATTCCGGGCAAAGATACATGGGAGGAACCGTAGCTTTATCGTGCGTTCTTCTTTTGTCTCTGCGGGTTTTGGAGATTTTTCGTTTGGGATGTGGCATCGCTATTAATTATAAATTATAAATTATTAAATATAAGTCACTTAGAAGTTGAACTGTCCTTTTTTTTTTGGCTGTTTTTTAATGTCTTTAGTACATTCCATCGCTCGTCCATTGTTTTGTGGGTTGACAAGTGTTCGAGCTTATCAAGAACCGCAGGATTACAAGTTGGATGGCCAGTGTCATCATCGGGATGGATCCGCCTCATCGGGATAAGCAGATGAATATATTCGTAGAGATAAGGTGCGAGATTGATCTGCTTCGTTTCAAAGGGAAGAAAAACCACCTCTTCATCTTCTCCGACAGTGTCGGCAAACTTTACAATGAGTTGTTCATTCCCCTTTATTGGCTGATCATAAAAATCATAACAACGGTCGCAATGCAGATGAACCGTACCTTTAATATTGAAATCCAGGATCTGCATCCCCTCCTTCTTCTCCAATTGAACATCCACTCCAATCTGACCTGACTTCACTTCCGATTCCTCAAAAAGCTCAAAAAAAGACTCATCTATCGCATAGGTATAATGATGCATACCCGGCTTAAGTCCTCCAAAATGAAGATGATATGGTTTCGTTTTATCCATCCTTAAGATGAAAAAGGTTGCAAAATTACAAAACTTTATGATATCAAAAAAGTACTACTTTTGCCCATCAATATTTCCTGCCATGTTCAATAAAATGATTGCTTCCATCCTGCCTTACATGCCAAAGAAGCTGGTATGGATTTTTTCACGAAAATACATTGCCGGAGAGACCATTGAAGATGCCATCAGGGTTTCGAAGGAGCTTAATACCCAGGGAATTCTGGTAACCATCGACCTGCTGGGTGAATATATCACCAAACTGGAAGAAGCGACAACCAACAAGGAGACCTATCTCTGGATCATCGATACCATTGAGAAAGCAAAGATCAACGGGAATTATTCACTGAAGCCGACCATGTTCGGACTGCTGATCGATCCGGAAGTATGTTATCAAAATATCCGGGAGATCGTCCTGAAAGCAGCCTCCTACAACACATTCATCCGGGTTGACATGGAAGATTCCCGGTGTACCGATCTGGAGATCACCCTTTTCAGAAGATTGAAAGCGGAATTCCCCAAAAACGTCGGATTGGTTTTCCAGGCTTATTTGAAAAGAACGCTGCAGGACATGAAAAACCTGATGGATATTCATACATCGGAAATCCCACTGAAATACCGCCTTTGCAAGGGTATCTACATTGAACCGGCCGAAATTGCCTACAAACAATATGAAGAGGTCAACAAACATTTTCTTGAAGACCTTGAATTCATGTTCCAGAATGGTTTATATCCGGGCATTGCCACACATGATAAACCGCTTGTGGAAGGGTCGTACAAACTGATTGAAAAATACCAGGTGCCGAAGGAAAAATATGAGTTCCAGATGTTGTATGGGGTGACGCCTGAGCTGCGCAATTCGATCGTCAGCAAGGGGCACCGGATGAGGGTTTACATTCCGTTTGGCAAGCAATGGTTTGGCTATTCTACCCGCCGGCTGAAAGAGAACCCGAAAATCGCTTCCCACATCATCAAAGCCCTGTTCATTAAGGGTTAGGTAGTCGCGCCCTGGCTTAAAAAGCATATGTGAAGCCAAAGGAAAGGAGGTTCTCCCATTGCACTTTCCGGCTGTTCTCCTTTTCATATATAATTCTGGTTTTTAGCGTTATACATACATTTTTTCCGACATTCAGGAGGATCTTGTTTTCCGCATTCAGATCCATCGCCTTTTGATAGTTTTTAAAAAGATGAACATCAACATACCATTTGTGCTTTTCTGAAAAAGTACGGTCAACGGTCATCCTGAAACTGAGTCCATATTCAAAATGATACTTTCTGCCTTGCTCAACGCCCCATAATAAATGGGTATTCTTTTCTGTGTAAACCCGGTTGTTCAGCATCCCGGTCAGTTTGCCGCTGGTAATCCCAACTGAAAACCTGAACCAGTCAATGGTTGCATATTGGAAGCCTGCTGAGATATTCCATACCAAGGGCGTACAAAAGGAGGCATCCAGGACTTTCTGAAGTTTTCCACTCGTATCAGGCATCAAATCATACCGGTTAAAAAGCGCTGTAGAGAAGTCTGAATCAAGGAGGAACGTAAAGAAGCGGGTGATGTTCACGGAGAGGTTTGCTTTCCAGTGGTTCTCATCCGGTCTTACCTGGTAAGTACTGTCAATGATGCAGAAAACACCAATGTTGGATTGGATTTCCTGATTAAATTTGAGTTTACCGGGTTTATCAGCCAGGATACCATACCTTATATCCTGGATGAAATGTATCTGTAGAAGATCCTGATTTACATGGCTGTTAATGTATTGCTGGAGATTGGCAGAAACCACATAGTTAAATGAAGGGCTAATGCTATAAAGAATCTCTGCCGGCGGCCAGGCCACAGGTTCCAGCTTTCTTTTAAGGATCGCCGTGTCTTTTGCTCCCGGCAAAACATTCAAAAACAGCATCATGCAACAAATTCCAACCCTGCACCCATTTCCCCTCACCCTTCACGATGGTATCAGATTATTGTTAGCTCAATCACTACCGGGATTGTCTAATTTTCTCCATGGATAAATGGTTCCTCATTTGATCTTCAGACGGTTGCTTTCACTCAGGTTCCATTCTTTCTGCATGTCGATATTCAGGAAAAATACAACCACTTTTGCTTTTGTATTTTGTCTGGCAACCTCCTCCACAATGAACTGGCGTTCATTGTACTGCCCCAGGAACTTCCCCCATGTGACCAAAGCGATGAAATCCCATGAATCTGGATCAAAGATGTCTTCCTGAAAGTCAAATAATGGTATTAGGTGCTTTACGAGGGCCTGGATTTTATGGGTGGAGTCAACCTCATAGACGGTATCGTTTTTCAGATGAGAGATATAGTATCCTCCCGACCATTGGCATTTATTGGGATCCCATATTTTACTAAGCAAGCCTTTTTGACTGTAAATAGTTGTAGAAATGATTTGTTTGTGTGCAAGAGAATCCCAGAGATAGTTCAGGTAGCTTACCGAATCAGCAAAAATATAATTGTGATGCCGGGGATAGCTCTTTTCTGCCAGGAATGCCCTTAATGTTTCAGTGGTTTCTTCCCGTGGATCATGCATCCCATACTTCCTGTAAATGATCTGCTTGCAGCCTGCCAATGTTATGACCAGGCAGATGATGAGAACGAATGTCACGTTTTTCATAACCTTCGGGTGTTTGTTTTTGTTGTGGAATGAATTTATTGGTTTTTGAGGATCATCAGTCGAAAATATTAAAACTCAGGGAGAGAAGGCAAAGACGCATTGCCTGATCAATAATAAATTCTAGCTTTTGCGCCCTTGCCATCTTTCATCTGTTTCACTGCAGATAATATGAAACGGTCATCAGGTAGTACTCCCCGTCATCGGTTATGCGGTATGTTCCTTTTCTAACTACCACCGTTTTGCCCTGATGAGGAAAATTCCGGAATTGGGCAATCAGCTTTGGGTCAACCGGTGAATCTTCACGGATTTCATACGATCCCTGTGAAAAATGTTTGGCCTGCTGACTGTGCTTAGCCACCTTAAGGGTGAATTTGTCGGTCTCATTATCGTATCCCAGGTAATCGGGACTTATATTGTCACCAATAACAAGACATAATCCCCAACCATCGGAACAACCGCCACCAAGAGAAACCGACCAGTTTGCAAAGACCCCAAGTTTGAGTTTTATCCAAAAAGGCTTGGCTTCAGTGGTTCCCGGAATAATCAGAGATAAAATAATGACCGCAACAATGAATGTTAATAGCTTTTTCATGTTCATTTGTTTTTCAATTTCAATGATTTTTGTGCTGTATTATCCAGCAGCAGCACCTGGACGGCGGTAAATTTCAGAAGCACCGCCGCACTACCCGGTCATCACAAAGCCTTGCTATATGGTGACCCTTTGTTGTTCAATTCTTCAGTTCAATCATGCCACCCCCTCTCTGACCAACAATGGTTCATGGTTTAATCCGAAAAATCGAAAAAGGTCATCTGTTTTTCTACATCTTTTTTATTTACTTGAATCAAGACATTGAAAATCAGCATGGAAGAAAATATTTTGTATTTGTATTTGGGATTTTGTAAGCTTTTTTTTATTATCTTTGCACCCTGATTTTGAGGAGCTAAATTTGTTGCAGAATATGGAGAAATCCAAAGTATTATTTGTCGCCCAGGACATACATCCTTACCTGAAAGAGAGTTCGATGGGCATGATCTGCCGCTATCTGCCGCAGGGAATCCAGGAAAGAGGGAAAGAGATCAGAACCTTCATGCCACGTTGGGGGCACATCAATGAACGCAGGAACCAGCTGCATGAAGTGATCCGTTTATCGGGGATGAACATCATCATTGATGATAACGACCATCCGCTGATCATCAAAGTTGCTTCGATCCAGCAGGCACGGATGCAGATCTACTTCATCGACAATGAAGATTATTTCCAGCGGAAAGCCATGTTCCACGACAAGAACGATCTGTTCTACAAGGATAATGATGAAAGGCTGATCTTCTATGCCCGTGGTGTGCTTGAAACAGTGAAGAAGCTGGGCTGGAGACCCGATATCGTTCATTGCCATGGATGGATCGCATCCCTGATGCCCATCTACCTTAAAAGAGCATACAAGGACAACCCGCTTTACAGCGATACCAAGGTCGTTCTGTCCATCTATGACGATGATTTTACCGAAGACCTGGATAAGAACTTCGCCAATAAAATCAAGCAGGAAGGGATCAATGGCAAGGACCTTAAACACTATAAGGCACCCAATTACGTTAACCTGATGAAAGGCGCCATCGATTATGCCGATGGGATCATCATGGGAAGCGAAAATATCCATCCGGAGGTGAAAAACTACCTGGTGAAAACCGGGAAACCTTACCTTGGATACCAGTCGATGGAAACATACATCGATGCCTATTCTGATTTTTATGATGAGATCCTGGTGAATGAATCGGTGGTGAGCGAATAAACATTGCAATACCATTCACTTACTCCAGATCAACATGCACCCATCCCATTTCCTGCGTTACCTGCCGGTCCTGACATTTCTTCTTTTCGTTGCTGTCACCAGTTGTAAGAAAGAACCGCTTGAGATCGGACTTGACCTGGTTCCACCCGGGGATACGCTGAATATCCGCCAAACCGATACCGCTACAGTTATTTCCTATTCAACCCTCCTGGATTCAATCCGTACCGATGAGTTAAGCCTGATGTACCTCGGCAGCGCAATGGATCCGGTTTTTGGAAAAACAACGGCCAGTTTGAACACCCAGTTCCGGTTGAGCTCCACCGGTTTCAGTTTCGGTACCAACCCGGAATGGGATTCACTGGTGGTGATGTTTACCTATAAAAGCTACCAGGGAGATACAAATACACCCCTTACCGTTAGAGTTTATGAGCTTACGGAGGATTTACACCTTGATTCCGCCTACTTTTCGAACGACATCATTCAGCACAATGGCATCGAGTTGGCAAGCAAGACCTTCATTCCACATCCGACTGACAGTGTGACCGTTTGGGGCGACAAAGCCATGCCTCACCTGCGAATCAACCTCAGCAGTCTCTCCCCTGTTCTGGCCGACAAGATCATTCATGCAACCGATGACGACCTCTCAACGAATGATAAATTTTTGACGTTTTTCAAAGGCCTCTACATTACCGTAGATCCGGTTAATGCCAGTGGCTCCATCTTATATTTCGAGCCAACAGGATCATTCTCAAAGCTTTCCATGTACTTTAGCAATGAAGAGAATGGCGATTCCCTCCGGTATGACTTTCCGATTACCTCGGAATGTGCTTACTTCAATCATTTTGATCATAACGGATATTTTAACGCCTCACCCAAGTTTCAAATGCAAGTACTGTATGGCGACACAAGTGCCGGGACTGAACGGGTCTATGTGCAGTCGATGGGCGGCGTAAGGACAAAGATCATATTACCTTACATCAAGGATCTCTATAAGGAAGGAAAAGTTGCCCTGAACGAAGCGATGCTGATCTTCACCAATGCCGAGGAAGAGGATAGCCTGCTGCCTGCACGCCTCTCTTTTGTTCGGATGGACAAAGAAGGAAAGGTTGGCTTTCTGACGGACCAGCTGGATGATGAATATTATTTTGGCGGGTATTATAACAAGTCCACCAACGAGTATCAATTCCGGATTACAAGGTATTTACAACGGTTGCTGGAGGGGTATTACGATGAATCTTTCGATCTTTACCTTCTTGCAGATAACCCGGTAAGCCGCTCCATCAGCGCCCGCAGGGTCATCCTCTTTGGATCGGATCCCCAGGCGCCCGATTCCAATAAACGAATCCGTCTCAGGGTCACATATACAAAGCTCTGACCATACTGGTGAAACCTGTCCGCAGATTCCAATTATTTATTTACATTTGCCCTTCCCTGTATGGGGTCATCTGATAGTATTAAATGAAAACAACTGAATATGTGTGGAATTGTTGGCTACATTGGGCCTAAAGAAGCTTATCCTATCCTGATGAAAGGATTGCACAGACTTGAATACCGGGGCTACGACAGCGCCGGTGTGGCCTTGATGGATCAAGAGATCAAACTTTACAAACAAAAGGGAAAGGTCTCCGAACTGGAAGCATTCGTGAAAGGCAAAGATGTCAAAGGTACCGTTGGCATTGCCCACACCCGTTGGGCTACGCATGGTGAACCCAGCCAGATCAATGCCCACCCCCATTTTTCTGAAACCAAAACCCTGGCGATTATCCACAACGGGATCATTGAAAACTACTCCGTCATCCGGGAAGAGTTGAAACGCCGAGGCTATCATTTTTCAAGTGACACCGATACCGAAGTGCTGGTCCATCTCATTGAAGACATCAAGTTCAATGAAAAGGTTCCTTTGGAGGAAGCGGTTAGAATTGCCCTGACCCAGGTCGTTGGCGCCTATGCCATTGTGATCATGTCGAAACTGAGCCCAAACAAACTCATTGCTGCCCGAAAAGGAAGCCCCCTGGTTGTTGGTATCGGAAATGAAGAGTTCTTTATTGCTTCGGATGCCACCCCCATCGTGGAATACACAAAAGATGTGGTCTACCTGGATGATGAAGAGATTGCCATTGTGGAAAGAGATAAGGAGCTGAGCATCATTGATATCCGGAAGGAGACTAAAACCCCATACGTACAAAAGCTGGAGATGAGCCTCAGCGAACTAGAGAAGGGCGGGTATGATCATTTCATGCTGAAAGAGATCTTTGAACAACCTCGAGCAATCAAGGACAGCATGCGGGGAAGGCTCAACGCCCCGCTGGGTATTGTAAAGCTGGGGGGGATCATTGATTATGAGCAAAAACTTGCGAAAGCCAAGCGGATCCTCATCACAGCCTGCGGCACTTCCTGGCATGCCGGACTTGTAGGCGAATACCTCTTTGAAGACCTGGCCCGGATACCGGTAGAGGTAGAATATGCCTCTGAATTTCGTTACCGCAACCCGGTGATCTACGAAGACGATGTGGTGCTGGTGATATCCCAGTCGGGGGAAACGGCTGACTCACTGGCTGCTATTGACATTGCCAAGCGGAATGGCGCCACGATTCTCGGTATCTGCAACGTTGTCGGAAGCTCTATCCCCCGGCAAACCCATGCCGGCGTTTATACCCATGCCGGACCGGAAATCGGTGTCGCTTCCACCAAGGCCTTCACCGCCCAGGTGACCATCCTCACCCTGATGGCGCTGCGGGCTGCCCAACTGAGAAATACAATCTCTACGACCAGGTTTAACCAGCTCATCAATGAGCTCGATATCATCCCTGAAAAGATCGAAGCCATTCTCCGGCAAAATGACAAGATCAAAAAGATCGCTGCCAAATTTAAGGACTCAAGGAACTTTCTGTATCTGGGCCGTGGATATAACTTCCCGGTAGCTCTAGAAGGTGCCCTGAAGCTCAAGGAGATTTCTTACATCCACGCTGAAGGTTACCCTGCTGCCGAAATGAAACATGGACCCATTGCACTGATCGACAAGGAGATGCCAATTGTATTCATTGCCACCCGCCGGGGCATGTACGAGAAAGTGATCACTAACATTCAGGAGGTCAAAGCCCGCAATGGTGTGATCATCGCCATCGCCACCAAGGGAGACAAGGAAGTGGCCAAGATGGTCGATTACCTGATCGAGATCCCCGATGCCGACGAGGTTCTTGTGCCCCTGCTGGCGGTTATCCCCCTGCAACTGCTCTCTTACTACATTGCCGTTATGCTTAAACGCAACGTCGACCAGCCCCGGAACCTGGCGAAATCAGTGACGGTGGAATAGGAGTCAGAGGTCAGATATCAGTATTTTGCATTTTGCACTTTGGATATTACGTTTAAGACTTATCACTGACTATTTACCCGGATAATCTCAAATCTGAACGATAGTGGTTCACGATTTTTTACCAACGAAATACAGGCTAAAGTCGTTCAGCAACGAAAACACTTTTCCCGATGACGGCTGGCTCCTGGATGCCCCCGGGGAAAAAGATCCATGCCTGATCCGGGCGATCTATGCGTCGAAACAACTTTCGTTGCGCAGAGAAGGGTATGGGCTGTACACGTTTGCCGACTGGTTGCCGGTGTACCGCATCCTGGAAGGATCCTCCGCCCCGGTGACCTATCGGAGTGAAGGTCTGGCTAAGAAACTCGGATTACACGATTTGTACATCACTTTCAGCGGTTTCTGGCCGGAAAAGGGCGCTTTCATGAAGACCGGGTCTTTCAAGGAAACGGAGGCCTATTCAGTGTGCGGGCGGTGGAAGGAGGACTCCGGAAAGATCCTCGTGGTTGCCTCGGCAGGCAATACGGCCAGGGCTTTTGCTCGGGTCTGCTCGGAAAACAAGATCCCCTTGCTGCTGTGTATGCCGGAAGACACGATCGATTCGATGTGGTTTGATGCACCGGTAGATCCCTGTGTGAAGTTGGTGGTAACTGCCAGCGGAAGCGATTATTTCGATGCGATCCATTTATCGAATGAGGTTTGCAAACTCGAAACCTTTGTCCCCGAAGGAGGAGCAAAAAATGTGGCCCGCCGTGACGGCATGGGTACGACGGTGCTCTCCTTCACAACTACCACCGGAAAGATCCCCGATTATTATTACCAGGCTGTCGGCAGCGGAACAGGCGCCATTGCGGCATGGGAAGCCAACCTGAGGCTACTGGAAGATGGCCGTTTCGGGAACAATAAAATGAAGCTGATGCTCTCGCAGAATGTTCCGTTCCTTCCGATGTATGATGCCTGGAAAGCCCGATCCCGGAATCTTCTTCCGCTGGATGACCAACTGGCCCGGCAACAGGTGGTAGCCATCGATGCGAAGGTACTTTCAAACCGGCGGCCACCCTACGCGATTGCCGGTGGGTTGTTTGATGCCATGAACGACTGCGGGGGAGATTTCATCCAGGTAACCAACCAGGAAGCCAGAGCAGCAGCAGCGTTATTTCTCCAGGCAGAAGGGATCGACATCCACCCGGCAGCGGCAGTGGCCGTGGGTTCGCTGATCAAATCAGTAAATGAGATGGCTCTTCCGAAAGATGCCTGCATCATGCTCAACATCACCGGAGGCGGAGAAGAACGATTCAAAAAAGGGAAGGAACTTCACTTCCTGAAACCGGCGGTGGTGTTTCAGATAGATGAGCCGCCGGAGTTGATCAGTGAAAAGGTTTTAAAGCTTTTTGCTGCTTAACCGCAACGTTCTCGAAGTTTTGCGCAAAGGAAATGACCTCACCCCCTGAGAGTACTATAGCCTTCCTGCGACAGCTTCCCAATCCACAAGCTTCCAGAAGTCGGTGATGTAGGCCGGGCGGAGATTCTGCTTGTCGAGGTAGTAAGCATGTTCCCATACGTCGCAGGTCAGCAGGGGCGTCATTCCACTCCGGAGCGGATTGCCGGCGTTGGATTCCTGGGTGATCACCAGCTTGCCGTCCTTGTCTTTGGAGAGCCAGGCCCAGCCGGAACCGAACAATGTTGCAGCAGCCTGTGTGAACTTACCCATGAAATCCTTGATGGAACCAAAGTCACGGATGATCAGATCGGCAAACTTGCCGGAAGGTTCACCGCCTGCGTTTGGCTTCAGGCAGTTCCAGTAGAAGGTGTGGTTCCACACCTGGGCGCCGTTGTTGAAGATGCCGCCGTTGGCTTTCACCACGATCTCTTCAAGTGTGGCGTTCTCGAAGGGTGTTCCGGGCACCAGGTTGTTCAGGTTATTGACATAAGCCTGGTGGTGCTTGCCGTAATGGAACTCAAGGGTACGCTTGGAGATATATGGCTCCAGCGTGTCCATGGCGTAGGGTATTTGAGGTAAAGTGAATGGCATAGGTTTTTACAATTAAGAATTAATAATTAAAAATTAATAGCTGTATATTCATAATCCATCATTCAAGACTCGTAATACATAATTAATAGAAATTGGAAATTGCATTTTCATTTATTTTCTAATATTTCAATGGCTTTGATTACTGCCGGGTCGGCTTCGTTGAGTGTGGGGTAGAAGGCGGGGTTGTCGTAGATGTTCCGGCCGATGAACGCTTTGAGCAGGGCACGGATCCGCTTTTCAGATGCCTGGTTTCCTGCAGATGGGATTGATGCACCTTTTTCCCGGGCGTATTTCATAAAATCTGCCAGGATGCTGCCATCAATAAAGAAACCTTTGTTAAACTCCTCTGCCGATCTAAACTTCCCGAGTTGTTTCCGGTACTTATCGGTATAGTCAAAGGCATAGGGATAGATGAGGTTTTTATCCAGCACTTCGCGATAGAGATTGAGTTCAGGGTTTTTCTCAACCGGAATAAAAACATCGGGCATGATCCCTCCGCCGCCGTAGACTGTTTTCCCGCCAGGAGTAGTGTATTTGAGAGAATCCAGAAAATGAATGCTGTCGGGCGTTTCAAGCTCACCATTGGTGAAACGGCCGAGTAATTCGCTGTAATACTGATCAATCCCATTGTTGTATGGTTTCTGGATGCACCTCCCGGTGGGTGTATGGTACCGTGCCACCGTTAGCCTCACCGCCGATCGATCCGGGAATTCGAGCTGTTCCTGTACCAAACCTTTTCCGAAAGAACGGCGACCGATGATGGTTCCACGGTCGTTGTCCTGAACCGCACCCGCTACAATTTCACTGGCAGAGGCCGACCACTCATCAATGAGGATCACTAATTTTTCCTTTTCAAAAAGTCCGTCTCCGGTTGCAAAAGAGATTTTTTTCGGCCGGTTTTTCCCTTCGGTGTAGACAATGATCTTGTCTTCTTCCAGAAACTCATCGGCAATCTGAATGGCGTCTTGCAGATAACCGCCGCCATTGCCCCGTAGGTCCAGTATGAGCCGGTTCATACCCTGTTCTTTAAGCTCCTCCATGGCTTTCACAAACTCTTCATGGGTCTTGGCCGCGAAATTGCCCAGCTTGATATATCCCGTTTCCCGGTTGATCATGTAACGGACATCCAGACTAAAGGTTGGAATGATATCGCGTGTGATGGTAAAATCAAGGAGTTCCCTGATTCCTCTGCGGTAGATACTGACATCGACGGTCGTCCCTTTGGGGCCTTTGAGTTTTCGCATCACATCATCATTGGTGATCTTCACCCCGGCGATCATATCCCGGTCAACCTTCACAATCCGGTCACCACCCCGGATTCCCACTTTTTCCGCAGGTCCTCCCGAAATGGTATTGATCACGACTACCGTATCCTTTTCAACCCTGAACTGGACGCCAATGCCTTCAAATTTTCCCTGCAGGGGATCATTGGCTTCATTAAACTCCCTGGCAGTGATATATATAGAGTGGGGGTCGAGACTTTGCAGAAGGGTAAATACCGTCCTTTCGGTTAATGTATCCGGCTGAATTTCATCAACATAATTCTCTTCGGCATACTTAAGAATCTCCCTGATCTTCCGGTATGGATCGTAGTGAGAAGAAAACGGGTTCCATCTGGCCAATTCGTTTTGCCTGAATTGCAAACCGATAAAAATGCCGGTGATCAGGACGATCGCAAGGATCAGCGGGAAGTATACGGATAATCGGGGTCGCCTCATCAGATTTTTACAACTTTCTGGGTAAAGGTATTATTGTTTGTTTTCAAACGGATGTAATAGACCCCTTTTCCGAGGGTACTCAGATCCAATTGGTATTCCTGGCCTGCCACAGCATTTCCAGGGTTGAGGGTCTGTGCCACCGATCCCAGGGAGTTGATCACCTCAAGGGTAACCTGTGGCATGGTTCGGTGGAAGCGTACTTTGATGATTCCATCCGTGGGATTGGGATATACCTTGAACGCTTCGTAGACAGTGGTGTCGATAAAGGTTGGGGTGTAGATATCTCCATCCAGGGAGATGTTGTCGAACCGGATATTTCCTTCCGTAAGGATTGCGTTGGTTCCGCTGAATGAAATCTTGATCTTGAAAGAGGGGTTATTATTGGCAGCTTCGACTTTGCTGAAATCGAACTCCTTGATCATGAAGGTTTCGTTGACGCTGGTGGTGCCGCCCATCTGAATCCAGGAGATCCCATCCGTATCGGTTGCGAAGTAAATGGTTTGTTTCTCTGCCCCGTTGGGAGTTCTTTTCACCGCGTACCGGAACAGGATGTTTTTATATCCGGTAGTTGGCAGGTCGAGGATGAGTTCTCTGTTTTCGGAGGGGTTTCTAACCCGTAAGGCTCTTCCGGCGGGCTCACTGAGGAAAGCATTCAGGTCAGAACCCTCGCCATAATCGGTTCGGTCCATGTATCCATTCCCGGAACCGGCATAGTAAAGAGCCGGATTTCCCAGGATCGTAGTGTCGGCATTAACTGTATCAAGATGTCCGGACAACAGGTCGTTGAAATGCCAGTAATGGATCAGGTGCCAGGCGGTATCGGTTTCAAAGATGGCGGTAAACGTGGTGTCTTTTCCGGTAAAGATCAGTTCCAACTGCTCCTCGGTGTTTCCGCTCTCTTTCCAGTGGCTGAACTTATATCCGGGTTTGGCTTTGGCGGAGATCTTTACAGGAATGTCATTGAAATAGGTGCCTGTCCAGGGATACGGTTTGGTGACGGTATCCAAACCGTCAAGGTAAGGCTTGATATCGAGTGTGGAGATATGGATGATCCCCTTGCTGATATCTTCAGTGTTCAAGGTTACCTGGGTGATACCGGAGAGGTTGAAATAATCCTTGATGTGTTGCTGCTGATAGATGCTCCGGTTTATTGCAAATGGAATATGCCTGACATTCAGCACACTGTCCCACAACCGCAGTTCAGGGGGAAGGTCTCTCCATCGGTTGATATTTTCAGGGAGCAGGGGGCGAAGGACGGTCATCAGGGAGTCGAGTTTGTGGTAGACAAAGGAGGGTTTCAGGGAGGTGTTGAGCAGGTCGGCAAACCGGTTGATAAACAGACTTTTAAATTGGGGGTTGGTGAGCATTCGGGAGAGCAAGTAGTTGTCTCCAAGGGATATAACGGTATCGATAGTATTTACGGTATAACCATATCCATTGCCCATGGCTGCATCCAGGTCATTGAGCAGCCAACGCCATTTACTGTCGAGGCCGTAAGGCGCATGGGGATTGGTCTGCACTGTATCCACCCGCCAGTAGATCAGGTTGTGGTTGGTGTAAAAATTCCCGCTATAGATCTGGGAAATCCAGTTATCACAGAAGTTATCGATATCAATTTTACCGGTAACATGATTATATTTCTCGGGAATTGTAAGGTCTTCATTTTTAATAAACTCCCTTAGGGTAAAATAATCATACCAGGCGGCTACAGAACCTGCTGCCTGGGAAACCCATCCAAATTTATCCTCGAGGATGTCAACAATCTCTCTTCTGACGTTATAGGTATGCTGGATGGTCCATTCATCAATGTTTTCCCTGAGGTTATTAACACCCCAGTATTCCCCATTGATAAATACGATAGTGAATCGTGCATCCTGGATTTTCATGTTGGAGCGCCTGAAGAGGAGGTGTGCCCATTCGTCAGTAAGCCTATCGCAATAATAATTGTTCCGGAGAATGAGCCGCTTATATTCGTTCAGCGGTTCTCCCGATCCTTGCTTGGTGTTTCCAGGAAATACGGGATGCTCAAATTTGTTGTTGATGCTGTCGTACTCGGTGCGGGAATAGAGGGTCAATGATTTTTGTGGCAGGTACCTGACCCATTCCCCGCGGACGCGGATGCCAATGTCATGGGCTATGACGCGTGTTCCTCCTGATTCAAAGAACTCAAAGAATGCCGGACGCTCCCAGCTTCTTCCGCGCTGCATGTAGTTCCCATATTGGAAGAAGTTAGGGTCATCGGGTGGAGGGGTGAAATTGACGCCGGTTATGTAGATCCCTTTATGATAGTCGAATAAATTGTCCTTGTTGGTGGTGAGAGATATTACCGGGCAATCTCCATATCGGTTGAAGATATCCTCACTGACGAAGTAAGAATTAGTTGTGATGTGGCTCAGGCCTGTGCCGGGGACGTATGCCCGTGCCTTGATGACAGTTCCGCGGAGGGTATTTCCGATGGGCTTGTTCCAGCTGGGCCAGATGCCAAAGGGGTTATCGCGGATAAAAGAGATAGGCTCCTGGGGTGCAATACCGGCGGTGATCAGTTGTACCGGGAAGGTGTCAGCGATCAGTTGTTTTTCGACCTGGAGGGGCGCTGTGTAAACAAGAGATCGATCCGTTGGGTCAGAACCATCAAGGGTATAATAGATGGTAGCTCCCGGAACGGCAATGAGGGAGAGATCGAAAGGCTGTTCATATAACCCGGCCTGATGGGAAAAAACAGGAGGAAGGGTAGTGCCCTTGGCAGGTGAGATGGTGAAGAAACCAACGGTTTTGGAAGACAATGCGGGATTGGCTGCATCACTGATCCGGATCTTACAGGACGAGGAGTAGACATCGGGCACCGTCCAGTCATATTGGCCGGTATGAGCCGGCCAGGTATCAGCCGGCACAGTCCATGTATTGCCTCCATCGGAAGAAAATTCAATTTTAACCTGCGTGATGTCGGGAGAAGCCGACCAATAGATAGTATGGATAGAGTCAGTATGCCATTCAGCAACGAAGGAAGGGTCACCCAGGACGATCTTTTGCGGGAAAGTTGTAATTGATCCTACCGGCTCTGCATACCCCATGTCGGTACCATTAATCCCTGTTCCGCGTGCCGGAGAAGCAGGTTGGAGCTGGAAGTTGTTATTCTGAAAATCAACAAACTGGGGATCTGAAGTGATATTACCGGTACCCGGGAAGACCAGGTTCTGCAGGCAACTGTAAGAGACCTCAATGGCTGAATTGCCTTTGATGTGGATGGTTGTGTCGTTGCCCCAGCTGATGTTGTTGTTTGTCCAGGCATAGCCGCCTCCCATCCCGGCGTTTTTTTCATAGAGGGTGATGCCTGATTGGGATTTGCAAAGGGTGTTATCGTAGATGTAAGCTTTCGAGTTATCCTTCACCGCAATTCCTTTGCTGACGGAATAGATAAGGGAGTTCCTGATGAGGACACTGTCAGTTTGTTCCCCCAATGAAACCCCTTTATCGCTAACGTGATGGATCAGGCAGTTTTCCACCTTGCCCCTGGCGCCAGGCAGAGTATAATCAACCTTTCCGAAATCGATGCCATCCCGGTCCGGGCCGAGGGCATTACGGAGAATACAATTCCGGATAAGCGTTTGGGCCGGGGGATCATCAAAATCAACGGCATCATCAAACCAGAATTCGAAAAGACAATCTTCCACCAGGGTTGGGGTGTTGAAGAAGTTGATCTGGTAGTTGTTGGCAAAACGGCATTTTCTTACCGTCATGGTGTCGGCCTTCCCGCTATAGATGATCCCGATCTCATTGAGGTTTACGCCACTTTTCGTATAGTCATGTAAGAAGCAGTTTTCGATAATTCCTGATGCATGGTTGACCACTTGCACTTGTCCCTGCATGATCTCAGCATGCCGGATGGTCACGGAACTGCTGCTATCCCGAGCCAGAATGGCTCCCCAGAGATATCTTTCATCCAATGAAGAAAAGTTCACCGGTTGAGAAGCAGTTCCTGAAACCAATACATGGCCTCCTTTTTCGGCAATGATAGAGACCCCATGATGCAATAAGACCTTTGATCCGGCCTGGATCGTCAGGGTGTGCCCCTGGTCGATGATGAAATCAGCCATTAGGGTGATATCACCACTCCAGGTCGTATCACCGGAGGCGTTGAAGGAAGTCCGCGGCTGGGACATGGTTTCCGGCACATACAACAGGTGGAACAGCAACCACGGCATCCACCAGACCATATGGGGAAAACGGACCATTATTTTTCCAGATTTCATGCCATGCAAAAGTACATAAATCCCATCACTGCTTCATGCGTTTTGTGGCAGAAAACCCCTTCCGGGTTAAAATCCAGTCAGCAGAAGTCCTGGAAGAAGACAGGAAAAAATCAATATGATCATGCTGTGTTTTTTTTGTACCTTTAGCTTCTTTTTGAGAGGCACCATGCGCAAACCATTAACTCCAGGCCGGCAACCGGCTGAATCAGGCGTTTTTCAATCAGCAGCGCTTTCCCATTCATTCAACGGAGATACGATTATGCAACAGATCTTTGATCATGCCCCTGCAGGGATGCTGATCGAAGATGACGAAGGTACGATCCTGGACATCAATCAGATGTTCACCCGGATCATGGGATATTCCAAGGCGGAACTGGTAGGAAAGAAGGTTGATGTGCTGGTTCTGAAAGAAGAGGTTGAACGAGTACATGACTATATAAGGCAAGTCATAGCAGGCGCTACCCTGGAACATGAGATCATCAACCTGCGGAAAGACGGCAGCCATTGTCAGATCCTGATTCGTGAAACCCGTATCCCCCTCCCCGGGGGGAAGTATGGGATCTTTGCTATCACGCAGGATATCAATGACCGGAAACATGCCGAAAGGATGCTCAAAGAAAACGAGCTGAAGTATAAAACCCTCTTTGCCCATGCCAATGATGCCATCCTGTTGATGACCAACGAGATTTTCCATGATTGTAATGAAAAAACGCTCAGCATGTTTGGCTGTCAACGGGAAGATATCATTGGGCGGCCGCCCTTTGAGTTTTCTCCCAGTCGCCAACCCGATGGTTCAGGCTCAAAACACAAAGCGCTGACCCTGATCTCCATGGCCCTCTCCGGCACGCCCCAACGGTTTTACTGGCAGCATCAGAAGAAAGACGGAACCTTGTTTGATGCAGAGGTGAGCCTGAATGTGATCACCATTGGAGAGAAGACGATGATCCAGGCAATCGTCCGGGACATTACCTCCCAAAAACGGGTAGAAATGGCATTGCGTCAGAGGGAATCACAGTTGCTGCAACTGAATGCCACAAGGGACAAGTTTTTCAGGATCATCGCCCATGACCTGAAGTCGCCGTTTACTGCCATCATCGGTTTGCTTGATATGCTGCAGAAAGATTATGACACCTATGCCGAACATGAACGAAAAGAGTTTCTGGAAAATATCAGGCTGGCATCGGAAACCACTCTCCGGTTGCTCGAGAACCTGTTACAATGGTCTCAGGCACAGACGGGAGAGCTGAGATACCGCCCGCAGAAGATAGATATCCATCAGTTGCTGTCGGAAGTCACCAGCGAACTGGCTCCTTCGGCTGCCTTCAAAAACATAGAGTTATCTATGAATATCCCATCAGGTTTGACCGCTTTTGCTGATCCTGATATGATCAAAACCGTTTTTCGCAACCTGATAACCAATGCGATCAAGTTCACTTTTCCCTTTGGAAAGATCATGATCCTGGGAGCCCGTTGCGGGAATGGGAAGGTGGATATCTTTGTGGAAGACAACGGTATTGGTATCCGGGAAGAATTACTTCCCCATTTGTTTAAAATCGAATCCAAATATACTGCCCATGGTACGATGGATGAAAAAGGGACCGGACTGGGGTTGATCCTGTGCCATGAGTTTATTGAACGAAACGGAGGAAATATCAAGGTTACAAGCCAGGATAACAAAGGAAGCCGCTTCTGCGTGACCCTACCCGAGCAGGTCACCGAACCCAAACGAAACTATGAACTTCCGGAATGATCCCTGTTATTCTGCAATGACCAGGTAGTTGTTCTTTTTTCCTTTCTGCACGAGGATATAACGGTTGTTGAGCAGGTGATCAACACCGATATGCCGGTCTTCCTTCACCCGTTCCTTATTGATGCTCACGCCATTTTCTTTCAACATTCTCCTGGCTTCGCCGCGTGAAGAAAAAATTCCGGTTTTATCGGCCAGGAATTCCACGATATCGACCGAATTTTCAATCTCACTGCGGGCTATCTTGTACTGTGGTACACCCTCGAAGACTGAGAGGAATACATCCTGAGGCAGTTTCTTAAGGGTCTCTGTTGTCCCTTTTCCAAACAGGATTTCAGAGGCATCAACCGCCAAAAGAAAATCGTTCTCACAGTGTACCCGGCAGGTGAGCTCCCTGGCAAGGGCTTTTTGTAAGGTGCGAAGATGAGGCGCCTGATCGTGTTCGATGATCAAATGATCAATCGCATTTTTATCCTGCAAGGAGAAGATTCTGATTTGTTTCCTGGCGTCCTCATCGCTGGTGTTCAGCCAAAACTGATAGAATTTGTATGGAGATGTTCGCTCCGGATCAAGCCAGACATTTCCCTCTTCTGTTTTTCCGAATTTACCTCCGTCGGCTTTGGTCAGCAGCGGGCATGTGAGGGCATAGGCTTCGCCTCCGTTCTTTCGCCTGATCAACTCTGACCCTGTAGTGATATTCCCCCATTGATCGGCACCGCCCATCTGGAGTTTGCAGTTCTTGTTCTGATAGAGCCACAGGAAATCATATCCCTGTATCAGTTGATAGGAGAACTCCGTGAAAGATAGTCCCGCTTCCATCCTGTTCTTTACCGACTCCTTGGCCACCATGTAATTCACTGTGAGGTGTTTACCTACCTCCCGGAGGAACTCCAGGAACCCGAACGTTTTCATCCAGTCGTAGTTATTAACCACCTTGGCGCAGTTTGGCTTTCCGGGGTCGAAATCAAGAAATTTCATCAGTTGCTTTTGGATGGCAGCCTGGTTGTGGCGGATGGCCTCTTCGGAGAGAAGGTTTCTTTCTTCGGATTTTCCGGATGGATCACCAATCATGCCTGTGGCTCCGCCCACCAGCAATATTGGCTGATGCCCGCAACGCTGAAAATGAACCAGTAACATCAAAGAAACCAGGTTCCCGATGTGGAGCGAGTCGGAAGTAGGGTCAAACCCGATGTAAGCGGTGGTCATCTCCTTCTGCAACTGTTCTTCCGTTCCCGGCATGATGTCATGGATCATGCCCCTCCATCTGAGTTCTTCAACGAAATTCATGCGGGTCAATTTTGTGCAAAAATAGAAAATATTGATGTTGCTTTATTTGCTTACTTTCGCAACGATCGTCAAACGCTGCAACCATGGTTTTCGTTACCGGCGGCACCGGCTTACTGGGAACACACCTCCTCTTTGATCTCCTCTCCCGGGGCTATTCCGTGCGTGCCCTGAGACGGAAGACCAGCAAACTGGATTTGGTGAAGAAGGTGTTTGCCTATTATTCCGATGATCCGGAAACCCTGTTCCAGAAAATCGAGTGGGTTGAAGGAGATTTGTGCGACCTCTTCTCCCTGCTGGATGCGCTGGACGGTTTGGACACCATCTACCATTGTGCAGCCAGGGTCTCTTTCGCTTCCGGAGATGAGAACGCCATGATGCGGATCAACATCGACGGCACCACCAACCTCGTGAATGCCGCCATTGAAAAGCAAGTCAAACAGTTCTGCCATGTCAGCTCCATCGCCACCCTGGGGCGGGCGGAGGTGAATGAGGTGATCAACGAAGAGACCTATTGGAAGACATCCCGCTGGAACTCCAGCTATTCGGTGAGTAAATACGGAGCGGAACGGGAAGTCTGGCGTGGCATGGAGGAAGGGCTTACCGCCGTGATCGTCAACCCTGCCGTGATCCTGGGACCGGGATTCTGGAAGGATGGCAATTCCCTGCTGTTTCCATTGGTACATAATGGACTGGCCTTCTATCCCACCGGTACCAACGGGTATGTGGAGGTCAGGGATGTGTCAAGGGCCATGATCGATCTCATCGGGAAAAAGATATTCGGAGAACGCTTCATCCTCTCCGCCGACAACTGGTCGTATAAACAACTGTTTGATACCATTGCCGACGGGTTTGGAAAAAAAGGACCTGCCTTGCTGGTCACCAACCGCATGGGAGCTATTGCATGGCGCATCGAAAAGGTGAGAAGTCTGATAACTCGCAAGGATCCGCTGATAACCCGGGAATTGGTCCGGACTGCCGGGCAACATTTCCGGTATTCTTCAGATAAGATCATCAAAACCCTTGATTTCCGCTTTACCCCCCTGGAAGAATCAATCAGGCAGATCTGCCAGCAATACCTCAACGATCTCAGGGACCAATGATCTCCTGGAAATGGTCGTAGGTGTCAAGTACCTCATTTACAAAATGATAGGCCCCTTCACACGGACAGGGGCCGAACTGAACAACACTGTCCTGTAAATAGACTTCCCGGGATTTATTCCGGAGAAAAAAGTCTACATGGCCTTCCCAAAGAGAGGGTTCTTTTCCGTATTTCTCGGCCAGACGCCGGGCATCAATCACATGCGAAAGTCCGACATTGTATGCGGCCAGGATGAAACGGATGCGCTGTTCCGCATCAGGAACTGCCTTTTTCAGCATTCCATCCAAATATTTCAGGTAGGTCACCCCTGCCTCGATTTGTCTTGAGGGGGAATCGGTGGTATCGAAACCGAAAGCCAGTGCGGTTGCCGGCATCAACTGCATCAACCCGTAAGCATTGTTGTAAGACCGGACATAAGGATTGAATCGTGACTCCCGGTGGATCAACGCAGCCAATAATCGCCAATCCCATCCAATGACCTCGCTGGACCCCCTGATCTCCTCATCATACGGCGAAAGCTTCCCTTTCCGTATCACCTGTCCTTTCTCGCGGGCGTAATAAAGGAACCCCGGAGAAATGAAATATCTTCGGTAACAGTTTTCATAAGTGCCTGATGCTTTGAATTTGATGATCCATTCATTGATCGTCTTCAGCCAGGCTACCTCCCCCCGCCTGACAAACCAGGGTATATCCAATGGGGTTGATGTGATATTGGTAAGGTAGACCTTCTTGTAGAATGCAAACCATTCCCGGGCGATGTGCTCGTCACACAGAAAAGCACAGGAGGGATCATCCGAAAGGTTAATAAAGAGATCTTCATAAGTAATCCCTGATGCTGAAGGGATGAGAAACCATTTCTTCCTCCAGGCAAAATCCCTTACCATGCTGTCAGGAACCAGAGAGGGGTGGTAGTAAATGGTCCTCACATTATCGTCCAGAGAAAAGTAAGTTGACGTATCAACCACATGACTGGTGATCAGCACCAGATCCGATTGCCTCACCGGTTCTGTGGGGAGGAATAACCGCTGGCGGAGCGGGCTGCACATCAGGTTCATCCCCAGCAGATCTCCTCTGCCCTGCGCCAGCAGCCGAAATCCTTCTTCACCATTTTTCACGAAAAGAAACTTCAACCCCACGCCCATCTCACGGGCTAACTCATTCAGCAGATCATGATCAAAGCCCATCTCCCGGCCATTGACAACAAAATAACATTCCGGGACATCTGCAGTGATCGCCACGAGATAACCCCGCTTCAGGATCTTCTCAACCAGTGTCTCAGGATAGTTATGTTTCGTAGAAGGTTCGTGGGTTCGCAGATAAAATAGAAAGAACAGGACAGGTAACAGGAGTATAATCAATATCAGCCGGAGATGTTTCTTAAGCCAGATCATCCTGGTAAAGTTACACAGTTTTTCGGTATCTCCAAACAGTCAGTAAAAGGGTGGTGAGAGCCATGACTCCCAGCGAGAGAAATGGTTTTAAAATGTCGCTGACACCCGACCCTTTGAGCAACACCATCCGCATGATCCTTATGAAATAGGCGATGGGATTGATCCTGTTGAACTCCTGTGCCCACGCCGGCATGCTCTCCACCGGCGTGAAGAGACCGCTCATCAGGAGAAAAATCATCATCGAGAAAAAGGCCAGGAACATCGCCTGCTGCTGGGTGTTGGTCACCGTTGAAAGGAAGAGCCCGTACGACAAAACCACCAACAGGTATTCCGCAGCTGTCATGAAGATGATCCAAAGACTTCCCACCATGGGAATGTCGAAGAGAAACTTCCCGAGCGTCAGCCCGAAAGCCAGCTCCAACAAGGCGAGAATCCAAAAAGGGATGAGTTTGCCGGCGATAAATTGGTACTTGTGGATCGGGGTGACGTTGATCTGCTCGATCGTGCCGATCTCTTTTTCGCGGACGATATTCATGGCCGACAATAACAGTCCTATAATGGTGACCAGCAACACCAGAATTCCCGGCACCATGAAGTTGATGTAGCTGAGCTCCGGATTGAACCAGTAAGCATATTCCACCGGGATCATCCTTGCCTGCGCCGGCGTACTTCTTCCGATCCAGTCGACGATAAGTTGCCGGTTGTAATCCCGTATGATCATCATCGAATAGGCCTGGATGACACCGGCGGCCTGTTGATTGATGGCATTGATTGACAGATGAACCTGCCCATATCGCTCCCGGAGGAGCTGTTTCTCAAAACCGGCCTGAATGCTGAGGATGAGATCGGCTTTATTGGCCCGGATCAACTTTTCGGCTTCTTTGTAATCTGCTGAATAGCCCAGTACCTGGAAGAAAGGAGAGGCCTCAAAAGTACTGACCAGCTTGCGGGAAGTCGTCGAAAGATCATGATCCACCACACAGATCCGGGCATCTTTGACCTCGAAGGTGGCTGCGTGAACGATGATCAGCAACTGAATGATCGGCACCACAAAGATCAACGGCAACATCATCCGGTTCCGGAAAACCTGGATAAACTCCTTTTGTATGATCAGCAAGACGGTTCTCATTATCAATGGATCAAGCCAGCCTGATTTTGAATTTCCTGATGCTCAGTAACAGAAAAACCATCGTAAACCCAATTATTATCAGCGTTTCCTTCCACACATATTCCATCCCGGTGCCTTTCAGCATAATATTTTTAACAATGATGATGAAGTATTTCGGAGGAACGATGTAACAGAGGTACTGCAGGATTTTCGGCATATTCTCGACCGGATAAATGAATCCTGAAAGCAGGATCGTCGGCAGCATCAGCGCCACCATCGACACCATCATGGCGATCTGCTGGCTGTTGGTGAGGGTGGAGATCAGGATACCCAGCGAGAGTGACATGATGATGAACAGGATGCTCTCCAGCAGCAACAGGATCACGCTTCCCTGAATCGGAACACCGAACACAAAGTTCCCCAACAACAGGATCGTCACCGCATTGATGAAACCCAGGAACACGTAAGGCAACACCTTTCCAACAATGATCTGGAACGCCTTCAGCGGGGAGACCAGCAACAGCTCCATCGTCCCCAGCTCTTTCTCACGGGTGATGGAGATCGAGGTCATCAGGGCACAGATGAGCATCAGCAACATGGCGATGGTACCCGGGACAAACATATACACCCCGGCCATTTGGGGATTGTAGAGCATGGTAGTGACCGGGTCGATGCGCAGCGGCAACTCAGTCTGTGTGTTGAGCTCCTGAATATAGCTCATGAGGATGCCGGTAGTGTAATTCACCAGGATCTTCGCCGTGTTGGGCTCGGATGCATCCCCAAGTATCTGGACTTTAGCCTGACCGGTCTTCTCGAGCTTTTCCGCGAAATCGGCTTCAAATACGATCACCTCTTTCACATCACCTTTCCGGAACACATCCAGAATCTCCTTGTCATGGTCGAGTACCTGCGCCAGCTGGAAGTAGGAAGAGGCCACGATCCGCCGGCTCAACTCCGTGGTTACGTGGTCGCGGGAATGATCCAGAATCGCAATTTTGGCTTCCTTGATCTCATTGGTGATCACATACCCGAACAGCAGCATCTGCATCACCGGCATCCCGAAAAGGATGATCATGGTCCTGACATCCCGGAAGATGTGGAAAAACTCCTTTATGACGAATCCCCGGAATTTGTTCATACGGCTTCGATATTTCGTGCGATCCGCAGAAAGACCTCATCCATGTTTCTGACGTTGTATTTGGAGATCAGTTGCGCCGGTGTGTCCAGGGCATGGATCTTTCCTTCCGACATGATCGAGACCCGCCCGCAATACTCTGCTTCATCCATGTAGTGGGTGGTCACAAACACCGTCATCCCTTCGCCGGCTTTGTCGTAGATCATTTCCCAGAACTGTCGACGCGTGATTGGATCCACGCCGCTGGTTGGCTCATCGAGGAAGACAATGCCGGGCTGATGGATGGTGGCGACAGAGAAAGCCAGCTTCTGTTTCCATCCAGGTGGCAACTCGCGGATCAGCTTTTTCTCAATGGCATGAAGCTCAAGCTTATCAACCAGTGCGGCTGTCCGCTGACGGATATCCTCTCTTGACAATCCGTAAACCCCGGCATAAAACCGGATGTTCTCTCCAAGCGTCAGGTCATCATACAAGGAGAATCGCTGGCTCATGTAACCAATACGCTTCTTGATCTGTTCCCGTTGGCGGTAGATGTCGAGCCCGTCAATCGTCACTTCTCCGCTGGTGGGATACGACAACCCGCACAGGATCCGGATCGCAGTCGTCTTGCCAGCTCCATTGGCGCCCAGGAAACCGAAGATCTCCCCCCGGAACACATCAAAAGTCAGATGGTCATTGGCAACAAACGAACCAAATTTCTTTACCAGGTTTATAACTTTGATGACCTTCTCCTGTGTTGCCATGGTTATTCCCTTGTTGCCGTGAGGTCAATGAAACAATCTTCGATGTCGGGGGTGATCTCTTCCACCCGGAAATCGGGGGCTTGCTGTTGACGGAGACGGGCGGAAAGATCATCTGCTGTGAGGGCTTCTGAAACACCGGTTACATGCAGTGACTGGCCGAAGAGATAAGATCTTTCAATCTCCGGAAATCCTTCCAGGATCTTCATCAGGCCAAACATGTCTCTGCCTTTCACCGCGAGGATCTTCTTCCTGAACTGTTGCCGGATCCCTTGCGGTGTGTCGATGGTCATGATTTTTCCCGACTGCATCAGCGCCACCCGGTCGCAGCGGCCGGCTTCATCCATGTAAGGTGTGGAGACGAGGATGGTGATCTGTTGCCGGCGCAGCCGGTTCAACATTTCCCAGAACTCCTTGCGCGACACCGCATCAACACCTGTGGTAGGCTCATCGAGGAACAAGATCACCGGCTGGTGGATCAGCGCACAACACAAGGCCAGCTTCTGCTTCATCCCGCCCGACAGCTTTCCGGCCTTCCGCTTGCGGAAGGGCTCTATCTGACTGTACAGGTCTTGCACCAGGTGAATGTTTTCCGATACCGTTGTCCCGAAGATGGTGGCAAAGAACCGGAGGTTCTCCTCCACCGAAAGATCATGATAAAGGGAGAATTTCCCGGGCATGTACCCGCTGATACGCCGGATTTGCCGGTATTCGCTTACCGTGTCGAATCCTTCCACTGTCGCTTTTCCTCCATCGGGCAACAGCAGGGTGGTGAGGATGCGGAACAGTGTGGTTTTCCCCGCACCGTCGGGACCGATAAAACCGAATAACTCTCCCTTTCCGATCTTGAAAGAGATATCATCCAGCGCCTTCACGGCGCCGAAATGTTTCGACAGGTTTTCGGTAACAACGGCGGATTCAGCCATGAATGTGCTACTTGGTCACCTTGTTCCAGTAAGTGGTGCGACCGAGCAGGGAGATCCCGATGTATCCCCTGATCTTAAGCCGGGTAACGCTTTCGAACTCCACATAACAGCTGTATGTCTTCCCGTTCTTTGGGTCGTAGATCGTCCCGTCTTCCCATTCATCCGTGCCGTCAAAGACAAAGTTCTTCAGAACCAACATGTTTAGCACCGGGTTTTTTCGCATGTTGGGATCGGGATTGAGCTTGTCGAGCTTTGGCTTGCCAGTCTCCCGGTCAATAGGGTCACGCAGCCAGATGATCTTTCCAAAATACTTGCCGTCTTTCTTGAAGACCTCAATTTTCCCTGACCGTTCTTCATTCAGGTAGGTACCAAGCACATCGTCGGCCTTGCGCTTCTGTGCCATAGCCTCTATTGACCAGCCTGCGCTGACCAGAAAAGAGAGGAGGAGGATCCATGTTTTTGCTTTCATACGTTGATTTATTGGTTGGTTGATGTTTTGTTTTCTTCTTTGAACCTTATCTCACCGGGCATGCCGATCTTGAAAGTGCCGTCATTCTTTATCCGCACCTTCACACTATACACCAGGTTGATCCGTTCGTCGCGGGTTTGGATGGTCTTCGGAGTAAACTCCGCAGTGGGAGATATCCAGCTGATGATACCGGTGGTCTTTCCCAACTCTGTCGGGCCTTTGTCATAGAGCACATCCACCTCTCGGCCGATCTTCACCTGGTGAAGCTGGTCGCCACTTACATAGACTTTCAACGTCATCACATCAAGGTTGGCCATCTTGAAAAGTGGTTTTCCGAATATCGTCACCTCCCCTTTTTCGGCATATTTCGCCAGTACCGTTCCGCGGATGGGGCTGACGATCCGGCACTTGCGAACAGATTCGGAGACCTGCTCGATCTGTTTGCCGGTAGCTGCCACCTGGTCGTGAATACCTGCTTTCTGCGTCTCCACCGATTCGATCTGTTTACGGATGACTTCCATGCTGCCGATCAGGTCGTCGACTTGCTTCTTTGTCGCCGCCCCATCAGCGAACATCTTCTCCATCCGAATCTGATCGATTTTCATGTTTTCCAACTGTTGCTGCATCACTGCCGTTTGGGCATCCAGGTCGCGAATGCGGGTTGAAACAGCCCGCTGTTGCGCCACCAGTTGCTGTCGTTTCAGCACCAGGTCTACCGAGTCGATCACCCCGATCGGCTGGGCCGAGTCAAGCGTCTGTCCTTCTGTGACCTCAAGAGCCAGGATCTTGCCGCTGGCTTCCGCAGAGATGGTCACTTCCACTGCTTCAAAATTACCGTAGGCATCCGAACGGTCATTCCTGCCGGTGCAGGCCGCCAGTAATGCAACGGCGATCAGGAGATAATATTTCGGTTTCATATACAATGTGTTGATATTATTTGATTCCAAGATTCACCAAACAGGTTTGGCGCAATTTCGCCAATTGTACCTGGTGTAGCCGGTACTGAAGCCGGGCCTGCGTCTCCTCATTCAGCCTGCTCACCAGGTCGCTGGCCGCAATAACGCCATTATCATATTGCGATGTCGTGGTCCGGCTGATCTCCTCCCGGAGTTGAATGATCTGCCGGTCCTTTTCCAAGACATCTTCCAGTTTTCGGATTTCTGACATATCCTTATAATACGCCAAGCGGAGGTTTTGATCGAATGTCTCTTTCCGGGTATCGAGGATCTGCCGTTGCAAGCCGAGGATTCGTTTCTCATGCTTATTCTGGTTCCAGTTCCAGAAGGTCCAGCTCACCTTGGCGCCGAAGATATAGAACGGGGTGAAGTCGTTATCCATGAAGTTGAACCCCGGACGGCCATAGCCCAGTTGACCGAAAGCAAAAAAGCGCGGCATTAACTTCGTGGTCACCAGCTTTTCCGAAGCGATCAGCTTTTCCTGTTGCGATGACAGGAGCTTGCCTTCCCACCGTTGATTCTGGAAAGCAATCGCCGCGGTAAGGTATGAAGGCATCTCCAGGGAGATATCTGCCGGGATGGTGAGCCCGGTGAGTTCCGACAGCATCTGTGCCGACGCCGCCAGGTCGATCTCTGTCTCGGCAACCTGTTGCTCAACCTTCAGGATCTCCGCCATCAGCAGATTTCCCTGAGAGGTCAATGCCGTCCCATTGCGGATCGCCGACAGGGTCTCCTGGTGTTTTTTATCGAGCCGCTCTTTGGCAGATACCAACAGGTTCTTATTTTCCCGAAGGAGGATGATCCCGAAGAATAACTGGTTTACCCGCTCTTTCAGCAGGTGAATATCCACCTCCAGCGCCTCCTGGTCGATCTGCAGTCCGAGAGATTCGACTTTTTTCTGGTTTCCTGTCACCCCACCATCCCAGATCACCTGGTTCACGTCGAGGGTGAGCTTATAGCTGTCGCGGTTCAGGTCGGGAGTGTTGATATCGAATCCCGGGATGGGAACATTGATGTCGATCTTCGTCACATCCGACTGGTAGGTTGTCGAGCCGTTGAGACTCATCTGCGGAAGGTAGTTTCGGTTGAGGTTTTGGATTTTCAGTCCCGTTGATTCCTCCAGCAGACCTTTCTGTCGCGCCTGCGGGTAATGGGAGCGCGCTGCCCGGTAGCACGAATCAAGCGTCAGGCTTGATTGCTGCCCGGAGCAGGTCAACCCTGCCAAACAGAGCCATAGGATGATGTATCGTTTCATTTTTTCGGTATGCTTTTGATCAATAATTCAGGAAGTACTTTCTTGCGCTTTTCCATCAGGGACTGGTAATCCTCATCATTTAAATCAAAGATGTTGGCGATCAGTGGTTTTGCCAGGAACGGGAATACCGAGAGTGAGAGGAGGTTCAGGTAGAACTGGATGAAATCCTCCTCCGTGATCCCGCTTCGTTGCTCCTGATCTAATTGTTTCCGGATCAAGGCGTAGGGCGACGGGTTGGCATTTTTGAGCATCTCCGGCAATTCCTGATGGTTTTGCTGCAGCGAAGAGATGATGAAATACGGGATGTAGGAGTTTTGTTGCAGGAATGAGATATGGCGGTTGAAGAAGTTGCTGATCTTTGTCTCCAGCGGCTCATCCGTACTGAAGATCACCGTCATTTCCCGGATCATGGCTGGGAAAGTTTCCCGAAACACCGCATGGAACAGCTTCTGTTTATCGCGATAGTAGTAGTGGAGCAGCGCCTTGTTCACCCCCGCCAAATCAGCGATCTCCTGCATCCGTGCCCCCTCGAATCCCTTCCGGTGGAACACCTCCCTCGCCGCCGCCAGGATCTTTTTTTCCGTGTTTTCCTCCTTGGGTATTCTCATTTTACGATTTAACCATTTGATTAAACCATCTGGTTTAATTCCGCGGTCAAAAGTAGACATTTTTTTGATTGGGCAGGTTTTTTTATGAAGATTTCTTTGGGGAGCAAATAGTAAGATAAGAATTGGTTTTCACTTTGATTTTTTCGACCATCAGGTAAAATCCATGTTTTTTTGGCTATCTTTACGTCCGGGTTTATCACTAAAAGCACTGGATGGAAAATTGAATACCCTATGCTATTTAATTGATAAACAGGCGGTTTCGTTCAACTCAATGTTATCCACACGCTGAAACCAGATAATGCCATTTTTTTTTACCTTTATGCGGATAAAATCCTGAACCGTTATGCACCATTCTAAAACGACAGAAAACAAACGATTTGACTTAAATATTTTGTAAATTTGAAAAGAATTTATGACTGAAAATATGTTCAACACAATTGAAATAGATAGAAGTAACCTGACAATAATGGGAGTTAAGTTTTCTGACTTGAAAACCTTAGAAAGCACTGCAAATGCTTTAGGAAGTAATATGTTTGAAGGCTTTAAACCAACACCCAAAGGTATTGAAATCATAAGGGACTATGTAACGGGAAAAATATCGCTAACAGAACTTGTAGCATTTGCCAAACAAAAAGCCTATGTCTAATTCATACAAATACATAGACCCTGACTACACCTACACTGACCCTAAGACGGGACTTTTAAGGAATTTACAAGACATTACAGACCCAGATGTATTGCTCTTTGTTGAGAGTGGTGCAGTAACAAAAAGACTTCAAGAACTTTACGAAAACCCGATAAAAATCAAGGGAGTTGACAGCTTATTTAAAATTCACAAACACTTATTTCAAGACATATACGTTTGGGCAGGAAAAAAACGAATTGTTGAAATAAGTAAAGACGGTAAACAGTTTTTCCCAATAAATAAGGCTTCGTGTGGTCGAGGAACGAGACCCAATCCCGATAGATCGGGACAAGCTATGAAGCCGCGTTGCACGAACATACCTGGAAGAGCAGTTATTTTGCTTATGGAGATTAAATCAGGAAAGAGAAGAAATGAGATAGATATTTCTGACAGTTCTTTGACATAATGACGTAGGACAGGAGGTTTTTGGCAGGCGTTTCATAGGATTTTGATGGTTTTCTGGTCTTCTTCTTATTGCTGACCGAAGGAGCTATCCCCATGCTGATCTGAAGATCACGAAAGGATGCCTTCCGGGTCGAAGACAGCATGCCGTAGTATCGTATCCTGACAAATCGCCTGGGCATAATGTGCTGAGAGAACCGTCGCAGGAACTCTGCCCCTTCAAGAGACATGATCTTTTGCTGGTTGTCACGGTAGTCACGTCAGCGGAAAGTCACATTGTGGTTGTCGATGTCAAGAATCCTGTTGTTGGAGATGGCGTTCATGAGACCATGAACTTGAAGTCGCTCAGCGAGGGTGTTTTACTTTGACGAGCCAGGTTGGCCAGGTAACGGTTGAGCTCTTTTTCGCTGATGTGTTGCGGCAGCTTCCCGAAATGAAGGCTCAGCTGTGCCAGTTTTCGGCCATAATTGGTCAATGTACTGGGAGAATGACCCGACAACCTGATTTTGTCATCCGGTTCCTCAAGCAGGTTCTTAAAACCCCGAACCTGATGACATGCCTGTTCTACGATCGTAAACGATTTTTTTCGTAACTTTGACTGTGTTTTCATGTTGAAAAGTTTTTGGTACAACCTTTATACGTTGAAAACACAAAAAAGCTATCCCGTTCCCGGGGTCATCCCGGGACGGGATTTAGTGCAATAAATTAGGCTTCGTATGGTCGAGGCACGAGACCAAATCCCGATAGATCGGACAAGCTATGAAGCCGCGTTGCACAGTCTGTCCCGCAAAGCGGGTAAATTTTACAAAAATGGAAGTACGTTTGTATTTCGGAGATTAAATCAGGGAAGAGAAGAAAGGAGATAGATATTTCCAACAGTTCTTTGACAAATGCGTAGGACAAGAGGTTTTAAACAGTGAGTAGAGCGTGCTGAGGCTGTATCTCAAACGGCAGGAGATCATCGAGCACGTCTTTGGCACCATCAAACGACAGAGGGGGTATGATCACTTACTGCTAAAAGGCCTCAAAAAGAATGACGGCGAGTTCGGGCTCATTTTCCTGGTTTATACCGAATCGGATCAAGTTTACGGTTTTTATGTTGCTGTTCCTCTCGGTATAACTCATTCCAAGCAGTCTTGCTTTCGAAAACCTGCAAAGAATGAGTATGCATATGACTTTTTTTCGACCATCAAGTAAAATCCTTGATTTTTTGCCTATCTTTACCTCCGGGTTTATCATTAAAAACACAGGAAGAAAAATTGAATACCCTATGCTATTTGATTGATAAACAGGCGGTTTCGTTCAACTCAATGTTATCCACATGATGAAACCAGATAGTCCAATTTTTTTTACCTTTGTGTGGATAAAATCCTGAAGTGTTGGCAGTAATTTTACACGACCATTTCATGAAACAAAAGATAATTCATTTTCTATTTCTGATAACTCTAATTCTACCCATTTCAGTTT
>VGGL01000010.1 GCA_016868575.1 Bacteroidota bacterium
CTGCAATTCTTGTGGTGGACAGCCTGTTTCCCTGGAGAATCTGCGGGCGGTGAGAAAGCTGGCCGACAAATATCAAAAACCAGTCCTGTTCGATGCCGCACGGTTTGCTGAGAATGCCTGGTTCATTAAAAACCGGGAAGAGGAATTCAGGGATATTTCGATCCGGGAAATTGTGAAGGAGATGTTCGCCTGTGCCGACATGATGACCATGAGCTGCAAGAAAGACGCCATTGTGAACATCGGCGGTTTCATTGCCATGCGGGAGGAGAAGCTGTTCAAGGCTGCCAGTGTATATACGATTTTACTGGAAGGATATGTGACATACGGCGGCTTGGCGGGCAGAGATCTGAATGCCATCACGCAGGGTCTCTACGAGGGAACCGAATATGACTACCTGGAAACCCGGGTTCGTCAGGTGGAATACCTTGGCAACAAGCTGGTAGAATATGGTGTTCCGATCCAGCTTCCCCCGGGAGGTCATGCCATTTTCGTTGATGCCAAGAGGTTTTTCCCGAATGTACCAAAGGAAGAGTTTACGGCTCAAACCCTGGCTATTGAACTTTACCTGGAAGCAGGCGTTCGGGGAGTGGAGATTGGCGCACTGCTGGCTGACCGGGATCCGCTCACACGCGAAAACCGTTATCCACGGTTGGAAATGGTGCGTCTGACCATTCCAAGACGGGTATATACCAATAACCATATGGATGTGGTGGCCGCCGCGTTGAAGAATGTATTCGAGCGGCGACAGGAGATGAGGAAAGGATTGAAGATCGTCAGGGAAGCATCAATCCTTCGCCATTTTACCGTTGAATTAGCCCCTGTCTGATAACTTTTCCTTACCGTGACAGTTGTTGAAGCAATTTTCCTGGGAGTTGGGCTGGCAATGGATTGCCTGGCCGTCTCATTCGCATGTTGTTCCATCAAGCGAAACCCCTTCCAGATACATTTCAGGCTTCCTGTGCTTTTTGCCCTGTTTCAGGGAGGCATGTTCATGGCAGGATGGTTGATCGGTGATGCCATGAAGGATATCATTGCTTCCGTGGACCATTGGGTTGCCTTTGGCTTGCTGGTATTTATCGGATGCAAAATGATCATTCATACTATCCGGGAAGAAGAAGAAAAGCGTTACAACCTGCTGAAATGGAGCAGTCTGCTTGCGCTATCCTTTGCAACCAGCATCGATGCGGGAATTGCCGGCATCGGGGTTGGATTTACGGAACTCCGACTGTTACAAACGGCCTTCATCATTGCCTTTACAACGTTTTTGATCTCTCTGGCAGGAGTGATGGCTGGCAGGCAAGCAGGAAACAAATTCCGCATTCTTTCAGGTGAAAAAGCGGAGATTTTTGGAGGTGTGGTACTCATCGCCCTGGGGATTAAAATCCTCTTTGAACATCGTGTATTTGAATAGATTGATTATTTTTGTCCCTTTTCTGAAAAAAAATATGGCAGTCATCCGGCTCACCAAAGAATTCAAGTTTGAGGCAGCACATGCCTTGAAAGGATACGATGGCCCCTGTAAAAGCATCCACGGCCATTCGTATGGTCTTTTTGTGACTGTTTCGGGTGAACCGATCTGCGATCCTGCGTCGCCCAAAGACGGCATGATCATCGACTTTTCTGCACTGAAAAGCATTGTAAGGGATTGCATCATCGAGCCATTTGATCATTCCCTGATCATTCAGGCTGGATACCCCGAAGCGGAAATGAGCCGGGCCGGCGAGATGTTCTCCAAACTCGTCGTCGTCCCCTATCAGCCAACGAGCGAAAACCTGTTGATCGACTTTGCCTCACGGATATCTGCAAAACTCCCGGAAGGAGTTCACCTTTGTGCCTTGAAACTTCAGGAAACAGTCACATCGGCTGCTGAATGGCTTGCATCAGATCAACCTAACAATGAGCGAACATGAAAACTGTAAATGTGAATGACCGGAGGTTTGAACTTTCTGTTCCTGCCCTTGAGATCCAGCGAGCCATCAGCGCTATGGCCAAGCGGATCAATCTCGATTACCGGGATCAATCGCCGCTATTCTTAGGCGTACTGAACGGCGCTTTTATGTTCGCTGCTGACCTGCTCCGGGAGATCTCCATTCCGTGCGAGATTTCCTTTATCAAGTATTCTTCGTATGCCGGGACTGCCTCCACGCAGGAAGTGAAGAGCCTCATTGGAATGAATGAAGACATCCGCGGCAGAGATATCATTATCCTCGAGGATATCATCGACACAGGACTCAGCGTGGATCATATCCTCCGGGAGGTGAAGCAATTTGAACCCGCCTCCATCCGTATTGCAGCCCTCTTTTTCAAACCGGAGGCGTTAAAAAAAACATTCACTCCCGACTATATCGGCCTCTCCATCCCAAATGATTTCATTGTAGGTTATGGGCTTGATTATGATGGATTTGGAAGGAATCTGGCTGACGTTTATAAAGTTATCAGTGAGCAGTAAACAGTTATCAATTAGCAATTATCAGTTAACAAGCCTTATCAATGCATAACCTGATCTTTTTTGGTCCACCCGGCTCCGGGAAGGGAACGCAAGCGTTAAGGGTAGCGGAGAAATTCCGGTTCATCCACCTCAGCACCGGAGATGTCTTCCGTCGTGAGATTGCCGTCAGATCTCCGCTGGGCATGAAAGTTAAAGATGTGATTGACCGCGGAGAGTTGGTCCCCGACTCCTTGTTGATCGAGCTGATCGGAGACTTCATCCTGAAGTATCAAACTGCCCAGGGTTTTGTCTTTGATGGCTTTCCACGTACGTTGCCGCAAGCCGAAGCGCTCGACAGCATCCTGAAAGTCCACCGGTCGGAAGTAACCTGTGCACTCCTCCTGGAAGTGAAAGAAGAAGAACTGATCCGCCGATTGGTCAACCGCGCCAGGGAAGAAGGAAGAAGCGACGATACCGAAGAGGTCATCGAAAAGCGATTGGTCTTATATCATCAGCATACCAAGCCTCTGACAGACTACTACACCTCCTCCGGCAAACTGGAAGTGGTGCATGGCATCGGTGACATCGAAGACATCTTCCGTAACCTCTGTAAGACGATCAACAAGCGGATCAAAGCCGAATTCAGATAATGCACTGATTTCCTTGAATCCATTCTCAGATGACCTCTGCCTTCGTTGATTATATTAAGATTCACTGCACCTCCGGTCATGGGGGAGCGGGAGCTGTTCATTTTTACCGCGGCAAAGGGATTCCCAAAGGAGGTCCCGACGGTGGAGATGGCGGTCGTGGCGGGCATGTCATACTTCGTGGAAACAGGCATCTCTGGACTTTACTTCACCTGCGTTATACCAAGCATGTGCGGGCAATAAATGGCGAAAATGGAGCCAAAGCGCTGAGAACCGGAGCCAATGGTGAAGATATCATTTTGGAGGTTCCATTGGGTACTATCGCCCGGGACTCCGAAACGGCTGATTTTTATTGCGAAATCACTGAACATGGTGAGGAAAAAATCCTGCTGCCTGGCGGCAGGGGCGGACAGGGTAACGATCATTTTAAATCAGCTACCCAGCAGACACCCCGTTTTGCACAACCCGGCGAACCCGGACAGGAACGATGGATCATTCTCGAACTAAAACTACTGGCTGATGTTGGCCTCGTTGGTTTTCCCAATGCCGGAAAATCAACACTCTTATCCGTACTCTCTGCTGCAAAGCCTGCCATTGCTGATTATCCATTTACAACCCTTACACCAAACCTTGGAATAGTTGCTTACCGGAATCAACGGTCATTTGTAATGGCCGATATTCCGGGTATTATTGAAGGAGCACATGAAGGAAAAGGCCTCGGACTGCGATTCCTGCGTCACATCGAACGGAATTCCATCCTCCTTTTTATGATCCCGGTCGATAGCAAGGATATCCACAAGGAATATGAAATCCTCCTGAATGAACTCCGGCTGTACAATCCTGACCTGCTGGATAAATCAAGGGTGCTGGCCGTCACCAAGAACGACCTGGCCGATGATGAGCTGATGGATGAGATGAAAAAAGACCTCCCGGATATTCCCCGGGTGTTCATCTCTTCCAAAGCCGAAAAGGGACTTGGGAAACTGAAAGACCTGATCTGGCGGGAGCTGAATAAATAGCCATTGATGCTGGAACCTCTCCTCGATATGGATACCCGGTTGTTTCTGTTCCTGAATGGACAGCACACACCATTCTTCGATCAGGTGATGTTCTATATCAGCGAAACCTGGGTATGGGTTCCCCTGTTTGCATTATTGCTTTTCCTGATCATCCGGGATTACAAGTGGCGCTCTCTCTGGGTGATCCTCACCATGATCGTGATGATCACCATCACCGACCAGATGGGAGTACATGCTTTCAAGGATGTCTTTCAGCGGCTGCGGCCTTGTCATGAGCCGTCACTGGCCGGCATGGTGCACATTGTGAATAATTATTGCGGTGGTGACTTTGGTTTCATCAGCAACCATGCAGCGAATACAAGTGCGCTCGCCGGTTTCATCATCATGTTTTTTCAAAAACGACACAAATACCTGGTCCCAATCATGTTGTGTTATACCCTGGTCGTTTCCTACAGCCGCATCTACCTGGGGGTTCACTATCCCGGTGATGTACTGGGAGGACTCATTTTCGGTGGAAGCCTGGGTGTAATTTTTGGTATTTTTTCGAAAAAGATTATCTTTACAGCAAAATCCTAATTGATTATGAAAAGATTATTCATCATGATGACCATCCTCTTTCTTGTGGTATTTTGCAATGAATTGATGTCTCAGGAAGATGGAAAAATGAAAAAAGATCAATCACAACTCCCCAATGAGTTGCATGTTTCGTATGGTTTCGCATCTGCGTATCTTTTTGCAAATGGAGTATATCATAGGGCTGATAAATACGCTAACGGTGATGCCTATGATGAAACCTCCTTTGGGACCATAATGATAGGTTATAATCGGTTGCTGACCAAGGTCAGTACCATCGGATTTGAGTTCAGTTACATGAACCTTGATTACAAAAGGAAGGTGTCCGATTACCCGACAAATACCTTTGATCACAGTCAATGGAATGAAAAATTGATCAGTGGGTTGGCGAAAGTCACCTTCAGCTACATGAACCGGCCGAACATCCGGTTATATTCCGGCGCAGGGATAGGTGTTTCCATTGATTTTTCCGAAATGAAATATAAGATGAATCCGGTCGAAAAAGACAAATCTCTTAAGCCCGCTTTGCAAGCGACCTTGATGGGTCTTCGTTTTGGCCGGCAGTTTGGGGGCTTCATTGAATTCGGCATAGGCACCAATGCCATCATCACCGGAGGATTGAGCGTCCAGATTGGGGATGAATAATAGCTCCTCACCCAGCGCATTTTTCTCTATTATCTCTTCACCGTTCACTAACAATTATGCCTTTTTCACTGTACACTGCGTCACCGGCTGATTTTTCATTTAGTGTAAAGTGAAAACACTATAGTTGGCAGGGAAAAGAGCACAGAGAAAAATGAAAAGTATTGTTGTTGCCCGCCACGACGGTCACGCTCAGCATTGAGGCTCTGGTTGTGTGTAAATATGGTGTCAGCGTTTACCGAAGTGTAGAATGCGGCTTCCGGTCGACCGATACCGACATTCCAAAAGGAAGTGTAACCAAAGACGATCGAATCGGCGGCCTCCTGCAGGATCAGGGCGGTATCTGGTAGGATCCCGGCGGTGAAAGGGTTGCCTGTCACCGGCTTTCCGTATATCGAAGAATAAAAAACACAGGCGGCCAGGTAGCTCCCTTTGATATTGGGATGCGAGTTGTCACCGTCGTGAAGAACCATGCCATGCTGGTTAATCACCAGTCGCCACGCTTCTCCAACAGGTGCGATGGGACTTTCGAGCGAATCGGCGACCATTTTATAGGATACTGTCAGGGAGTCCTGCATGTGGTTGTAGTCTGTAAAATCGACACTGCAGTAGTTCGGCGTGAAGCGCTGCATTCCACCAAATCGGCGTCCCCAGGTGAGAAAGAACAAAACCTGGGTGCAGGGATCGGATGCTTTGGTTGCATCATACAAGGTGGTTGCCCCCGGGAACATACAACTGTCGCGCAGCGCCGAAATCGATGGGATCTGGCTTTGTTCCTGAAGTACCACAAAGTCCCAGTCGTTGCCTGCAATCAGTCCCAAACTGGCAGGGTCAGTGGCATGATCTATGGGTTCCCATCCCAGCGTATAGCCGCCGGGAGTATTGATCTCGAACTGGATCGAATCCCCGGCAGCATTGGCCAGTGTGGCCACCAGCAAGGGCATGTTGTTGATATAAGTATAGCTGTTACCTAAAAAGAGCACCTTCCGGAACAGCCCCTGCGCAGGAGTTCCGTGTGAAATTGCAAGCAGCACGAGAAAGAGAATGATAGATGGATTCCAAAAGTACAAGGTACAATTGACCATTGAACATTGGATTGACAAAATACGATTTGCAATTTTCCTCACTGATAACTGTTTTGCTGATTGCTGTTTACTGCTCACTGCCCATACGCTTTTCCCTCAAACCGCTCCACCACTACCTTCCAGCAGTTCACCTCTTGGATGGCGGGCGGATTATAGGGAAAGTCACGTCCGGTGTACTGTCGCATGACAACATTCAGGACAATGACCTTTTGCTCGGGATCCTCGATGAATTCCACTTTCCCGTAACACAATACCGAGCGGTATTTCATGCCGTAGCTACATGCCACCTCCTCATGCTGCCACCGGAGCACATAATCGGTACTGAAGGCAATGCATACATCCGGGCATTTTTTCAGGATGTCGATCTTCTTGCCGGTCTGCGCAGAATGAAGGTAGATCACCCCATCCTGATATCCGAAGTTAAAAGGCAGGACATAGGGTTTATGATCCGGATCGACCATCGCAATATGACATACCTGACATTTGGCAATGATTTCGTCGATTTCCTGACGTGCGGTGATGATGCGCTTTTTCATAAGTTGGCAATGGTGATTTACTGATTGCTGTTGATTGATAATTGATAACTGTTAACTGTAAAATAGCTTCGACACAATGTCCTGGATTTTTCTGACAAATACGACTTCGATCTTCAGTTTTTTCAGGTCGAGTCCTTTCTTGTTGAATTTGGAAACGAATATCTTTTCAAAACCGAGTTTTTCGGCTTCGAGGATGCGCTGGTCGATTCTGTTTACCGGACGGATTTCACCGGAAAGTCCGACTTCAGCGGCAAAGCAGGTCTTATCGTCCACCGGTTTGTCCTCGTTGGAGGAAAGGATCGCTACAACCACAGCCAGATCAATGGCAGGGTCGTCGACGCGGATCCCTCCGGCGATGTTCAGGAAGACGTCTTTGATCCCCAAACGGAAGCCGCTTCTTTTCTCCAGGACAGCCAGGAGCATGTTGAGCCGGCGGACATCAAAGCCTGTAGCGGATCGTTGCGGTGTTCCGTAGGCAGCGGTGGAGACCAGTGCCTGCGTCTCGATCAGCAGCGGCCGCATCCCTTCGATCATGGCAGCAATGGACACCCCGCTTACCGGCTCTTCCCGCTGGGAGATCAGAATCTCCGAGGGGTTGGTAACCTCCCGGAGCCCATTGTCATGCATCTCATAGATGCCCAGCTCTGCGGTCGAACCAAAACGGTTTTTCAGGGAGCGGAGAATACGGTAGCCATAGTTTCTTTCCCCTTCGAACTGCAGCACGGTATCAACCATGTGTTCCAGCAACTTCGGCCCGGCCAGTGTGCCGTCTTTGGTGATGTGTCCGATCAGGAATACCGGGGTGTTGGTGATCTTGGAATATTTCTGCAACTCGGCGGCACACTCACGGATCTGTCCGACACTCCCGGCCGGTGAGTCGATGAGATCGGAGTAAAGGGTTTGCACCGAGTCAATGATGACCAGGTCGGGCTGCAACCGGTCGATATGTTGCAGGATCACCTGGTTGTTGGTCTCTGTGAGGATGTAACACTCGGGATTTTTCATCCCGATCCGTTCAGCGCGCATCCGGATCTGCTGATCACTCTCTTCCCCGCTTACATAGAGGATTTTGATATCTTTCGTATGCAGTGCCACCTGTAGCATCAGGGTGGACTTCCCAATGCCCGGCTCACCACCGATAAGCACCAGCGACCCCGGGAGAAGGCCACCGCCCAGCACCCGGTTCAGTTCCTCATTGCGGGTGTCGATTCGGATATCGGTTTGAGTCGAAATTTCTGAGATTTTAATAGGATGTCTGTTACCGGCATCGGGCATCCGGTATCCTTTTCCCGCTTTTTCCTCTCGCACGACGATCTCTTCAACAAAGGTGTTCCACTCCCCGCAGGAAGGACATTTGCCCAGCCATTTGGGCGATTGTGCGCCGCATTGCTGGCAGAAAAATGCTGTCTTGGTCTTAGCCATGCGTATTGCGGATTTTGTCGATAAGATCAGTCGTGCTGTACCCTTCCAGCAATTCCAGCGTGATGACCAGACCTCCGTCGCCGGTGACGATATCAAAGCCGGCAATCTCTTCGGGTTTGTAGTCGTTACCTTTCACGAGCACCTCAGGCCGGATCAAATTTATCAGTTCATAGGGCGTATCTTCCTCAAAGAGTACCACTCCATCCACGAAATGGAGGGATGCGAGCACTGCCGCCCTGGCTCCTTCCTTGTTGAGTGGCCTTCCGGAGCCTTTGAGTCGCTGCACGGAATGGTCGGTGTTCAGCCCGATGAGCAGGACATCTCCCAGATCAGCGGCTTTCGACAGGTAATCAATATGACCGGCATGGAGCAGGTCAAAGCATCCGTTGGTGAAAACGATTTTCTTTCCCAGAAACTTCCACATGGCAACGTGTTGCCGCATCTGTTCCCAGGAAAATATCTTAGATTGGAAAACTTCAGATTTTTTCATGTTTCATCCTTCTTCTTGCAAAGCTAAGAAGAATCAATGAAATACATCCTGCAAGGATGATCATGATGGTTTGACCCGACCAGGTGATCCATCCCATGGCCAATCCGGTTGTTTGCGAGATGGAGTAAAGGAAAAGGGTTTTTTGAACGATGGCAGGGTAGAGACCAATACCTCCGGGGGTGATCATGATGCCGACGGTGCCCAGTACCAAAACGACCAATCCCGCGCTGAGCCCCAGGTTGCTGGTCTCAGGCAGACTGAAAAAGCAGAGGTAAACCATCAGGAAGTAGAGCAGCCAGATCAGGAGGGAATAAAGAATGAACAACCATGCCCGGCGTATTTTTACCAGGGATTTGAGCCCTTGCCAGAAGCCGTGGATGAGGTCATATAACTTCCGGTAGCGTTTTGTCCGTGCGATCTTCTTTCTGTATATCCAAAGGATAACTGCCGTGATTATGAGAATTCCGGCTACGCTCCCGATGAACAGAAAACTCAGGGAAGCGGCCGCCAACTTATCTGTGGCTTTCCCGAAAACCTCCCGTTCGATATACTCGCCAATGGTTCCGATCTGGGTGAAGACAGTGATCAGGAAAAGGATGAAGAAGATGACAATATCGAGAAAACGTTCAGTGATAACAGTTCCAAAAGATTTATTGAATGGGATGTGTTCATACCGGTTGAGAATGCCGCAGCGTGTGACCTCTCCCAACCGGGGGAAGGCCATATTTGCGAAATAACCGATCATCACGGCATAGAAAGTCCGCCGGAGGGTAGGTTTATAACCCATGGGTTCCAGCATTATGATCCAGCGGAGGGAGCGGATCACGTGGCTCAGCACGCCGAGCAGAATGGTTAGCCCAACCCACCAGTAGTTGGCTTCGCGGAAGGATTGCAGTATCTCTTCCCGCTCACGTGCCGTAAGGTCTTTCAGTGATAACCGGATGATCAGGATCCCGATGCCAAAGAACAGGATGAACTTCAGGGAGGGATAGAGTATTTTCTTCAGCTTTCCCGGTTCCGTGGTTGGCATAGTGTCCATCAAGGAATGGTCAGGGTTTCAGCTTGTTGTTGGCATCCGGGAACACCAGGGCGGGCTTGAATGTCCGCGCTTCTTCGAAATCCAGCAGGGCATAGGAGACGATGATCACCAGGTCGCCTTTGATCACCTTGCGGGCGGCTGCACCGTTGATGACCACCTCGCCGGAATTTCTTTTTCCGCGGATGGCATAGGTATCGAACCGCTCCCCGTTGCTGAGATTCAACACCTGGACCTTCTCAAACTCCAGGATGTTGGCGGCTTCCATCAGTACTTCATCAATGGTCACACTGCCGATATAGTTGAGGTCGGCATCGGTCACCGTTGCCCGGTGTATCTTTGATTTAAGGACTTCTATTTTCATGTGGCCGCAAAGTTATGAAAACAAAAAGACATTGTCGATGAGCCTCACTTTTCCGAAGTATGCCGCGATGCATACCATCGGTCGCTTCGAGTCGCTCCAATTTCGGATCGGCTTGAGGGTTTCGGCATCCACAATGGCCACATATTCCAGCTTGATCCTGGGAAGTCCGATAAAGCACTTGCGCACCCACATCTTCATCTCTTTCACTTCTGTGTTTCCGGCTTTATCCCGGAGGATTTGAAGAATCTGGTAGATCATCGGGGCTTTTTGCCTCATCTCCGGTGTAAGCAAGGCATTCCTGGAACTCATGGCCAGGCCGTCCGTTTCCCGGATGATGGGATGCATGACCAGCTGGATGCTGAACGCTTCGGCTTGAATAAGTCGTTTTACCACCAGGAACTGCTGGTAATCCTTTTGTCCGAAATAGGCATGGGTGGGCTGGATGATGGAGAACAGTTTCCGGAGTACAGCCACCACTCCGAAAAAATGTCCCGGACGGTATTTACCTTCCAACACCTGGTCGAGTCCATCAAAGTCCAACTGTTCTTTCAGGTGCTTATTATCCGGATACATCTCCTGTTCATCCGGAATAAACACCAGGTCGCACCGGGTAAGGGTCAGGAGCGCAAGGTCGAGGTCGAGGTTGCGAGGGTATTTTTCGAGGTCTTTTTTGTTGTTGAACTGAACAGGGTTTACGAAGATGCTCACGGCCACAAAATCGGTCTCTTCCCTGGCCTGGCGGATGATCGACAGATGGCCTTCGTGCAATGCCCCCATCGTCGGCACAAAGCCAATGGTAGCTCCGGTTCTGCGTATCCCGGTCAGAAATTCAGTCACCTTGTCAATCGACCGGATGACAAGCACCCTGTTACTTGTGTTCATGAATCAGCTTAAGTAAATCCTGTTCGAGGGTTTCTGTGGGAGTTTCAATGATCCGGCCAACTTCCATTCCGCCACGGTAGAAAATAAATGTCGGCACCTTCTTGATGAACAAACCATCTGTCTTCACTTCACCTCCCTGGAAGTTGCGATCAACACAGATCAGGGTCACCTTCTGCTTGTAACCCGCCTGATCTAATATTTTGAAGAACCGGGGAACCTGCTCTTTGCTGTCGCCGCACCAGGAAGCCAGCACGATGGTGATCTTCACCTTCTTTAGCGGCGCCTTAAGTTGTTCCATGATGGTTGCATCAGGCTGGTAATACTTGAATTCTTCCCTTGCAGTGCTGTCAAACTCTCCCCATTGCAGTCCTTCCCGGGTACATTTACCAATGAGTATCTCCCGCTTCAGCTTGGGATCAACCATCACCTTATTAAATTTCTTGCTTTTCTTTTGTGCCACCGACGTCACCGCAAACAGACATAAAGCGAAAACAATGACCATGCGTGTTTTCATAACCTTCGAAATTAGGGGAGGCAAAGGTAATATATATTCGGGGAATTGGTTTGCGATTCCCGCTTGTGCGGAATAAGGTTGCTATATTAATGAGGTTCCCGCTTACGCGGGAATGACGGCTTCGGCCGAATATGAGGAGGAGGGAGCAGGTGCTGGGCGGCTTCGCCGCCCAGCACCTGCTCCCTCCTTGAACCCTTGATATTCGCCGTCATTCCTGCGTAAGCAGGAATCCCCCAGCACGCCGTAGAGAAGCATGTTCGCAGGAATCCCCCCCGTCATTCCTGCGTAAGCAGGAATCCCCCAGCGCGATCCACCGCCCTCAAAATCACCGTTTTCCTTTCTCCAGCAGATCTCTCATCTCCGGATTTTTCTTTCGTATCAGTTCCAGTTTCCAGTCCCGGTTCCATCTTTTCAGACATGTTTCCCGGTGAATGGCATCCCGGATATCCGAGAAGGTCTCATAATAGATAAGAATATTGACATTGTATCTACTGCAAAACTTCGACCCTGTCCCCGCCTGATGATATTGCATCCGTTTCATCAGATTGGCCGTAACCCCAATGTAGAAAACCGACCGATGCCGGTTAGTCAGAATATAAACATATGATGTTCGCATATGGTTTAATCCTGAAAATGGGGAAAGGTCATTCAATTAAACAAGAATTTCGATAAGAAAAAACTAAAAAGTTTCTCATAACTTTGCAAACTGACAAATATCCGGCAAACCATGAAACAAATCGGACTATTCTATGGATCGACGACCGGCAATACCGAGCAGGCGGCGGAGAAGATCAGAAAGGCGCTTGGGGAGGATCAGGTTGTGATCTTCAACGTTGACAGCGCTACGACGGAGGATGTGCAGCGGTTTGATAATCTGATCTTTGGACTTTCAACCTGGGGGGTGAGCGACATGCAGGATGATTTTGAGGATTTTCTGGAGGTGCTGGAAAATGTCGACTTCAATGGAAAGAAGGTAGCCCTTTTTGGGCTTGGAGATTCAAGCACTTACCCCGATACCTTTGTGGACGGGATGGGCGTGCTTTACCAGTTCCTGAAAAAGATGAAAGGGATAACCTTTGTCGGAGCTTGCTCCACCGAAGGGTATACGTTCGATGCTTCGCTGGCAAAGCTGGGGAAAACCTTCGTCGGACTTCCGCTCGATGAGGATTACGAGGCCCACCTGACGGCGGAGCGGATTCAAAAATGGGTCGAAACCCTGAAAAAAGACTTTTCATAAAACGTAACCGCCGAGGCGCCGAGGCGCAGAGAATCATTTTAAAACCCTTTATATCCTTGACTCTGTGACTCGACTGTGTGACTCAACAATTCCGGAAAATTCCGATCTTTGCACGCAATTCATCAACCCATCAGAAACGCGTTCGGATGACACCGGCAAAAGACAAGAAAAAGCGCCCCTGGCTGAACAAGCTCCTCGACAAGTACCGGCTGGTGATCATGGACGACAACACCCTGGAGGAACGGATCTCTTTCAAACTCACCAAACTGAATGTTTTCGTCGTGCTCGGCACCATCACGATCCTGCTGATTTTCCTAACCTCCTATATCATTGCCTTCACCCCTTTGCGCGAGTATATCCCCGGTTACACCAACGTGGAACTTCAAAAACAGTTGTACAACATGCAGCTGAAGACCGATTCCATCGAAAAAGACCTGCGGCAAAAAGAGCTGTATATCCTTAATTTCCAGCGACTCTTTTCCGGAGAAGAACTATTGAGCGAGCTGCCGGCCGAAGTTGACACATCAACACGGTATGATACCATCTCCTACCGCAAATCAGAAGAAGACAGTATGCTCCGGAAAGAGGTCGAAGACCAGGCCCGGTTTAGCATCTACCGCTCCTCTGCCGAACCGGAAGCAGTATCCTCCGGATCTTCCATCCGCAACCTGAACTTTTTCAGTCCACTAAAAGGAATCATCACCAACCCGTTCAACGAAAAAGAAAAGCACTTTGGCATTGATGTGGCTGCCAAACGCGATGAGACCATCAAGGCAACCCTCGACGGCACGGTGATCTTCACCGACTGGACCCTTGAAACAGGCTATGTGATGGCCATCCAGCACATCAATGACATCATCTCCGTTTATAAACACAACAGCGCCCTTCTGAAAAAGACAGGTGATATGGTTCGTGCCGGTGACCCCGTGGCAATCATCGGGCATACGGGGGAATTGTCGAGTGGCCCTCATCTTCATTTTGAATTGTGGTACAAAGGATCACCCGTAGATCCATCCATCTTTATCTCATTCTGACATTCAGCCAGGCATCCATGGGTAAACACATCGCCATACTCGGTTCCACAGGCTCGATCGGCAAACAAGCCCTGGAAGTCATCGCCAGCCACCCGGAAGAATTTGTGACCGAGGTGATCACAGCCCATTCCAATGCAACCCTCCTCATTGAACAAGCCTTGCAATGCAAACCCAATGCGGTGGTTATTGGCAATGAAGCGTACTATCCGCTCGTCAGGGAAGCCCTTGAACCCGCCGGAATCAAGGTATTTGCAGGAGAAGATTCCCTTTCCCAGATCGTGGAAATGGATACCATCGACATGGTGCTCAATGCCCTGGTAGGGTATCTCGGCCTTCGACCAACCCTGCGGGCGATCCATGCCGGAAAAAATATTGCCCTCGCCAATAAAGAAAGCCTGGTGGTGGCGGGTGAGATGGTCACCCGACTGGCAGCAGAAAAAATGGTCAACATCATACCTGTTGATTCTGAACATTCTGCCATCTTCCAATGCCTTGCAGGTGAGCACCTCAACCCGGTGGAAAAGATATACCTCACCGCCTCCGGCGGCCCTTTCAGGGGAAAAGACCTGGCATTTCTCGAGCATGTCAGCAAGGAGGAAGCGCTCCGGCATCCCAACTGGAAGATGGGACACAAGATTACCATCGACTCCTCATCATTGATGAATAAAGGCCTTGAAGTCATCGAAGCCCGCTGGCTGTTCGATCTCCCTCAGGAACAGATTGATGTAATCGTTCACCCGCAGTCAATCATCCATTCCATGGTCCAGTTTGCTGACGGGAGCATGAAAGCCCAGATGGGATTACCCGATATGCGGATCCCGATACAGTATGCACTCTCCTATCCGAACCGGCTGCATGCCGGCTTCCCAAGGCTAAACTTCATGGATTACCCCCAGTTGACCTTTGAACCTGTCGATACCAAGCTTTTCCGGAATCTCTCCCTTGCCTATACCTCTCTGGACAGAGGAGGAAATGCCCCCTGCATCCTCAATGCCGCCAATGAAGTAGCCGTGGAAGCCTTCCTGCTGGAGCAGATCGGATTCATGGCTATGCCGGACCTTATCGGCGATTGTCTGGACGCAATCCCATTTACGGCTGCCCCTTCCTACGAAGACTATTGCGAAACCGACCGGTCGACACGGGAATACGCATGGAAACAAATCAATAAAAAACAATAACATTCTTTTATGGAAATCTTCATCAAAGTATTGCAACTACTTCTGAGTCTCTCGATCCTGGTGATCTTCCACGAGCTCGGACATTTCATCGCGGCAAGGTGTTTCAAAACACGGGTGGAAAAGTTTTACCTGTTCTTTAATCCCTGGTTTTCCCTGTGTAAATTCAAATACAAGGATACGGAATATGGTCTCGGCTGGCTGCCGCTGGGAGGCTATGTCAAGATTTCAGGGATGATCGACGAATCACTCGACAAGGAACAAATGAAGCAACCACCCCAACCATGGGAGTTCCGTTCCAAACCGGCCTGGCAACGATTGATCATCATGCTCGGGGGGGTCACTGTAAATGTCTTGCTGGCCGTGGCCATCTATGTCGTCATGCTCGCCGCCTGGGGAGAGAAGTATCTTCCGACATCAGAAACGCGCTACGGAATTGCAGTTGACTCGCTGGGCTACGATATGGGATTGCGAAATGGAGATTTCATCCTGTCGGTTAACCATCATGAAGTGGAGGATTTTGCCGCTATTCCCAAGACCATTATCCTGGAGGAGGCAACTTCCATCCAGGTCATCCGCGACAATCAACCGCTGGATATCCCGATCACCAAAAACATGATCGGCAGGATCATCCGACACAAGTCACCGGAGTTCATCACCATCCGTTTTCCTTTTGTCGCTCATGAATTTGTTCCCGGATCCGCTGCCCAAAAGGCAGGAATGATGAAGGGAGACCAGATACTCGGGATCAATGATACCCTCCTCCCCTATTTCAATGAATTCAGGGCCAACATCACCCGTTACAAGAACCGGCCTATTGACCTGATGGTTCTCAGGGGGAGCGACACCCTTGTGCTTGCGGTACAGGTCCCATCCGAAGGACTGATCGGCGTTTATCCGAAGCCTGTCACAGAACTGCTCGCCTTCAGGGAGCGGCATTACAACATCCTGGAAGCCATTCCTGCCGGTGCCGTGAAAGCGTATGAAGGGATCGGGAATTATGTAAAGTCTATCAAACTGCTCTTCTCGCAGGAGAAGGCTTATGAATCGGTGGGAGGCTTCATCAGTATCGGGAATATCTTTCCGTCAACGTGGGATTGGACGGCATTCTGGAGTTTGACCGCATTCCTTTCCATCATGCTGGCGGTGCTCAACATCCTGCCCATTCCCGCGCTGGACGGGGGACATGTGATGTTTTTGTTCTATGAGATCATCTTCCGCCGGAAACCCAGTGACAAATTCATGGAATATGCGCAGATTGCCGGTATGGTCATCCTGTTCGGACTGCTGATCTTCGCCAACGCCAACGACATTATCAAGTTATTCCGGTAACCTGCTAATCTTCCAGTTTATCTTTCAGTGATTTGAAGCCTTCACCCAGGATCTCATTGGCATCCATGACGGTAAGAAAGGCTTTCGGGTCGATATCATGGATGTACTCCTGCAGCATGGCGACCTCCCGGCGACTGACCACGGTAAAGATGATCTTCTTCTCCTTGCCGTTATACATCCCTTCCCCACGGATAAATGTTCCACCCCGGTTGAGATCGTTGATGATCTTGTTCCTGATCTCTTCATGCCGGTCGGAAATGATAAATAAGGTCTTATCATAGCTGATCCCCTCCAGAACCAGATCGATCACTTTACCGGTAATGAATATGACAACCCAGGAGTACAGCGGGATTTTCCAGTCCTGGAAAACAACCAGTCCGATCAGCACAATGCCTGAATCAATCAAGATCATCAACTGACCCAAAGGCCAACGGGTATATTTTCCAATGATCATGGCCACAATGTCTGAACCACCGGAAGTGGCCTTCGACTTGAAAATCAGCCCCAATCCTAGTCCCAGTAAGAGGCCGCCGAAAATGGAGGCTAAGAGGGCATCATCATGAACCAGGGGCTCGGTTCCCCATAGATAGGTCAGCAAATCGGTAAACGTAGCTGTAAAAGTAAATCCAACCACCGTTTTGACCCCGAACCGCGGGCCTAAAATCCGGATGCCCAGGATGGTCAGCGGGATATCAAATGCCAGTGCGACCAAGCCCACCGGCGTATCGAAGAGCCAGTGCAATACGATGGAGATACCATACACCCCGCCTGGAACAATCTTGTACGGGGTTATGAAGAGGACAAAACTGGTCGCCATGATAAAGGAGCCGATCAGGATCAATAAATAGCTTATAAACCATTTCTTTGAAAAGATTTTTTCTTTGACTAAAAAGGCCATATCACATACTATGATTAAATATTGTGTGCAAAATTAGCAGGAATCAGGCGAATGAATACTAAAACTAAGGTAATTGGAGTTATTGGTGAAACTTTTTAGCGCTGCCGGTAGTATAACAGGATGATTTTTATTTACCCATCCTGATGCCTATGAAATAACGGCTACCTGTTGATGAATTAAAAAAAAGTATAATTTTACACGATTTTTCACACAGATAGAATGAAGAACTGGCTGATTATCATTGTTTTGTGTATTCCATTCCACCTCTTTGCCCAACAAGAGGCACAATTCAGCCAGTATATGTTCGATAACCTTTCTTTCAATCCGGGTTATGCCGGCAGTCAGCAGGGGATATGCGCTTCCCTCCTGGTTCGTGAACAATGGATGGGATTCAAGGACGATGATGGCAACAAGGTTGCACCTCAGACTTTTCTTATCTCGGTTCATTCCCCGGTTCGTATCCTGCGTGGCGGTGTGGGCGGGAGTTTGTACCAGGACAAGCTTGGATTCGAGAGTACCATTGGGCTAAAATTGGGCTATGCATACCAGCTTTCGCTGGGTGAAGGGAACATGGCCATTGGCGCACAAATCGGTTTTCTGAACAAAACGATTGATTTCGATAAGCTAACCCCTAAGCACGAGGATGACCCCGTCATCAAAGGAAAAAGCAAAGAAAGTGACATGATCCTCGACGGAAGCCTTGGGTTGTACTACCATATCCCGGGAAAGTTCTACCTGGGATTCTCCGTGCCGGAGATCGGCCAGTCAAAAGGCAGCAAAACCGGTTTTAAAAACCGGAGACATTATTTTTTAACAGCAGGATACAAGTTTCCTGTCCCCGGTTATCCAGCCTTTGAATTAAGCCCATCCCTGCTCATGAAGAGCGATTTTAACTCTTTTCAGGCGGAACTGGATGCCCTGGTGATCTACAATAATAAGATTTGGGGCGGGCTGGGTTATCGTTACCAGGATGCCGTCATTGCCCTGGTGGGAATGAACTTCAAGGACTTCCGGGTTGGGGTCTCTTATGACATTGGCGTCTCCTCCATCCGGAAATATCATTCCGGAAGCCTGGAGATAATGGCGGGCTATTGCTTTAAAATTGAAACGGATAAAGGAAAAAGAGGGTACCGGAATACAAGATTCCTGTAACATTTATACGTATCAATATTTTTATGTACATTTGCGATTTGTTTTTGGAGAAGATACAATTTATTCAACCGGCTGGCGTTATGCATTTGCATGATACAATAGCCACTAACGGAACAGACATATTCTCAACATCATACATATTGCCTCTGTTTATATACGATCACAAAATAGATCACAATGAAAAGATTGCTTTTGTATCTGGTCATCATCGTTATTCTCGGAAGTTGTGGTAACTCCGGTAGTGGTGAACTCACAGGTGTAAAAAACCGCAAGAAATATTATCAACCCGATCCGTTTGGCATGGTATTCATTCCCCTGGGATCCTACACCATGGGGGTGAGTGATCAGGATGTTCCCTATGCCTTGCTGAACTCGCCCAAAACCGTGACGGTGCAGGCATTCTACATGGATCAGACGGAGATCACCAACAACGAATACCGCCAGTTCGTTTACTGGGTGAGGGATTCCATTGCCCGCCGCATGTTAGGTGAAGTGAATGCCACGGAGTATCTCATTGAAACAAACAAGAAAACCGGCGAAACCTACGATCCACCCTTCCTGAACTGGGAGACAAAGATCGACTGGAAAAGCGATGATCAGGGGATCCGCGATGCCCTTGAACCCATGTTCCTGCAGGAAAGCGAACGGTACTTCCGCAGAAAAGAGATCGATACCCGGAAACTATATTACGAATACTACTTTGTTGACCTGAAAGAAGCAGCCCGGAAAGATTACAATGCTCCAGGGGACACGAAGGATAAAATCAAGGAAGGTGGCCTTGCAAACCGGCCGCAGGGTCTTAAAGACCGGAGCGTTTACGTGAGAAAGGACGTGATCAATGTCTATCCCGATACCCTTTGCTGGATCCATGACTTCACATACTCTTTCAATGACCCGATGACGGAAAAATATTTCTGGCACCTTGCTTACGATCATTACCCGGTAGTCGGCGTTACATGGAAACAAGCCAATGCCTTCTGTATCTGGCGCACACAACTGTATAACTCAGGCCTCTCCAGAAAACGGGGCGAAGCCATTGCCAATGATTTCCGTCTGCCGACAGAATCCGAATGGGAATGGGCTGCCCGGGGCGGATACCATGGAAATCCCTATCCCTGGGGCGGGCCATATGCCCGTAATGACAAAGGATGCTTCCTCGCCAACTTTAAACCACTCCGAGGGGACTATGTCGACGATGGTGGCGCTCAAACCGTGATTGTTGCTCATTATACTCCCAATGACTGGGGTCTGTACGATATGGCGGGAAATGTATCTGAATGGACCTCATCGGCCTTCTATCCATCATCCTACAGCTTCACCTGGGATTTAAATCCAGATTATAAGTATAACGCCAAAGATAATGACCCGCCTGCCCTTAAACGCAAAGTGATCCGCGGCGGATCATGGAAAGATGTGGGTTATTATCTCCAGGTTTCTGCCCGTTCATTTGAATACCAGGACTCAGCCAAGAGCTATGTCGGCTTCCGTTGTGTGCAGACATACCTGGGAAGACAAAAGGATGATAATCCTTCCAGGGCATCGAAGATTTACAATTAAGATTAGCTACACTCCTTTAATTTATTCATCAAACAAAATCTTTTTTTATCATGGGTCTTAACAGCTTAGTCAGATCAAGAGGATACCGGAATTTTATGGCCAAGCTTTACGGTTTGGGAGCTTCCATCGTCATCATTGGCGCTTTGTTCAAAATCAATCACTACCCCGGGGCCGATTATATGCTGATCGTGGGCCTTGGTACAGAATCCATCATCTTCTTCTTCTCCGCCTTTGAACCTCCCCATGTCGAACCCGACTGGAGCCTTGTTTATCCCCAGCTTGCTGGCATCTATCATGGTGACGAAACCGGGGTTGATATCCCCAGGAGCGCAACCGGTGAACTGGATAAGATGCTGAAAGAAGCCAATATTGACCAGGGATTGATAGATAGTTTGGGCAAGGGATTGGTGAACCTGAAAGAGACCACTTCGAAGCTTTCTGATGTTTCCAATGCTGCGGTCGCTACCAATGAATTCAGTCAGAAAGTGAAGGAAGCCTCTGCCTCCGCATCTGTTCTCACTGACGCCTACACCAAAACCTCTCAAACACTCAACGAATCAACCAATATCTCCTCCCAGCACCTTCACCATGTCGAAAACGCTTCTAAAAATGCAGCACAGCTGGCCAATGCTTACAAACAGACAACCGATGCTTTAGTAGCAGAATCCAACGCCAACCAGCAGTTCCTTAATACCATCACCACCGCATCGAACTCAGCTGCCAAACTTTCTGAACAATACGCAGATTCGGCTCAGAAAATAGCCAAAAGCGCTGAAATGTTCGACGTTACAACCGCCGGCGGAAATGAATTCAATAAGCAACTGAAAAAAGTCGTCGATAACCTCACGGCACTCAACTCCCTCTATGAAATGCAGATGAAAGGATCGAATGAACAAGCCGAAGCCACCGGCAAACTCAAGGAAACAACCAACATGTTCATGAAAAACCTCACCGAATCAATTGAACAGACAACAAAGTATAAGAATGAGGTAGATGTCCTGGTGAAAAATATTGCATCCCTCAATAAAGTGTATGGCAACATGCTCTCGGCGATGAATGTTCCTTCAACCAAGTAATCTAATCAGGATCACTAACTAGCTAACTAAAAACTAAATGGCTGGATATAAAGAAACCCCGAGACAAAAAATGATCGCTATGTTGTACCTTGTACTCACGGCGTTGTTGGCTCTGAACGTATCCAAGCAGATCATTGATGCCTTTGTGACCGTTAACGAAAGCATTGAAAGTACCAATCAGAACTTTGCTACCAAGGTCAATGAGGTGTACAGCAAATTTGAGATGCAGTATCAACTCAACGAAGCTAAAGTCGGACCTTTTTGGGAAAAAGCTAAACAAGCCCAAAAAATCTCTCTGCAGCTTCGACAATATGTCGATAGCATTAAATATATCGTGATCCAGAAGACTGACCGGTACGAGACACTGGAAGAAGCTAAAAAAGTTGCATTAAGGGATGTCCAGCGTAAAGATAACTTCGATGTTCCTACTTCATTTTTTATCGGCAGCTCTGAAACGACCAAGTCAGCTGAAGGATATAAACTCCAGAAGCGGATTGAAGATTTTAAAATGCAACTCCTGGCCCTTTTACCTCAGGAAAAAATTGACCTGATCAAAATTGGCCTGGACACCAAGGGTCCTTTTCACAACCGTGATGGGAAACCGGAAGATTGGGCACGCCATAATTTTTATCATACCATCCTCGCTGCTGATGTTACCATTTTGAACCGCATCAATGCCGATATCTACAATGCTGAATATGATGTGGTTTCATTTCTATACGGGTCGGTCAGTGCGGAAGATTTCAAGTTCGACAAAATTGCCGCTAAAGTCGTACCGAAAAGCCGCTATGTGTTTATTGGTGAAGAATACCAGGCCGAAGTCTTTGTTGCTGCTTATGATACAAAACAGAACCCTGATGTGCGGTATGTTTTAGGTGTTGACTCCATCACCGATAACATGGCCAAGAATGCAGTTCCAGTGGAAGGAAAGGATGGATTGGTCCGGATCAAATTTCCCGCCTCTGCTGAAGGACTTAAGAAATATGCCGGGGTAATCAATGTCAAAAGCCCTTCAGGTATCCCTATGACTTTCCATTTTCATGATGAATATATCGTAGCCAAACCCACCCTGGTTATATCTCCAACCAAAATGAATGTCTTCTATGTTGGGGTTGATAACCCGGTATCCATTCAGGTACCTGGTGGCGCTGAACGAACTGAGCCCACTATTTCAGCCGGTAAAATAAGAAGAGAAGGACTCAACTGGGTGGTCTATGACCTTCCACAGGGCAGAAAAGACGCGGTCATTACCGTCAATGCAGTTTATGGTGGTAAGTCAAAAAACATGGGCAGCCAGACATTCCGTCTCAAAAGAGTACCCGACCCGATCGCTTATATTGCCAGGGTTCACGAAGGGTTTATCTCCAAGAGCCTGCTTGTCGCCGGCGGAGCTATCATTCCTGAAATGCCTGCAGGATTTGACTTCGACTTACGGTTTACGGTCATTTCTTTCAGTTTTGTCAGTGACATCCCGGGTGACGTAGTCACCATCCAGGCCCAGGGTAACAGGCTCACCCAGGAAATGATCTCCCTGATCAACCAGGCCAAGAAAAATAAACGTATCTGGATGGAAGATATCGTGGTGAGAGGTCCTGACGGCGAACGTAATATCGCATCCATCAACCTGAAAATAAATTAACGGAATTTATTCATTATTCATAACAGGAATATGAAAAACAGGGTTTTAGTCTTCATCGCAGCATTGGTACTTAGCCTCATGGCTTCCTCCACCCATGCACAAGTTATGCAAAACAGCCCTCCCCGAGATGGTGTCTTTGATAAGATCCATACCGTCAATATGGAACCTATCCCCTATGTTCCGCTCCGGGAAGCCGACGTTGTATGGCAGAAAAGAATCTGGCGTGTGATCGACTTTAGGGAAAAGATGAATCACCCGCTCTTCTATCCCGAAGTGAGCCAAAACGGATGGATGAGCCTGATGCAGCTGATCATGGATGGACTGAATACCGGTGAAATCAACGCGTACTCTGCTTCCAATGACCAATTCACAACTCCGGTCACCTACCAGGAAATCATGAGTAAACTGGAAGCGCCTAAACGTGTTACCCTCGCCCGGCCGGATGATCCGGATGTTACTTATGACACCGTGATCAAGCAAACCTTCTATGCCACAGATGTGAAGAAATTCAGGGTTAAGGAAGACTGGTTCTTTGATAAACAAAGATCTGTGATGGAAGTCAGGATACTGGGACTTTGCCCGGTGAAGGACAATATCGATGAAAAAGGAGAAATCCGCGGAGATGAACCCCTTTTCTGGGTTTATTTTCCCGAATGCCGTGGCATGTTCGCCAAGAATGAGGTTTTCAATCGCCAGAACAGCGCCGCCAGACTATCATTCGACGATGTCTTCATGAAACGGTTCTTCTCAAGCTATATATTTAAGGAAGAAAACGTGTACGACCGCAGAATCTCCGATTATGCTGTTGGACTCGATGCCCTCCTGGAATCAGAACGGGTGAAGGGCGATATTTTCACTTTCGAACACGACCTCTGGGAGTTCTAATCCCACTTCCATCCTTATTATCATCTCTGCGCCTATATTTCTTGCAGGAAAGGAAAATCTTCTTTCCTTTTACCTATTTTTGTAAGAACAGTAAATGAGGCATGGCTGATTCATTCCTGGATACTCCCATCGAATACCTGAAGGGTGTTGGCCCCAAAAGGGCAGAACTCCTGAAAAAAGAGCTCGGGATATTTTCTTTTTATGATCTGATCCATTTCTTCCCATTCCGGTATGTCGACCGGAGTCGTTTTTATACCATCCGCGAGATTGAAAATGATGTCAACTATATACAACTCAAAGGAACAATCAGGAATGTACAATATATCGGCGCAGGCCGGGGAAAACGGCTGGTTGCAACCTTGAGCGACCATACGGGAACCATTGAAATGGTTTGGTTTCAGGGATTTCGATGGATAGAGGGGAAGATAAAAACAGGAGTAGAATACACTATTTTCGGCAAACCTTCCTGGTTTAACGGGAGATTCAACCTCGCTCATCCGGAACTGGAGCCCCTGATAGAGGCACAGGCGTCTTCTTCCAATCCTTTCATGCCCTTCTATTCCTCCACAGAAAAGCTGAAATCCGCCGGACTTGACAGCAAGGGGATCAGCAAACTGATGAAAAATCTGGTCTCTTCCGACCGGATAGATATCCCGGAGAACCTCCCCTTCTGGATTTTAGACAGATACAAGCTGATGCCACGGTTAAGCGCGCTTACCCAAATCCATTTCCCTGATAACCCGGAAATCCAGCAAAAGGCGGAAGCCCGATTGAAGTTTGAAGAATTGTTTTTTATCCAACTCCGGTTATGCAAACTTAAAGCAACCCGTGAACAAAAAGTGAAAGGATTTGTATTCCCGGTCGTTGGCCATTTCTTCAATGAATTTTTCAAGCTCTATCTCCCCTTTCAACTTACGGATGCTCAAAAGAAGGTCATTCGGGAGATTCGTGTCGACCTGGGCTCCGGGAAACAAATGAACCGACTGCTGCAGGGGGATGTTGGCAGTGGAAAAACCCTGGTTGCATTGATGGTCGCGCTGATTGCCATAGATAACGGATTCCAGGCGTGCCTGATGTCACCGACAGAAATTCTTGCCAATCAACATTACCAGACATTACAAAAAATGACCCAGGGTTTGGGGGTCAGCATCCATTTGCTTACTGGTTCAACCAAAGCTGCAGTACGGAAGATCATCGACGAGGGACTAACCAATGGCAACTTCCACCTATTAATAGGCACCCATGCCCTGATCGAAGAGAATGTGGTTTTTAAAAACCTGGGATTAGTCATTATTGATGAACAGCACCGGTTTGGCGTTGAGCAACGTGCCAAACTCTGGAAAAAAAGCAACCATCCGCCCCACATCCTTGTAATGACAGCTACACCCATCCCGAGGACCCTGGCGATGACCCTTTATGGCGACCTTGATATTTCTGTGATCGATAAGCTGCCACCGGGAAGGAAACCTGTTGTAACCAGACATGTTTACGAATCATCCAGGCTTCGGATCATCGGCTTTATGAAAAAACAGATCGAGGGCGGCAGACAGATTTTTATCGTCTATCCATTGATCAAAGAATCCGAAAAACTTGACCTCGCGAACCTCATGGAAGGCTATGATGCGATTATCAGAAGCTTTCCCCTTCCCCATTACGCCGTAAGTATCGTACATGGGAAGATGAAATCCGCCGACAAGGAATTCGAGATGCAGCGATTTATCAAAGGCCAGACGCAGATCATGGTCGCTACTACCGTGATTGAGGTTGGTGTTGATATTCCCAACGCATCGGTCATGATCATTGAAAATGCCGAACGGTACGGGCTATCCCAGCTTCACCAACTCCGCGGTAGGGTTGGCCGTGGCGCCGACCAGTCCTATTGCGTACTGGTGACTGGAGACAAATTGTCAGCCGATAGCCTGACCCGCATTCAAACCATGGTCGGATCGAATAATGGTTTTGAGATTGCCGAAGTTGATCTTCGCCTCAGAGGTCCCGGTGATCTTGCCGGTACCAGGCAAAGCGGCATCATGGATCTGAAAATCGCCAACCTGGTGAGGGATGAAGCGATAATAGCCACTACCAGGAATATTGCCATGGAACTGCTTCATGCCGATCCCAGGCTTGAAAAAGATATCCATCAACCGGTCGTCCGGCAATTGCTGTTCCTCTCGAAAAAATACGGTGACTGGTCATCAATCAGTTGATTGTTTAGGATTTATCCATATTTTTGCACCTGCAAAAATGTCAGCATGAAGATTTCCTACAACTGGATTAGAAATTACCTATCCTACACTCCTCCCACTGATGAACTTGCCAATATTTTGACACAATGTGGGCTTGAAGTCGAGGCTGTCATTCCTTATGAGTCAGTTAAGGGTAGCCTGCAAGGGGTTGTGATCGGCAAGGTGCTCTCCTGTGAGCGTCATCCGGATTCCGACCATCTTTCATTAACCCTTGTGGATATCGGACAGGAAAAGCCGTTGAACATCGTTTGTGGCGCACCCAACGTGGCCAAAGGCCAAAAAGTGGCCGTTGCAACCATCGGAGCAAAATTGGACTTCGCGGGGAAAGAGCTGGTCATCAAGCCGACCAAGATCCGGGGTGCTGTCTCTGAGGGGATGATCTGTGCGGAAGACGAATTGGGGCTGGGATCTTCACATGCAGGAATCATGGTACTGGATCCTCAGGCTGTTCCAGGCACACCCGCTGCTGACTATTTTAAACCCTATTCAGATTCAGTTTACCAGATAGGTCTTACACCCAACCGGTCAGATGCTGCATCCCACCTCGGTACAGCAAGGGATGTCGCGGCTTTTCTGACTCATCGAGCCATCAACACCCAAATGGCCATACCGCCCGTGAGTGATTTCCAGATTGATGATGAGTCACTGACCATCCCGGTTATTATTGAAGATCCGGAAGCATGCCCGAGATATTGCGGCATCACTGTTTCCGGGATCCAGGTTCAGGAATCTCCGGCCTGGCTGCAGAACTACCTGAAAGCAATCGATGTCAGACCCATAAACAACATCGTCGATATCACGAATTTTGTGCTGCATGAAACCGGCCAGCCACTCCATGCATTTGATGCGAGAGAGATCAAGGGAGACAAGGTCATTGTGAAAAAATATCCGGCCGGAACCCAATTCATCACCCTTGATGGCATCAACCGCACCCTCATGGCTGATGATCTTATGATATGCAATGTGGAAGCACCTATGTGCATGGCCGGCATTTTCGGCGGATTAAACTCAGGGGTGACGGATAAAACACAACAGCTCTTTCTTGAAAGCGCTTGCTTTCAACCTGCAACGATCCGTAAATCAAGCAAACATCATGGATTGCAGACAGATGCTTCGTTCCGTTTTGAGCGGGGAGCTGACATCAGCATCGCCATCTATGCACTCCAGCGTGCAGCCATGCTGATCAAGGAAATCGCCGGGGGAAAGATCTCTTCAAAGATCCAGGATGTTTTTCCTGGCAAACCTACCCCGAAAACCATCCCTATTGATCTTTCCTATATTGACAAACTGACTGGTAACCAAATACCTGCAGAAATAATCCACCGAATTTTAAGATCCCTTGGTTTTCAGATTGAAAACATCTCTCCTGCCGGATTCTCTGTGGTCGTGCCATCCTATAAAACGGATATTTCATGCCAGGCGGATGTGGTGGAGGAGATCCTCAGAATATATGGATACAACCGGATCACTCTTCCCGGAGAGATCAGATTCACGGAACCTGACCATGTTGAAAATCTCAGTGACCGGCTTCAAAACAAGATATCCGATTTTCTGACATCCCAGGGCTTTTCAGAAATTCAGAATAACTCCCTGACCGCCTCATCTTATACGGAGAAAATACCGGGGTACCCGGTCGATGAAAATATCATGATCCTGAATGCCATCAGCAGGGAACTGAATATTCTTCGCCCCACTTTGGTCTTTGGCGGACTCGAAACCATCACCTTCAACATCAATAGAAAAAATACCAACCTGAAACTCTATGAATTTGGGACGGTATATAAAAAGGTTAATACAGCTATCGATCAACACGGAGACCTAAAGAATTATGAAGAAAGCAGACATCTGGCCATCTTCCTGACAGGACTGAAACAGGAAGAGCGATGGAATGTTCCAAAGAATAGCGTTGATGTCTTCGAGATTAAATCGTGTATCTGGAAAATATTGACCAGATTGGGTTTTCCGAACAACCGGGTGACTGAACAGAACTACGAGGATAAATACTTCTCATCCGGATTGGCTTTCACCTTTAACGGAGAGCTGTTGGCCGTTTGCGGGAACATGAGAGATGGTTTGAAAGGAATATTCGATTGCAGGCAACCTGTTTTTTCAGGAATTGTGTTCTGGGAAACCGTTATCCGTTTACATTTATCTCTTCATCCGGTCATCAAAGAGGTTCCGAAGTACCCTTCCGTCAGGAGAGACCTTGCTTTGCTCATTGACAAGCAGGTGCGTTTCGCAGAAATAAAACAGGTGATCTCAGAGGCAGAAACTTCCCTGCTCAGGGATATCAACCTGTTTGACGTGTATGAGGGCGACCAGGCAGGTACGGGAAAAAAATCCTATGCCGTTAGCCTGGTGCTACAGGATGAACACCAGACGCTTACAGACAAGCAAATTGACAAGTCAATCCAAAAAATCATCCAGGCATTGCATCAGAAACTTGGCGCAACAATCAGATAATATGGACAGAAATAAAAATATTTACCATTAAACACACACAATTATGAAAAAAAATCAAGCAATCAGGTACTCAGTTAGCCCGGAAGGGGAAAAATACCCAATCCCACAGGAAAAGGATTATGCGGGTGAACTCAAACACATCGAAAGCCTCGTAAAAAAAGCACGGAAAGACGGGAAGGAAATCGTCGTTGTCATGGGACTCGGCTTTGTCGGAGCTGTGATGGCAGCCATTGTGGCGGATACCAAAGACAAGAAAGGAAAATTCACCAAGATGGTGATCGGTCAGCAACGGCCCAGTGCCCGTAGTTATTGGAAGATCCCAGTGATCAATAAAGGTATCTCTCCGGTAAAAGCTGAAGATCCGGAGGTGGATGAGCTGATTGACCGGACGGTCAGGAAAGCGAAAAGTTTCTATGCTACTTTTAACAGCGATTGCCTGAAATTTGCCGATTGCGTGATCGTTGACGTTCAGTGCGACTATGCCAAGAAAGACCTTGGCAACATGAAGACTGGCGAAACAGATATGGCCGCCCTGGAAGAAACCATGCGGGTCATCGGCGATAAGATCCCACCCAAATGCCTGGTGCTGATCGAAACAACGGTTGCCCCCGGGACCACCGAATTTGTGGCCTGGCCGATACTGAAGAAAGCTTTTACCAAGCGAGGTATCAAGGAAACCCCTTTGCTGGCACACAGCTTTGAACGGGTTATGCCCGGCAGGGAGTATGTTCGCAGTATCCGCGATTTCTGGCGTGTTTGCTCCGGCTGTGATGCTGAAGCCCGGAAAAGAGTCGAAAAATTCCTCCACGAAGTGTTGAATACCAAGGAATTCCCACTCACCGTGATGGACCGCCCCATTGAATCTGAAACCACCAAGATCGTCGAAAATTCATACCGCGCAACCATCCTGGCCTATCTGCACGAATGGAGCCTTTTTGCCGAACGAAACGGCGTTGACCTGATCAAGGTGATCAAAGCCATCAAAATGCGCCCCACACACACCAATATCATTTTCCCGGGCCCCGGCATCGGAGGATATTGCCTGCCAAAAGACGGTGGATTGGGCTACTGGGCATATAAACATATCCTTGGTTTTGAAGACGGCGAAAAGGTTTTCAAGATCACCCCAACAGCCATCAACATCAATGATACACGCGGCTTACATGTGGCGGAACTGACGCGCGATGCCCTGCGCAATATGGGTCGTTACATCGCCGGTTCAGAAGTGCTCCTTTGCGGCGCCAGTTACCGGCAGGATGTCGGCGATACCCGTTACAGCGGCAGTGAGCTCGTGGTCAGAAAACTTACCGAAATGGGAGCTGATATCCGTGTTAACGATCCTTACCTGGATCATTGGTATGAACTGGAAGATCAGGATCTTTCTCCGGAACATTCCTGGAAACGGTTCTTCCGGAACCAGGATCACCTGAAAGAGTTGAAAATCGAGAAGGATCTGAAGAAAGCGCTGAAAGGTGTTGAAGCTTTGATCCTGGCTGTTCCGCACGAACCTTATCTGAAGCTAAAGCCGGAAGATATCGTTAAATGGGCAGGAAGACCGATCGCCGTTATCGATGCCTTCGGTATCCTCACAGATGACCAAATCCGTAAATACTTCGAACTCGGATGTGAAGTGAAAGCCCTTGGACGCGGACATCTTCAGCGTATCAAGAAAGAGGTGCTTGCGAAAAAAGGAAAAAAGTAATCCGGCCCTCATCTCACCGGAGAATTGTAAATTAATCAGACCCCTACTGGGTTTTATCAGTCAGCAAAGATGGACATTCAGGCAATCAAACAAAGATTCGGGATCATCGGAAATACTCCGCAGCTTGACCGGGCTATCGACATAGCCCGGCAGGTGGCGCCAACTGACCTGACCGTCTTGATCACCGGTGAGAGCGGCACCGGTAAAGAGGTTTTTCCGAAGATCATTCACCAGCTGAGCTCCCGGAAACATGGGCCATACATCGCAGTTAACTGCGGCGCCATCCCTGAAGGTACCATCGATTCCGAATTATTTGGTCACGAAAAGGGCTCTTTTACCGGGGCGCATGAAGCCCGGAAAGGGTATTTCGAAGTGGTAAACGGAGGGACGATCTTCCTGGATGAAGTGGCAGAGCTTCCTCACTCCACCCAAGTACGTCTGCTGCGGGTGCTGGAAACCGGAGAATTCATCAAAGTTGGATCGTCTAAGGTTTTGAAAACCAATGTCCGGGTGGTTGCAGCCTCCAATGTCGAAATACCTGAGTTGATCAGCCGGGGTAAATTTCGCCAGGATCTCTATTACCGCCTCAACACAGTTCCTATTTTCATGCCCCCACTCCGTGAGCGTAAAGAAGATATCCTATTGTTATTCCGGAAATTCAGCAGTGACTTTGCCGAAAAATACCGGATGCCCCCCCTGGAACTCTCCCCGGAATCAAAAAACCTCTTTGTCAATTTCCGCTGGCCAGGGAATATCCGGCAACTGAAAAACATCACAGAACAGATCTCCATCATTGAAAATGAGCGGATGATCACCCCTGACATCCTGATCAAATACTTGCCACAAGGCCTACCGACAGATTTGCCCATCCTCTATAAACAGGAAGAAATAAACTCGGTTACGGAAAGGGAACTGCTCTACCGTGTGCTTTTTGATATGCGAAAGGATATCAATGAACTGAAAAAGGCCATGGGCGAAGTTTTGCAACATGAACAGGTGATCAAAAATCTTGGAGAAGACCAACTGGCTTTTCTGAAACAAGCACAAGCGGAAGTCCCTGATTATGCTCCGTTGCCTTCCACTGCCATCATTGTTCCTGCAGATCAGGGAAAAACATTTGAAGAACCGATCGAAGAGTCGGAGGTGATCGAGGAGTCATTGTCTCTGGAAAAGAAAGAGATCGATTTCATCCGCAGGGCGCTCGAAAAACACAAGGGAAAGCGGAAGAACGCCGCCAGGGAACTGGGAATATCCGAGCGAACGTTATACAGAAAGATCAAGGAATACAACCTCGAACAATAAACACCCGTGAAACTCCTGACTTACATTTGTCTGGCTTCATTGTTCATCATTCCGTCAGGATGCAGGGTAAGCTATTCATTCACAGGTGCATCCATCTCTCCATCCATCAAAACAATCAATATCTCCTATTTCCCCAATAATGCTTTGCTGGTTATCCCAACCTTGTCGCAAACATTTACAGATGCCCTGAAAGACCGTTTCTCTTCTCAAACCGACCTGGACCTTGTCAACTCCGGTGGCGATCTGCTTATGGAAGGTTCAATCACAGGCTATTCGATTACCCCGCAAGCCATCCAGGGTAATGAAACGGCCGGATTGAACCGGCTGATGATCTCGGTCTCGGTGAAATTCACCAATACACAGGATGATTCACAAAGTTTTGAATCTACATTTTCCAGGTTTTCTGATTTCCCCAGTAACCAGGACATCACGGCCGTCCAGGATCAGCTGATCAGCGATGTCACCCAGCAATTGGTGGAAGACATCTTCAACAAAGCAGTAGTTAACTGGTAAAACATCTCTTTGACTCCTCAGTGATGAACCGATATCAATTCCTGGCATTGATAAAAAACCCCGCCGCCATTACGCCGGAGGAGACTGAGCATATAAAGAGGCTAACCGGAGATTTCCCTTATTGTCAGAGTTTACAACTGGCTCTGATGTGCGGGTATCATTTGGAAAACAATATCTACCTGAACCAACAGATCAGGACAACTGCTGCTTGCGCGGCCAGCCGTCAAACGGTGAGGGCCTTGCTGCTTTCACTCACGCCTTCATCCATTCAGGAGAAAACCATCGAGCCAGAAGAGGAAAATATTGCCGATTCAATCCCGGAAACAACGATTGCAGAGGAAACAACCCTGCCACCAAAGACTGAAAAGTCGGTACTCATTGACCAGTTTATCCTGAACGAACCCAAGATCACCCCGCAGCGACAGGGTTTCTTTACGCCTTCAGCGTTCGCCAGGCAAAGCAGCGTTGACAACTTTGAAATCATCAGTGAAACTTTGGCTGAAATCCACGCCAGTCAGGGCAACATTAGCAAGGCGGTTCAGATTTATGAACGCCTGAGCTTGGTATTTCCGGAAAAAAGTAGTTACTTTGCAGCCCAAATTCAAAAATTGAAAATCAAACATTAATCTTTTTTAGCATGAGTGGCCTTTATGTCTTCATCTCCGTCATGATATTGATCGTCTGCGTCCTGCTGGTACTGGTAGTACTGGTGCAAAACTCCAAAGGTGGCGGCCTGGCATCGAACTTCGGATCATCAAATCAGTTCATGGGCGTCAGAAAAACAGCGGACTTTCTTGAAAAATCGACCTGGACCCTGGCTGTTGCCCTACTTGTACTCAGCCTGTTATCAATTTTCGTGATCCCTAAATATACCGGTACGGGTGATACCCGGGAAAGTATTGTAAAGAAACAGTTGGAAGAGAGTGGTGCAGCGCAACCGATCAAGGATTTCGAAGCCCCTCCTGAACAACCTGCACAACCCGGCGAATAAGAAATTGCCCTTCTTATAATGTGTCAGAATGTCATACCGTTCTGACACATTTTTTTCTACCCTGACACAAAAGTGAAAAAATGTCCTCTCCGTGTCTGTTTTTTCAGATGGCACAGAAAATGACAGGAGCAGCTACCAAAAAACATCATGTTTAACCCACATAAAATTTAATCACATGTCGAAAGTTAAGATCAAACCATTGGCCGACCGCGTTCTGGTTGAACCGGCACAGGCAGAGGAAAAGACAGCAGGCGGGATCATCATCCCCGACACTGCCAAAGAAAAACCTCAAAAAGGAACCGTGGTGGCCGTTGGCCCCGGAAAAAAAGACGAACCCATGACCGTGAAAGTTGGCGACCATGTCCTCTATGGAAAGTACTCCGGAACTGAGATCTCCTATGACAACAACAACTATCTGATTGTCAGGGAATCTGACATTTTAGCAATCATTTAATTATCATAAACTTAAAATTCAAAAACAATGGCAAAAGGAATTATTTTCGATATCAAGGCCAGAGAATCCCTGAAAAAGGGAGTGGACGAGTTATCCAATGCCGTAAAGGTGACACTTGGCCCAAAGGGTCGCAATGTCATCATTGAAAAATCATACGGCGCACCGGTCATCACCAAGGATGGCGTTACCGTTGCAAAGGAAGTTGAACTGAAGGATCCTGTTGAAAACATGGGCGCCCAGATGGTGAAAGAAGTAGCTTCCAAAACCAGTGAAATCGCCGGAGACGGTACCACTACCGCTACCGTTCTTGCTCAGGCCATCTATACCACAGGTCTGAAAAATGTTACCGCCGGAGCCAATCCGATGGATATTAAGAGAGGTATCGATAAAGCAGTTGTTGAAGTGATCAACTCGCTGAAAAAACAGACCAAGAAGATCGGCGACAGCTCTGAAAAAATTGAGCAGGTGGCCAGTGTCTCCGCAAATAATGACATCTTCATCGGCAAGATGATCGCAGAAGCCATGTCAAAGGTAAAAAAAGAAGGTGTGATCACCATCGAGGAAGCCAAAGGCATGGAAACGACGGTGAAAGTCGTGGAAGGCATGCAATTTGACCGCGGTTATATTTCCCCTTACTTCGTGACCGATACCGAGAAAATGGAAGCCGTGTATGAGAGTCCGTACATCCTCATCCACGACAAGAAAATCTCGATCATGAAGGACTTACTCCCCATCCTCGAGAAGGTCATCCAGACTGGACGTCCGATGATCATTGTCAGCGAAGACATTGATGGCGAAGCGCTTGCTACCCTCGTGGTGAATAAAATCCGTGGCGCCCTGAAAGTAGTTGCCGTAAAAGCTCCCGGCTTTGGTGACCGCAGAAAAGAAATGCTCGAAGATATCGCCATCCTGACAGGCGGAACTGTGATCTCCGAAGAAAAAGGATTCAAACTCGAAGATACCACCATTTCATACCTGGGTGAAGCTGAAAAAGTGACGGTTGACAAGGACAACACGACCATTGTCAGCGGAAAAGGCAAGAAATCTGATATCGACGGCCGTATCAACCAGATCAAAGCTCAGATCGGCAATACAACCTCAGAATACGACAAGGAAAAACTGCAGGAGCGGCTGGCTAAGCTCGCCGGTGGTGTAGCTGTTATCTATGTCGGCGCTGCCAGTGAAGTGGAAATGAAAGAAAAGAAAGACCGCTTTGATGATGCATTGAATGCTACCCGTGCCGCTATCGAAGAAGGGATCATCCCAGGCGGTGGTGTCGCTTATCTGCGCGCCGTGAAGGACATCGACAAACTGAAGGGCGACAATGAAGATGAAGAAACCGGAATCGCCATCGTTAAAAGAGCGCTTGAAGAACCACTTCGTCAGATCGTAGCCAACGCAGGTAAAGAAGGTTCCATCATTGTGCAGAAGGTTAAGGAAGGTAAAGATGACTATGGCTATAACGCCCGGACAGAAGAGTTCGAAAGCCTGTATCAGGCTGGCGTTATCGACCCTACCAAGGTTGCCCGTGTGGCCCTCGAAAACGCTTCTTCCATCGCCGGCATGCTTCTGACAACGGAATGTGTCCTGCATAGTATCAAGGAAGAAAAAGAACCTGCCATGCCACCGATGGGTGGACACGGCGGAATGGGCGGAATGTACTAAGAAGTACCTCCGCTCCTGAATTAACAGTTCAGTTGAAGATCAGACCTCACCGCGGATACGCGGAGGCGTTGAGAGAATGAAAGGAAATCCTCTGCGCCTCCCCGTCTCTGCGGTTTTTTTTCGAACTTTGCACCTAACTTTGTGAACTTCGCAGAAAAACAATGAATATCATGAGTAAAAAGTATAAGGTCATCTCTATTGCCTTATTAAGTTTAATATCGTTGTTCCCATTATTTTCCCTTGCACAGGAATCAATAGGAACCCCAAATATGCCGCTGGATGCCGATTCTCAAAAGATCATGTACCGGGAGGTCGTGGTCCAGGAAGCCAACAAGGATGACTTGTTTAACCGGGGTATCTCCTGGTTCAACCTCTATTATGTGAACCCGGAGAGCGTGTTGAATATCCGGGATAGAGTGAACGGTAACATTGAAGGAATGGGGCGTTTAAGGCTTTACTATACCGAAAAAGACAACATCCGCCAGGATGCCGGTATGGTGCTTTATTCCATCCGGATCGAACTGAAAGACAACAAATACCGTTATACATTAACCGATTTCAACCTTAAACAAGCCTCCAAGTCCCCCATTGAAAAATGGCTGAATAAAAAAGATCCGGCATATAATCCGCGATGGGACGATTACCTCTACCAGATCGACACCACCATGACCGGTCTGGTTAAAAGCATGAAAAAAGGGATGGAGCCGGTTGTGGTCAAGAAGGATGAATGGTGAACAACTCACCGATGAACCTTGATTTTCAAAAAGGGCTAACGGAGAACCTGCCCGATCTCATCCGTCGGACGCCTAAAAGCGACCTGCATAACCATGCAGCTTTGGGAGGACAACTATCCGATTTCAGGGCTTTCCTGGGGACAGACATACCTCCCCCGCCACCAATCATGAAAGGCCTGCGTGAAATGGACCGATACATATATGGTCACCTCCGCCCCCTCTTTCAAACACGCGAGAACTTCGAATTCGCGATTGGAGCTGCTTTCCGGCAAGCTAAAAACGATGGTATTGTGCGGATTGAAATGAGTATCGATTGCTGGTTTGTCAACCATTACCCCAACCGGGCAGAAGGGCTGGCGTCTTTTCTGAAACAATCACATCAGGAATATGCCCCGGATGTAAACTGGATCCCGGAAATGGGCTTCAGCCGTAACTTTGAGGCTCCCGGATATCAGCACTGCGTAGAAGAATGTCTTGACTCCGGTTTTTTCCGGTCCATCGACCTGTATGGAGAAGAGTTGGCAGAACCACCTGAAACCTACCAATACCTCTTCAAAAAAGCCAAACAACAAGGGATGAAATGCAAGGCACATGCAGGTGAGTTTGGGGACGCCGACCATGTGAGAAAAACTGCAGAAGTGCTGGAGCTGGATGCAGTGCAACATGGCATCGCCTCAGCTACATCCCATGAAGTAATGCATTGGCTGGCAAAGAACCGGATCCAGCTGAATGTCTGTCCAACCAGCAATGTACGACTGGGTGTTGTTAAGGATCTGGCACATCATCCCATCCGCATTTTATTTGATCACGGTATCAGGGTAACACTCAACACGGATGATCTGTTGATTTTCGGAGCGTCCGTTTCAGATGAATATTTTAACCTCTTCCAAACCGGCCTTTTCAGCGCCGCAGAACTTGATCAGATCAGGGAAAATGGACTCCGTTGAAAATAATATCCGGAAACCGGCCATGTCCCAGAAATTGGCTGATTTCCATGACTTTTTTAGTCAGCACAAGGAGCCGGCCTTCCGGAGCAAGCAGGTCTGCGAGTGGATCTGGAAGAAACACGCCAGGTCATTCCGGGCAATGTCTAATATCCCTTCCTCCCTACGTTCTCTATTAGATGCTCATTTTTATTTCGAACCCCTCCGGATCGAACAGCTGGATGCCAGCACAGACCTCACCACCAAAGTGGTGTTTCTGGCTCAGGATGATCAACGTTTTGAAGGAGTCCTGATCCCTGCCGGGAACCGGGTAACCGCCTGTATCTCCTCCCAGGTGGGTTGCCCGCTGGGTTGTAAATTCTGTGCCACCGGTTTGCTGGGATTCCGGAGAAACCTGATGTCTCATGAAATCTACGATCAGGTCATCCTGCTTGATCGGATGGCGCAGGAACAGCTCAAAAAAAAGCTGTCAAACATCGTAATCATGGGGATGGGTGAGCCCCTGCTGAATGATGAGGAAGTGATAAAAGCCATTCGGAAATGGTGTGACCCGGAAGGTGCTGCCATTTCCCCTCAGCGCATCACCCTTTCTACTGTCGGCATTCCTGAAGGCATCCGCCGGCTCGCATCAGCGCATGTGAAGATCCAACTGGCTGTTTCGCTCCATTCAGCCAGCCAACATAAACGGGAAACGATCATTCCAGCCGCAAAGAAGTTCACCCTTCTTGCTTTGTCAGAGGCATTGGAAGCATATTACCGCCTGACCCGTCAGCGGATCGTGGTGGAATACCTGATGCTGAAAGATGTTAATGATTCTATTCAGGATGCCAGGGAACTCGCGGCTTTTTGCAAACGGTTCCCGGTTAAGATCAACCTCATCGAATACAACCGGGTAGATAAGACCGGATTTGAACGCTCTTCGGATGAAAAAATGGAGGCTTTTGCCGCTTTTCTGAAGCGCCTGAACATGGTAGTCAACATCCGGAAAAGCCGGGGTGAAGATATTGCTGCAGCCTGCGGGCAATTAGCCCTACGAAACAAAAAAACCTGAACAGGAAATCCTTGCCTGATCTGCTGCTAAGGAGTCACAGCCATCACGAAGAGATTGGCGTTGTTATCAACCAAGCCCATGTCGTTGCTGTCGATGATACCATCCCCATTGACATCAGCAGCCAGGTAACCGGTGAGAAATGCATTGGATGCATTATCAACCAGTCCCATGTCGCTTGAATCGACCACATCATCCTGGTTAACATCCCCAGCATAGATCCCATAGACCCCTGGTTCCAGCATAGCCATGTTGTTACCATAGGCTTTTCCCGGGGCAGGGTAGAAAGAGTAGTTCACCGTTCCGGCGGCAAAAGAAACAGGATTGGAACTCACGGTTAAGATGCTGTTCCTGTGCCTGATGGTAATATAATAGCTTCCATCAAGGGAATCATGAAGAAAAACGGTAATCGATCCGTTGGTTTTCAGGGTACCATTTGAGATGATAGCCACCACGTTGGTGTAAACCTGGTCATGCAGTTCGATCGTAAGCATATCCGCAACATCAGCGCCCCATTTTGGTCCATTTTCGTCAGAAGCAGGATTCATCATCATGTTTCCGGCATACAATCCCTGCAGGAAAAGGCCGATGTTCAGCTCTTTGCCGCCTCCGATGGGGAGATCGCCACTTCCCGGACCGCCCGGCGGAGCGCCAGGCTGGGAGAAGACCTCTGCCACAACCATCAAGGTCATCATGGCAATGCAAAGCACTGTTTTTCCCGGTATCCTTATCAATGCTTTCACTCTTTCTTGTGATAATCTATGCAAAGATAAGCATTTTTGACACGGTTTCTATCAGAACGCCTGACGTAAATGATACTTTTCGATTGGACATCTGTTTGAAAAGATCGTACTTTTGCTTCAAAACTGTTTACTGATAATTGATAACTGATAATTGATAACTGAATGCAGTACGATCCGATCAAACGAATCCTCGGAAAAGCTTTCAACCGGACACCCCGGCTGCGGGTGTTGTTCTACCGGATGCTCAACCTGTTGCTGCTACGGACCTGGCATATCCGGAGAGAATTGAAAAAATGGGTCAGAGAACATCCTGGTATTGCTTCCGTACTCGATGCCGGATCAGGTTTCGGACAATATTCATGGTACCTGGGCTCAATAAACAGGAACTGGCAAGTGACAGGGGTGGATCTGAAAGAGGAACAAACCAGCGATTGCAATGCTTTTTTCAAACGGATCGGCTTCACCCATGTATCTTTCAAGACTGCAGACCTAACCACGCTTTCTGATGTGTCAATGTACGATCTGATCATTTCAGTGGATGTAATGGAGCACATCCTGGAGGACACGCTTGTATTTCAGCGATTTCATCAGGCACTGAAACCGGGCGGTATGGTGCTGATCTCTACCCCCAGCGATAAGGGAGGATCGGGGGTTCATGAACATGGCCGGTCCAGTTTCATTGAAGAACATGTGAGGGATGGATACGGCATGGAAGATATTCAGCAAAAATTAATGAATGCAGGATTTGGAAAGACAGAAGCCTATTATTCATACGGTAAACCGGGTCATCTTTCCTGGTTGCTAACCATGAAATACCCCATCCGGATGCTGGGTATCACTAAGCTGTTTTTCCTGATTTTACCGTTTTACTACCTGATCGTATTCCCCTTCTCCCTTATCCTGAACTTTTGTGATGTTTCCATTCACCACAACACAGGCACCGGATTGATCGTTAAAGCCTGGAAATAACCTGATCGATTGAATTTCCCCTTTTACATATCGAAGAGGTACCTGATCTCGAAAAAGTCGCACAACATCATCAACCTGATAGCGGGTATTTCCGTAACTGGCGTGCTGGTCGGCACCATGGCGTTGATTGTCGTCCTGTCGGTCTTCAATGGCTTTGAAAAGCTGGTTCTCTCCCTGTTCAACACGTTCAATCCCGATCTCAGGATCACTGCCACGGTGGGTAAGACATTCCACCTCAGCTCCCTTCCATATGACCAGGTGAAGTCGATGCCGGGAGTTCTCAGCATCACGGAAGTGATCGAAGAAAATGCCCTGATGCGTTACAACGACCGGCAATACATCGTGACCCTTAAAGGGGTTTCTGAAAGTTTCACCCAAACCAGCCATGTGGATACCATGATTGTGGAAGGGAGATTCCTTCTACAACAAGGGAGTGCTGACTTTGCGGTGTTGGGTTACGGAGTGGCCTGGTCCTTGGGGACTGATCTGCGGGATGCCATTCATCCCATCCAGGTATACGTTCCGAAAAGGGGATTTTCCGGTGGAATACAAATGGAACAGGCCTTCGAGGCTGCCACTATATTTCCTTCAGCATACTTCAGTGTTCAGCAGGATTTCGATTCAAAATATGTGATCGTACCCATTCGGTTTACCCGGAACCTGCTCGGATACAAAGATGAACTTTCGGCCTTAGAAATAGCGGTGGTTCCCGGAGCATCCCGGGAACAGGTAAAGGCCTCCCTCCGAAGGTTGCTGTGCGAGAACTATGTTGTGAAAGACCGATTTCAGCAACAGGAGTTGCTTTACAAGATCATGCAGTCGGAAAAATGGGCGGTGTTTCTCATCCTGGCTTTTATCCTGCTTATCGCCACCTTTAATGTGGTGGGATCCTTGTCCATCCTGATCCTCGACAAGCGAAAAGATATTGCAGTTCTAAAGAGCCTGGGGGCTGATAACCGGATCATCCGCAATATCTTTCTCACCGAAGGGATCATGATCTCCTTTGCCGGGGCTTTTCTCGGCCTCTTGCTTGGGGCAGCGATTTGTTATGTCCAGCAGCGATTTGGACTGATCCGGCTGGGTGGTGTTGATAGCTCCTTTGTAGTGAGTCATTACCCGGTTCAGATGGAAGCGGTAGATTTCGTTCTTGTCTTTGCAACTGTGATGGCGATCGGATTCGCTGCTACATGGCTCCCTGTAAGGGGAATGCGGAGGCTTACCCGTATCATCCCAGGCCGGATCCTTGACATGAATTGATTCGGTCTGCCTTTTTTCATGTTTTGGATCAACTTTTCAGGGAATTGCATTATCTTTGTCTTCTGATAAATAAACCAATGCTTGATTTCAATCCCATGAAAAGGAATATTCTTATTCTCATATCGCTTTTTCTGGTGATGATCAATTTCAAGGGATTATTTGCTCAGGAGGCCATACTTGCTGCAAGTGCAGATGCAGGTGGAAGCAGCGGTTCAGTGACATATTCAGTCGGACAGACAGCTTTTTTATTTCATTCCGCCTCAAACGGAAATATCATGGAGGGTGTTCAACAACCCTATGAGATCCAATTCTATGCAGGAATGGAAGAAGAAACGGGCATTACCCTGCACTGTAAAGTCTTTCCGAATCCCTCATCTGGCAAGCTTTCCCTTGCAATAGAGAACAGTGACCTTACAGGTTTCAGATTTGAGCTTATGGATGCATCAGGAAAGCTTCTCCACCTGTCAGAAACAGATCGGCAGGAAACCGAGATATCCCTTGATTGCTATGCCTCATCGGTATATTTTCTTTCTGTCTTTCATGATAATACTCCATTAAAAACGTTCAGAATCATAAAAAGATGAAAAAGCCAATATTTATTCTGCTATTCTTTACCGTTTCCATTTTCCTATCGGCTCAGTCGCCCCAGAAGCTGAGTTATCAGGCTGTCATACGGGATGCAACTGGAAAGCTGATCCAGAACAGCCCGGTTGGGATAAAGATCAGCGTGTTGCAGGGATCAGCTACGGGGGTCTCTGTTTATACCGAGGTTCATTCTGTTACAACAAATGTCAATGGCCTGGTGTCTCTTGAGATCGGAGGTGGGATAACTTCGGATGATTTTTCAGAGATTGACTGGGCAAGTGGACCCTATTTCCTGAAAACGGAAACGGATCCTATGGGGGGATCAAGTTACACAATCACCGGAACAAGCCAGCTTCTTAGTGTACCTTATGCACTTTATGCGGGAAATGGATTTTCGGGAGACTACAACGACCTGATCAACAAACCCATTACCGATGGATCGGAGACAAAGGTTACGGCAGGTACCAATATTCAGGTTAACGGCGAAGGAACAATTCAGAATCCATATGTCATCAGCGGATTGTTAAATCCCACAAAGGTGATTCTGGCTTATTCCCAGAGTTGGACAGTTCCATCAGGAGTTTCAAAGATCAAGGTAGAGCTTTGGGGCGGTTCAGGAGGGGGTGGTGGCGCCGGGGTATATTCTTATTCCTATACCCTTAACGATGGCGGGAATGGAGGAAGCGGAGGCTATGCTGAAAAAGAGATGGACGTAACCCCAAATCAGCAGCTTATTTTTACGATCGGAAATGCCGGTGTAGCAGGAGAAAATGCAACCTATTCGGGATACTGGAGCGGTGATACTAACGGCGGGAATGGTGAAAACTCCCTGCTTTATATATCTTCATCAATCGTCATGCGGGCCGCAGGAGGTACCGGAGGAAAAAAAGGAAGCTATACAAGTTATACTGTTCATGGCACACCCGGAAATGATAACCTCGGAACCATCACAGGTTATTGCAATGATCCCTGGTCATATATTCTGAACGTCTTTAATGGCTTACCCAGATCTTATATCAGCGACAGGATACTTACCTCCCCGCCCGGAAAAGGCGGATCCATCGTGTGGGGATATTCAAGTGAAATAATACCGACCCCCGGTGAAGCAGGGTGTGCGATCATCTCGTTCCTGGAATGATCCACCTGACGGTCTTTATTGCAAATGAACCAGAAGGACCGCATCTCTGTTGTTTCTTTTTCAGCAATCCTATTGCTCCTTGCCTGTACCATCCGTTCCGATGTCATCATCGACCGTTCTTTTCTTCCGAGGTTTATCACCCTTAGCCTGCTTCTGATTGTTTTTTTTCCCTTGTCTTTCAAAAAAATCATTTCTCCCCAAAAGAACCTTTACCTGTTCTCCCTCATCGCTTTCTATCTCTGGAATCTTTTAAGCAGCCTGTGGGCGCTTTCACCCCAGGAAGCCTTGATCCAGTCACAGGTTGTATTTAATTCCATGGCTGTTTGGATCATTGTTACGAAATACATCCAACACACTGCGGAAACGGAGATTATCTTCATCAAGTTCCTGATGATATTCCTGACCTTCTCATTTGCCCTTGCTTTCTTTCGGATGTCAGCGATACCTTTTTTCGACCCCTATAAGATCAAGTCGATCAGCGCCAATAATAACCTCTATTCGGGATTCCTGCTGATCTCCCTGCCATTCGTCCTGACCGGGTACTCAATTCTGAAAAAAGGCTGGAAATTTATTGCCCTTGGGATTGCGATCCTGTCAGTCTTCTTCATCATCATTCTCCAAAGCCGGGCTGTTTATCTGGGATTATTCCTTGCCCTCGTTCTCCTTTTTCTTTTCCTGGTTATCCGTTACCGCTTTATCATCAACAAAGCCAATATAATCAATGGAATTGGCGCTCTTGTGTTGTTGTTGGGATTGGTTTTTCTATTCTATTCCTCTCTTGACCGGACGAGAAAGGATTATTTCCTGAGCAAGATTGAGGTCTGGGATTATTTCGGAACATTTGAGAATCCTGAAGAAGAGAAAGTGCGACGTTATGTAGAGCTGGATATGGCCACTCCGGGTGATATTCCTCCGTTTGATCATTCCGAAGCCTATTATGAGAACGCCAACCTCCGGATGATATTCTGGAAAAAGTCACTCTTTCTGATCCAATCACATCCATTCACGGGGGTTGGCGCCGGCAACTGGAAACTGAACATCCCGTCAAGCCCGGAACCACCCAATCCCGATCATACAAAGCTGAACTATACTTACAGCCAGCCTCATAATGAAGCCATTTCCATCATTTCTGAACTCGGCATCGTTGGTTTGGTTCTTGCTTTTATGATTTTCCTGCTTCCCCTGGTATGGGCGTTTATCTGTTTGATTAAAAGAAAACTTAAACCATCATTTTCGCTGATTTTATTCGCTTCATTTATTGCCGGGTTTTATCTGTTTTCTTTGTTTGATTTTCCCCTTAAACGGGTGGAACACAATATCCTGTTCTTTTCCGCCATAGCATTTTTATTGGCAAAAATCCCTTCAGAAACCTTTTCATTCAGATGGCTTCCTGAGATTCCCATTAAGCTTTTCAATGGAGTAATGGTTTTTCTGCTGTTTTTTTCTCTTATCCCGGGCATCTACAGGATGATGGGAGAATATTACTCATTAAAGATGTTCCGCTATGAAAGGCAAAATGATGACAAGGTAATCACCTATTGCAGGAAAGCACATAGTTTTCTTTATGACATTACTCCAAACTCCCTTCCCCTTGCCTGGTTTGAAGGGGTTGCTCAATACAGAAAGGGAAACATGACGGAAGCTGTTATTTGTTTTGAGAAGGCCATTGAAAGAACTCCCTTTGAAGTCAGGGTCCTCAATGATTACGGGGCTTCCCTGTTTGCTACCGGAAACCCTGTGAAAGCGAAATTGATCCTTCGTCGTTCCATCCGGATTGATCCTTTTTTTGATGATGCCCGGTTTAACCTGTCTGCTATGCATTACTTTTCAGGGAGGAAGGATAGCGCGCTATTTTATATTATCCCTTGCAGAGACTCCCAGAAAAAAAAGGATTTTCTTGAAGAATTGGGTGTCAGGGATTCAGTTCCTTAGGATAGAACTGCTCCCTCATAACAAGGTGGTTCCATGATCAATGAACAATTCCGGATCTTTTTCTTAAGATTATTACTTCATGCGTATCCCCGGAGGAGTTGTTTCTCAACCAGTTAGCTTAAGCCCGATGATCCCGATCACGATGAGGCTGACAGAAAGCAACCGCAGTAATCCGGTAGGATCATGGAGATGACTGCGACAATGATCCATGGAATCCGGTTCGATGTGGTCTGTGACAACTTCAGCCCCAGGGGCCATCCGATCTCAAATAATCCTGCAATAAATAAAAAAGAACCAATTCATCGTTTCTTGATTTTTATGTGTGAAAATACTCCAGGGGTCTCAAGGCACTGGTTTTATGTACCCTGATGTTTTCATTTATCCATGATTGCCCCAACCATTTTATCCACGATATCAAACGCCTGCTCGTACAGCAACTGATGATCCCCCTGGGTATTGGGTTCTGAAGTCATTACGATCAGCAAATGATATTGGGGTATGGCAAAGGCATACTGCCCGCCATGCCCATTCATGAACATCATCCCGCGTTTTGCATCCATCCACCATAAATACCCAAATGTCAATACGCCGCCATCATAGTTCCAGGCATCAGGGATGTAAGGTGTTACCATTTTTACAATCCATGCAGAATCAACGAGCTGCTGACCCTTCCACTTACCATGATCCATCACACATTGAGCCACCTTGGCCATTTCTCTGGGTGTGGTCAGAATGCCATAGGCGCCATGGGTGATCCCATCCCGGTACCGGTGCCAGGAATAATTCCTGAAATCAAGCCTGGAGAAAAGAACCTCATCGGCCCATTCATCGGTTGGTCTCCCGAGTTTTTTCTGATAAATTGCAGAGAGAAGATGTGGATTACCATCGCTATAATGGAATACAGTCCCTGGATTTTGATCCATGGGCAGATCAAGGATGAATTCAACACTGTTATCCGGCAATTGGCGAAGCATTTTTGAAGTCTGTCCACTTACTCCATCGTTGCTGTAGGATATTCCTGAGCGCATGGTCAGCAGGTCTTCAATGGTGATATCCGCCTTATCCGGGTGATCTGCGATCTCTGATGGGAGATAAATTCCAAGTTTATCGTTGACTGAAGTAATGATCCCCTGCTCCATGGCTATCCCGGTGAGTACCCCCAACACTTGCTTGGTACACGACCAGACGGCAGCCGGTTTGGTGCGGTCGGCATCATCT